>CAMECH010000001.1 GCA_945913015.1 uncultured Bacteroides sp.
GAAATTCTTGTTGAATTTTCAGGGTTGTCTTACTGTTCAGTTATCAATGTTCTGTTGCCTGCCACACCAGCAATTATCTGCCTTAAAGGCTTTTCACATCTGTTCTCTCGTGCGACAGCTATATTAGAATAGCACCAAAAATTTATTGTGTCAACAAGTTTTTTGATTTTTTTTGTAAATTTTTTAAAATCTGTTTTTGACCACAAAATGTTGTGTTTTTTCTAAGGTTATCCACAATTTTCTCCGTAATTTTACACTGCTCAAATTCTTAACGCCTTACATTCTTATATATATTTTCACCCCAGGCATATTTTCAATAGGGACACATTTTCACTCTCGCGCATATTCAATCAGTGCATATTTTAAGGGTCAGCTCAGCCGACCCTTAAAATCTTCATATCCGAATTCCTTAACAATGCGAATACCGCCCACCGAATCACAGGCAAGTATTGATGGCAGCCCGATGCCATTAAATGTATTGTTTTTCACCATGCTGTAATGTGCCATATCCGTGAATACAAGCTTATCTCCCGGCTTTAACGGTTCATCAAAAGAATAATCCCCTATTATATCTCCTGCAAGACAGGTATTTCCGCCAAACCTGTAATTGCATTTTTTCTCTCCCGGAAGCCCTGAGCCTAATATAAACGGACGATATGGCATTTCCAGCACATCCGGCATGTGACACGCCGCCGATGCATCAAGTATTACCGGAGTCATCGCAACAACAGAGCCGTTGTCACATTTATATTCAAAATGCTTTCTTTGCACATCCATGACCGATGCCACCAGATATCCCGTATTAAGCGCCACAGCTTCTCCCGGCTCAAGATATACGGTTACGCCGTATTCCTCTTTGACACGCTTTATACATCCGATAAGCTTCTTTATATCATAGTCAGGTCTTGTTATATGATGTCCTCCGCCAAAATTCACCCATTGCATTCCTCTGATATATTTGCCAAACTTCTGCAGAAAATGCTCAAGCACTCTCTCAAGGGTATCCGAATTCTGCTCACACAATGCATGAAAATGCAACCCGGATATTCCGTCAAGCGCATCAGGATTTTCTTTCAGTGCATTTTCAAATTCCTCAATTGTTGCTCCCAGACGCGAGCCGGCACAACACGGATTATAAATTTCATGCTCCACCTCGGCATAACCGGGATTTACGCGTATTCCGCACGAATGAACTCCCGGACGCAAAGCCTTATTTGCAATTCCTGACGGTATATTATCATTACTGTCGCACTCCAGTACCATCGGGCGGAACTTAAGCCACTGCTCAACCGAATTAAAAACCACATGGTCACACAGCGATAAAATCTGCGGAAATTCTTCATCAGAATACGCAGGTGCAAAAATATGAGTTTCCCCGGGCATATTCTCCTTGCCAAGCCTTGCCTCAAAAAGAGAACTGGCTGTTGTTCCGCACAGATATTTTCCAATAAGCGGATACTCCGCAAACATAGAAAAACCTTTCTGTGCAAGAAGTATTCTGCATTCCGTCTCCTCCATAACAGAGTGAAGAAGTTTCAGATTATCCTCAAGAAGACGTTCATCAACAACATACGCTGGTGTTTTTATCGAATTAAAATCTATTTCGTACATATTTTATCCATTTCAAAATATAAATTTTAAAGCATAAATGTGATTATACTTTTAGTCTACAAGTTCAGGGTCAAAATCCTCAATCCACGGAAGTCCCCACTTATTAAGTGCTTCCATGAAAGGATCCGGATCAAATTCCTCAATATTGTGTACTCCCGGCGTATTCCATTTACCTGTAACAAGCATCATTGCACCAATCATTGCCGGAACACCCGTAGTATAAGAAATCGCCTGTGAGCCGACTTCCTTATAGCACTCCTGATGATCACAGACATTATAAAGATAATACTTCTTATACTTTCCGTCTTTCTTTCCCTGGAAAATGCATCCGATATTTGTTTTTCCCTTTGTTCTCGGTCCCAATGATGCAGGGTCAGGAAGAACAGCCTTCAAAAACTGAAGCGGTATAATCTGCTTTCCTTCAAATTCAATAGGTTCAATTGAAGTCATTCCCACATTTTCAAGACATTTAAGGTGTGTGAGATAGCTCTGTCCAAATGTCATAAAGAAACGTATTCTTTTGATTCCCTTAATGTTAAGTCCAAGTGACTCAAGCTCCTCATGGTGAAGAAGGTACATATCCTTCTCGCCTACCTGATCAAAATTATATACACGCTTTATCTCCATAGGCTCGGTTTCAACCCATTTTCCATCCTCCCAGTAGCTTCCCTTTGCAGATACTTCACGGATATTTATTTCAGGATTGAAATTTGTTGCAAACGGATAACCGTGGTCACCGCCATTGCAGTCCAGAATATCGATATAATTAATTTCGTCAAACTGATGCTTCATGGCATATGCAGAAAATACACCGGTTACGCCCGGATCAAAGCCTGACCCAAGCAATGCCGTAATTCCTGCTTTCTCGAATTTTTCGCGGTATGCCCACTGCCACGAATACTCAAACTTTGCAGTATCCTCAGGTTCATAATTTGCAGTATCCATATAGTTAGTCTTAGTCTCAAGACATGCATCCATAATGGTGAGGTCCTGATACGGAAGCGCAAGATTCATTACTACATCCGGCTTATAGCTGTTAATAAGCTCAACAAGCTGAGGAACATTGCCTGCGTCAACCTGTGCTGTCGTTATTTTGGTATTATTTTTGCCGGTACCATACTGCTTTTCACACTGTTCCTTAATCGCATCACACTTTGATTTTGTTCTGCTCGCAATACAAATCTCGTTAAAAACCTCTGAATTCTGGCAGCATTTGTGAATAGCCACACTTGCAACTCCGCCTGCACCGATAATTAATGCTCTTCCCATCTTTTCAATCTTTCCTCCTGTATTTTATTTACATATTCAATAATGTCAGCTTTCTATTCTACATCAAGCAGTTCTTTTACATAAGTAGGCAGATAAAAGCTTCCCTTATGCAAATCAGTATTATAGTATCTCGTCTTAATATCGAGATTATTCCAGTCATCCTCTCTCAAATCATCAATAGGATCATATTTCTTTGATGCAAATCCGAAAAGCCAGTGTCCTGACGGATATGACGGAATATGGCACTGGTAAACCGTGCTGTAAGGGAACACAATCTTAATCTGCTTATGAGCCTTCTGCACCGTTCTGGAATGTTCACTGTAATACGGACTTTCGTGCTGATTGATAAGAATTCCGTCCTCATGAAGCGCTTTGTAGCAGTTGCCGTAAAACTCTCTTGTAAACAGCCCCTCTGCCGGTCCGTAAGGGTCAGCACAGTCAACTATAATAAGGTCATACTCATCTTTCATCATTCTCACAAACCTGAGACTTTCCTCAAAATGCATATGTACACGCGGGTCATCAAGTTTACATGAGGTTTCTTTAAAATGTTCAAGACACATTTCAGTAACCATCTTGTCGATTTCTACCATGTCAATGCGCTCAATCGTGTCGTATTTACAGAGTTCGCGGATTGTTCCGCCGTCACCTGCACCGATTACAAGCACATCCTTTACATGCGGATGAACCGCCATAGGCACATGAGTAATCATCTCATGATAAATAAACTCATCCTTCTGCGTAATCATAAGCTCCCCGTCGAGCACAAGCACCTTGCCGAATTCACTTGTTTCCAATATATCAATTCTCTGGAATTCACTTTCACAGCTTGCAATCTGCTGCTCAACCTTCATGGAAAAACGCACATTTTTCGTGTGCTGGTCAGTATACCATAATTCCAATTGATTTACCTGCCTTTCCTAAGTACGTCAATATTTATAATATTTTTAAATACTTATCAATTCGTATCAACAACATTTATGTACTCAAGCTTCATATCCTGCGTACCTGTCATAAGGCAGCCCTTTTCCTTAGCGTATTCAATATAGTGTATAATCTCCGCAGTAATCATTTCTCCCGGGGCAAGAATCGGAATTCCCGGCGGATAGCACATTACAAATTCACCGCAGATTTTTCCTTCCGTTTCAGTCAGTGGAAGTGAAATCTTATCGCTGAAAAATGCTTTATTAGGTCCCATTACAATCTTTGGATTAATGTATTCATGGTCGAAAAGTCCTGCGATTTCTCCCTCATGAAGACGCTTAATCTCTGAAAGAGCCGATATAAGGCGCTCAATTTCAAGATTGCGGTCGCCTCCGGAGATTATGGCAAGTATATTGCCGATATCACCAAATTCAATCTGGATTCCGTAATCATCACGAAGCAGATCATATACTTCGATTCCGGCAAGCCCTATATCCCTTGTGTGAATGGAAAGCTTTGTGGAATCAAAGTCAAAAACAGTATCCCCGTTAATCAGCTCCCTGCCAAACGCATAGTATCCACCGAGCTTGTTAATCTCGTCCCTTGCATAATCCGCATACTCTATGGATTTATTAACAAGATATTTTCCGTTAAGGCTCATATTCTTCCTTGCAATGTCAAGCGATGACAGCAACAGATATGAACCGCTTGTTGTCTGCGTAAGATTTATAACCTGACGCACATAGTCCGCATTTACCGTGTTTTTTGTAAGAAGTATTGCGCTCTGTGTAAGCGAACCTCCTGTCTTGTGCATGCTGACTGCCGCCATATCGGCGCCTGCCTCCATCGCAGAAACCGGAAGGTTATCACCGAAATAAAAATGTGTTCCGTGTGCTTCATCAGCAAGCACCAGCATACCATGTTCGTGCGCCAGCTTTACAATGCTTCTGATATCAGAACATATGCCGTAATATGTTGGATTATTTACAAGAATTGCCTTTGCATCAGGATTTTCAAGAATTGCCTTCTTAACATCCTCAACTGACATTCCGAGCGGAATTCCAAGTCTTTTATTTACGCCCGGATTTACATAAACAGGCATTGCTCCATTGATTACGAGCGCATTTATTGCGCTTCTGTGCACATTGCGCGGCATGATGATTTTATCTCCATCCTCCGTACATGACATTATCATGGCCTGAACCGCCGCTGTTGCTCCGTTTACTATAAAAAACGCTTCATCCGCACCAAATGCCTGTGCCGCAAGAGCCTGTGCATCTTTAATCACAGAAGTCGGATGGCACAGATTGTCAAGAGGCTTCATCGAATTCATGTCAAGCCTCATCGTATCCTCTCCAAGAAACTTCCTGAGTTCCTTATTGCCTCGTCCGCCTTTATGTCCCGGCACATCAAAATGTGCAAGTCTGTTAAGCCGCTGCTCCTCCAATGCCTTATGTATAGGTGTATCATACTGCGTCAGCGTTTTGCCGTTGTGGGCTACCACAGTTTCCATATCAATTTCAGTGTTTTCCAATTTACGTTCCGTGCTCCTTCCTGTACATTATCCGATTACAGATGAAAAAAGTATATTCATAATAAGATTATTATCATAAAGCCATGATAAAAATGCATTGCCATTGACACAAGTCATAACTGCCTGCGCAAATTCCGTGTTATATAATACGGTTACTGCCACAAAAAAAATCCATACTATCAAAATCGCTTTAACCAGTCCAAATAATACTCCCAGTCCTTTATTCAGCTCATTAATAACCGGAAGTCTGCTGATTCCGTTGACAAGCTTAAGCACCAGATAAAGTATCGTATATACAACCAGAAAAACTATAATATAACAGCCTGCGCTGCAAATCATCCCTGTTACGCATACCGCCACAAAATTGGTAATAACATCTTCTACCTTTGCCGCTGTATTATTAATTCCAAGCGAAATCGAATCTCCAATGCTGATATCTTCTACCTTCTCCTGAATCGTCTGAGGAAGCGGAAGCTGTGACGCGACATTTTTCACAAACTCATCAAGATTTGCTCCCATCTGGTCTATTGTAAGATTCCCTGCATCCTCTATTCCCGACTCAGTTCCCGCTGATGCAATGGCGCCTTTTACCATCCCGCGCTCTTTCAGACTATTATATGTATTCTCACGGATTGTATCATAAATCGGCGTGTTGTCCATAACATATCTGCTTAGCTGTGGTGCCGCGACCGATGTGATGCATATGCCGGCAATCAACGCAACAAATGACATGACCATACGAATCATGCCCTTCTTCCAGCCGATGTACATGTATAAAACAAACAACGCAATCACAAGAAAAAATAACCAGTTCATATCGTACCTCTCTTATTTTAATCTTATTTCCTGAACATAAGTCGAGTTAACCAGTAGATAACTGCCTCTTGCCCCAAGTGAAAGAACATTTTCAATCGGCAGGTCAAACTCAAGATTTGCAAGTGTCTTGCCCCTCATATTCATTAATGTAAATATTTTATCATTATACAGAAGTATACTGTCGCCATCAAACTTTATAGTATCATATGAAGTATTAAATGTTGTCTCGCAAACCTTATTGCCCGAATTTTCGTATACGACCAGCTTAAAATTGTCTCCCGACTCCTTATTTTCCATAAGGATTCCTATATATTTGTCACTCGTAAATACACGTTCAATATTGCTGTCAAATTTTATTTCTTTGCTAAGGTTTGGAAATTCCTTTATCTTGTAAATGCTTAAGATATCCTCACCTACTGCGACTGCACAGGTGTTGTTCATAAACTCAACCTCCGGCACAATCGTATTTTCATAGTGATTAAATCCACCTACAACACGTTCCGTCTCATTCTGACCGACGTCTGAAAAATTGTAAAACACAACATTTGTCTTAATCGACTCACCGCTCACATATACATATGACGCAATGAGCTTCGTCATATCATCAGAAATGCTTATGTCCAGCGGATATCCGTCACCGGCCAGCGTAGTTTTTACACTGTATATTTTGCTTCCTGACGCCTCATACATATTGATATAATTGGCAGTTGAATCTTCAAGCACCGCTGCCACGACACCGCCGCTTCCTACCTCAATCTGTGATATGGACAATGACGTATCTATTGAGCCTAACATTCCTTTTGTGTTGAATACATAAATTGTGCTTCCGTTAATATCACCTACGGCAAGACAGTCTTTGCATATTACAAGCTGCGGCGATTTCATCTGATAAGTCTGATTCCATACAGCCGTACCCTTTTTATTAAAATACACAACACCGTCGTTGCTGCATCGCACATACCCGTCACCGAACTCAAAATACCGGGCATTCGTAACCTCATCCCTTGTCACCGAACTCATTATCGTATATGACGAGTATGAATGATTGTCAATATTAAACACAATGTATATTACAGCCGCAGCCGCAAGTATAATTCCAAGAACGGAAAATATCACAACCCTGATTCTGTGTCTTCTGAGGCGTGTCCTGTACTCGTCATCACTTTCTTCCTCAGCCTCATCCCCGTCATCATAAGCTTCGTCTTCAAAGTATTCATCTTCTTTTGACGGCGGCAGCGGCTGCACGTTAAATCTTGACTTTCCGGACACAACATTGCTTTTCTGTTCTTTTAGTTTTTTATATTCTCTAATGTCAGCCATATGCTTCCCCTGTCAACAAAACATGATTTAAATAATTATACAGCACAAGCACTCCTACGTCAATTTTTCCACGATGAAAATCTATTTAAAATATATCTGTAATTTATCTGTATTTTATCCGGATTCTCTGCTTTATTACGGAAGTACAATCACCTGCCCTATAAATATTTTATCCGGATTATCAAGCTTGTTAATCTCCATTATGTCCTTATATTTAAGCGAATCGCCATATACATTTTTGCATATACTCATGAGCGTGTCCCCTTTTTCAACCACATATGTCCTTTTCGCTGCCGTTGCCGCAACCGTCTCTGCAGGTTTTGTCAGGGCGCTCTCCGTCGGGGTTACAGTTGCTGCAGGCTTCGTCTTTTCACTTTCATCTGTTCCGGCAGCCGTTGCTGCCGCAGGAGCCGCGGTCGGCGCCGTAGTTGCGGCTGGCGCTTCTGTTTCTTTCTGCGCTTCTGACGAAGCTACAGAAGTCGGATACACCTTGCCATCAATTTTGGTAACCGGCGTCTTTTCGCTGCCTGCAAAATTTTCCGAATCTACATTCATATTGGCAATTTCCCTTGCAATCTTATTCATTGAATCATCAAGCGTCTGCATTTTTTCGTAGCTGTTCATCATATTTATTCCTATAACGGTCACAACCACAATCATAAAAGCACATATTCCGTACATTACAGAGATACTCTGGTGTTTTTCAGCCTCTTCTTTTTTCTCCTGTATTATTGTTCTGAAATTCTGAATAACTCTGTCATTTATATTATTGTCCACACTTCTTGGCGGTCTTGTTGCAAGCATATATTCCTGCATTGCCTCATTTCTTTCATAAAAACATATAAATCCGCCCTGCCTTGTGAGTTTTCCGTTTTCCACCATATAGAAAAATTCTTCGTGTGAATTAGGGTCTACCAGGAAAAATGTTTTTGTTGCCCCCGCAAAATTATCAAAATGCAGTTTCTGTACCCACGGCGCAAGCGTAGGATTCTCAGGGTCTGCAACTATTTTCCTTGAATCGGCACACAAAAACCATCCGAGTATCTCCTGTCCTTTAAAATATTTTTCAACAGAATCATAAAGGTTTGTCCACACATCCTGCGAAAAACTTATCTCGTCCGATTTTGCGGCAGGAATTTCAGGCATGTCCTCATTTTCCTGCACATTTGCTCCCATGAAATCCTGATTTTCCTCCTGCGATATAAAACGCACTGCACTACGTATAAATATGCATGTCTCCTGCGAAGACTTTTTCGTTTCTCCGAGCAGCAGTCCGTAAAAATTAATGTCTGTGCGCCCTGTACCATATCCCCCCATATCTCCTGCCATTGAGGTTATATATGTATACACATAATCTTCGATGTAAATTCTTCGTCCCTGCGGCGGTTCACCAATCTGCTTTACATTTTTGGGAAGCCTGATTCCGCTTCTTATTACCGACTGGTTTTCTTCGTTTTTTTCTTCATTTTCACATATGATTTCTATCATTATGAAATCCCCCTTAAATCCATGACTTTCATTATTTGCTATGGAAGATATTACCATTAATGTCATGAAAAATTTATCACTTTATGTCGCCTGTAACCTGTTATCAATCGCCTTTTTACGCCAAAAACAGAGCGCATAAATGTGCTCATCTTCGCATAATAATAAAGGTATAATATTTTTGGACAGGCAAGGGGATTTTCAATGTTAATATATTATGATTCAAAAAAAGATATGACACCTTTATTGATGGGACACGATATTACTAAAATGCTTAACGCCCAAAATCTGCATAACCGCCGCATAGTAATTCTGTGCATAGGCAGCGACCGCTCAACCGGTGACTGTCTTGGCCCGCTTATCGGTTATAAACTTTCCGGACCATTAAAGCTTCATCCTTATATCTCAGTATTCGGAACCTTACAGGCTCCTGTTCACGCCGTAAATCTTGTCAGCACGGTCAATTCAATATATGAGTCACTTGGTGACCCGTATATTATTGCAATTGATGCATCACTCGGCAGACACGACCATATCGGTTTTGTAACTCTCGGAACAGGCGGCCTCCGTCCCGGTCTCGGCGTAAAAAAAGAGCTGCCTGAGATCGGCGATATTCACATTACCGGAATAGTTAATGTTTCCGGCAATGCAGATACACGCCTCCTTCAGACAACCCGCCTTTCAACTATCATGACGCTTGCCGATGTCATCACGGATGGACTTATATACACATTTAATGATATGTATTCCTATCAGGACATCACATATCAAGCTTCATATCGCCGGGCTTAATAAAGCCCTTCTTTCTCATAAATTCTGATACTGCCAGAGAAATGACTGCAGGAAGTACAAAATGCATAACAAGTATTTCGATTAATGTAATAGCCGCCGGTGTAGTCTGTGTCATGGTCTGCCATGCCATAATCTGTCCTACAAAGCCTGCTGAACCCATTCCTGAACCTGTTGCATTATTAGTCATATGCAAAACTGCTGAAGACACAGGGCCGAGTATTGCACTTGAAATTATTGCAGGAAGCCATATAATCGGTTTTTTCACAATGTTAGGCACCTGAAGCATTGATGTTCCGACACCCTGTGCAATAAGACCGCCGAATTTATTTTCCCTGTAGCTTGCCACGGCAAATCCCACCATATTGCAGCAGCAGCCTACGGCTGCAGCACCTGCTGCAAGGCCTGTGAGATTCATTGAAATTCCGATTGCCGCTGAACTTATCGGAAGCGTAAGCACCATACCCATTACAACAGAGACAATTATTCCTCCGATTATCGGTGACTGCTCAACATTTACATTTACAAGCATTCCGAGCCAGTACATGAGCTTTGAAATAGGAGGTCCTACTATATATCCGACAACCGCACCTGAAACAATGCTTAAAAATGGTGTAATAATAATATCAACAGGAGTCTTTCCTGACACCAGATGTCCGATTTCAATTGCTGCATACGCCGCAACAAATGCGCCGAGAGGTTCTCCCGGTTTGCCCAGTGCAATTGCTGTCATTGCCACATCAGGAAATGCTCCAATCATTCCGGCAACTGCTGCCGCTATTGTCACAAGAGGCTTTTCCTTGAATTTAACTGCAACTCCGACACCGATTCCCGCACCGGTAAGTGACTTTGCCACACGGCTTACCGCAATAAGATACAAACCGGCTGTCTGTGCTGCCGGCACCTGGATATCCATAATAAGGTCACCAAGCTGTGCAATAATTGTACCGATAATAAGCGTTGAGAACAGGCCAAGCGCCATACCGCTTAATCCGTCAATAAAAATACGATTCAGAACTTTTTTAACTTTTTCCATACCAATCTCCATTCTGCACATTTCTGCACATATTTACATTTCATGCATACGACTGCATTTCTATGGCAGTTGTTACATGTAATGTCAACTGTCTTGTCAGATAGTATCACACAATAAAAAATCCCGCAAGGACTTTTTATATCCCGCGGGAAAAAATATTAATATCTGCTTTGTCAAAGCCGTTTCTTATATCTATTTTGTTTCAATCAGATAGCCCTTGCGTCTTAGTTCCGCCTCAATATCATCAAGCTCTTTCTCACTGTCAGCTTCCACTGTATGATAATGTACTCCGTCCGTCAGTTCATTAAGCGGTTTTGAACGGTTACTTGAAGCTGAAAGCTTTGCCAGAAAATCCTTTACATCCTTACGTGAATTTATAATCAGATCCACTGTTATCTGCCCGTAAATATCGTGTTCAACGACAACATCAAGAACCTTTCCGTTATTATCAACAATGCTGTTAAGTTCATCCTCAATACTGCTGTTGTCATGATTTACACAAAAAATTCTTCTGCTGCTTCTGCTCTTTGTGGAGAAAAGGATATATCCCTTATTGGTTGAAAGTATGCTCTTATTAACTGCACGGAGCAGTGCAATATCCTGCACTATAACCTGTCTGCTGACATTAAGTGCCTCCGCAAGTTCGGTTCCTGACATCGGTCTGCTGCTTTTTGAGAGCATCTCTATGATTTTCTCACGTCTTTTGTCGCCTTCCATAGCTTCCTCCATTCCAAAGTGTAAATCCTGCATTTATATTAACCATATCATCCGGAAAATGCAATGTTTATTTTTCGGCAGTAGTTTCTTTTGCATTTTTCCTGTCACATTTTAATGGTGTTCCAAATGCATAAATCGACTTATATATATCATCCTTAATTTCCATTACGCTTTTTGAGTAATTATTCTCAGTACATCTTTTATCTGCATCTTTATCACCGCTTTTGGCATCACCGGCGGGAATCAAGCCTGTACACTCATGCGCTGAAGCAGCGTCACTTAAGTCAAGGTAATCAATATCTGTATGATAATAATCATTATTTTTCATCAGAAACCTCCCTTTGATATTTTCTTTAAATAGGCGTTTGCGAAACTCTTCTTTTGACATATGTGGTTGTACAACTCACACCGTCAAAAGAAGAGTTTTGCAATTACCTATTATCTTTAAAGAAAGTATCTCTCACGCACGTCTAATTCATGCAGATATTTAATTAAAAGGAGCTGGCAATCTTTACAGATTGAAGAATCACATTTATAATTAATTTTGGTTTTTAATTTTTATAAATGTTTTAACTGCTGTGACCGGCAGCGGGAATAGAGGTATTTATGTTTCGCATATGGTGTAAATGTTTTGATGACAGAGGTCATCTTCTGAAAGATATGGTTGTTGCCAATGATAACAGTGATATGTCACGTACTCAGAAAATTTTTGACGCACTTGACAAAGCCTGCCACGAATTTGATTTGAGTAAGCCGATATGGCTTGATTCCAATATAGACACGTTCAAGCGCCATTCAAAGGTACGTTTCACACAGGATAATTTTATTGATTCAATAGATTTTTCGTTTCTTGAAATAGAAGTCATTGAAGAAGATTAGCGCCGGTGCCCTAAGACACCGACGCTCTGTATTTTCTGTATTATTTTATTCTGCATTATTCTTTTGTATTATCTTTTTATTATTCTACTGTATTACGTTTCTCTCCGTTGTAATAGCTTACAATATTCCGGTACACATCATCCAGCAGTCTCTTTCTTGCTTCGCACGTAGCCCATGCAATATGCGGAGTTATCAGAAGCTTTGTGCTGTCCTTTATTGTGCGCAGCGGATTGTCAGCTTTCATAGGTTCCGTCTCAAGCACATCCAGCCCTGCCGCAGCAATCTCATCATTTTCCAGGGCTTTTGCAAGGTCCGCTTCATTGATAATCGGCCCGCGTCCCACATTTATAAGTATTGCACTTTTCTTCATTCTTGAGAGTGCTTCAAAATTGATAAGCCCCTTTGTATTGGCATTAAGCGGAGCATGAATTGATATGATATCAGACCTTTCAAGCAACTCTTCAAACTCAACGCGCTGATAATCCGAATTGGAATTATGTCCTGATGTCGAATAGTAAATTACATCACAGCCAAATGCTTTTGCAACTGCTGCCACCTCTCGTCCGATATTTCCAAGCCCTATAATTCCCCACGTCATACCGCGCAGTTCATGAAATACATTAGAAAAATGACAGAACATAGGATAATCCACATACTGCTCAGATTTAACAAACTCATCATAGTAGCTTAATTTTTCCATCAGATAAAAAAGCATTGCAAATGTATGCTGTACAACAGAATACGTAGAATAACCGGCAACATTGGTCACTGTAATGCCGCGTGATTTTGTGTACCCAAGGTCTACATTGTTATAGCCTGTTGCAGTAATACAGATAAGTTTAAGTCCCTTAGCCTCACCAAGAGTATACTCATTAAGCGGCACCTTATTGGCGATAACTACCTCCACATCATCAGAGGCAAGACGCTGTCTTGCCTCATCCGGTGTGCTTGTGGCATATTTTACAAATTCACCAAGCCTGCTGAATCTGTCTAAGTCCATATCCTCTCCGACCGTCGAGGAATCAAGCATTACTATCTTCATTGTTAATCGCTTAACACTCCTTAAATTCTTTTCATAAGTTCTTCCCTTGCAGCCTCATATCCCGGCTTTCCAAGAAGTGCAAACATATTCTTCTTGTAGCTTTCAACGCCCGGCTGGTTAAACGGATTAACTCCGAGTATGTAACCGCTGAGTCCGCATGCAAACTCGAAGAAATAGAAAAGCTCTCCAAGATAAAATTCATTCTGCTCAGGAATATTAATTACCGCATTAGGAACATTGCCGTCAGTATGTGCAAGAATAGTTCCGTTCATTGCGCTCTTGTTGACAAAATCAACAGTCTTTCCTGCAAGATAATTCAGGCCGTCAAGGTCTTCATCCTCTGCCTCAATTGTAATCTGGCATCTCGGAGACTCAACATTAAGAACCGTCTCAAACATAATTCTTGAACCGTCCTGAATGAACTGACCCATTGAATGAAGGTCTGTCGTGAGGTCAACACTTGCAGGGAAAAGTCCCTTATTGTCCTTACCCTCGCTCTCACCCATGAGCTGCTTCCACCACTCAAGTGTATAGTGAAGGCTCGGCTCATAGTCACAAAGAATTTCAACAAGCTTACCCTTGCGAAGCAGAATATTACGAACTGCCGCATAAAGCATTGAATCATTTTCCTCAAACGGAGCTTCAATACATCTCTTTCTTGCAGATGCAGCACCCTCCATAAGCTTGTCAATATCGGCACCGCTTGCTGCAATTGCAAGCAGACCGACTGCCGTAAGCACTGAAAAACGTCCGCCGACATCATCAGGCACAACAAATGTCTCATATCCTTCTGCTGTTGCAAGATTCTTAAGTGCGCCCTTTGCCTTGTCGGTTGTTGCATAAATTCTCTTTGCTGCACCTTCCTTGCCATACTTCTCTTCAAGAAGCTTCTTAAATACACGGAAAGCAATTGCAGGCTCGGTTGTTGTTCCTGACTTGGAAATTATATTTACCGAGAAATCCCTGTCACCGATAACATCAATAAGATTTGATATGTAAGTTGAACTTATTGAGTTGCCCACAAAATAAATCTCCGGTGTCTTGCGTACTTCCTTTGACACTGAATTGTAGAAATTGTGGCGGAGAAACTCAATTGCCGCTCTTGCTCCAAGATATGAGCCACCGATGCCGATTACAACGAGTACATCTGAATCTGACTGAATCTTGGCAGCCGCCTGCTTAATTCTTGCAAATTCTTCCTTGTCATAATCTACCGGAAGGTCAATCCATCCGAGGAAGTCATTACCCGCACCGCTCTTTGAAAGCAATACTTCCTTTGCGCTCTCAGTAATAGCCTTCATTGACTCCATCTCATGCTCTTTAATGAATCCCTTTGCCCTGGAATAATCATAAGTTACTTTTGCCATAATCCCGTTCTCCTTCTCCATTTAATATATAAATCTTTGTTAAAAAACCTACTATTATTATAGTCATCCATCGCAGATTTTTCAACACAATTGTACGTAATTGTATCACTTTAAGTACATATTTTTAACCATGTCACTTTAACACTTCAGCCTCAATTTCTGCCATTTTCCTCTTCATCCTGCGAAAATCCGACCTTGTACGATGCCACATCATCCCGCGCACAATCATAAAGGCCGCAAATACTGATGCCAGAAGTGCAAGCGCAACACACATAAAAATCCCCTCCTCATAATGGACATGTTATCATTATAAAGAGGGGATTATTTAGTTTAAAGAAAAACCGGTCTTCAATTTATTACGCATTTTCACAAAATGCGTATAAATCAGCCATACATTGACGGCATAATACTTTATAGCTGATTATTTGCGCTCGTCATATACCATAAGCGCCTGACCTATTGTTTTTACATTAGTGCTGCGCATTATGTCATAAAGAGCATCAAGTTTTGAAGCTGCAATAAATTCATTGCCCAGATAAGCTTCATAATTAGATGAAATATAGATTTTCTGCTGCTTCACCCTGTCCTGCAGTCTGGACAGCGCTGCTGCCTTTTCTTCCAGGTCAGTTTTCATCTTCTCAATCTTATCCCTGTCTCTGCCCTCAATTTCGGCAATAATATCCGGCTTTGTAGAATTATTAAATTCTTCAAGTGCTATTGCCCGCTCGCCCTCTATCCGCTCAACATCAGCATACAGCTCGCCGAGCTTGTCATCAAAGCTCTCAAGCCCATACATTTCCTCATTCGTGTCCTTCTTGATTGAACGGCGTATTTTTCTGATTTTGCGGTTATTGGCTGAGATTTTTTTCTTTGTTGCACGCACGCCCAGCATCGTCTCGGCATGAGGTACAAAAAGCACATCATTAATGCATTTATAAATAAAAAATCCAAGACATGCTATCATAAAATATATTGCGAGGCAGGTAATTTTGGAAAGCTCCGGAAGTGCAAAGTTTATGGTAAATGGTATCGCACAAAAAAGCACTGCAAATATTGCGACACAAATTAAAATATCTTTAATTCCTTTTGTCACAAAGAGTGCCATAAATATGCTGCTCTTGCAGAATCCCGGAATACGTTCCAGTCTGAACACTTCATGAATCTGCGCATTCATATCACCATTATCTTTTGTCAGGTCTTCTGTTTCCAAGGCAATCCGCTCTTTGATTCCCTTACTTTTTGCCTTTTCTCTTTCAGCCTGAACCTGCTTAATCTTTTCTTTGTCAATGTCAATTGCATTGTTAAACCCTGATGCCACATCATCACGGCGTTTCTTCACCGTAGCCTCAACCTCATCGTGTACTGCCTTCTGTAATGCATCAAGATTTTTCGACAAGCTGCTTACACTCTGATTAAGTGCATACAGCTTGTCTTTGTTTCCCTCATATTCCTTTACATCACTTCTTACCTGTGCAAGGACATTAATATCTCCTGCAAGTATATTCTGCTCTGCCATGAAATTTACCCCTTGTATCTGACCACCGCTTTTTAATGTCTGTAAAAATTAATCAGGCATCCATCAAGAATAATCTGTCTTTCGTCATCAGTGAGGTCACCTACCGTAAGCTCAAACTCCTTAAGAGTATCACCTACAACATATGCCTTGATAACCGACTCCTTATTCTTTATTGCATTGACAATGCCCGGAACAAAAATGTAGTCACCATTAGCAAACGGAAGCTCACCCTCCTTGATAATAAACGGAAGCATACCCCAGTTAATAAGATTTGAACGATATCTCTTTGTTGCATATTCGTTGGCAATATTGGCCCATCCGCCAAGCACCTTCTGGCATGATGCAGCCTGCTCGCGCGCAGAACCATCTCCCGGCTTCACTGCGAATATTGTGCTTCCGATTGCAATTGTATCCCTGCTTACATCATATGACTCTTTAATCTTATCCATAACAGGCTTAAGCTCAGGGAATACCTCTGCAGGACATGTACCGGCAACCCTTGCGTCCTCTGCCTTCTTAACTTCCTTTGCACGTCCAACATATGCAGGGTCCTTTCTTGAAAGCGTAAACTCTGCAAGTCCGATTGGGTTGGAACGGAATGAAGATGTCTCACCTGACGGAATAAGCTCAT
Organism: uncultured Bacteroides sp.; assembly: GCA_945913015.1. Lineage (GTDB taxonomy): Bacteria > Bacillota > Clostridia > Lachnospirales > Lachnospiraceae > Bacteroides_F. The sequence goes on from CAMECH010000001.1 coordinate 16,937, forward strand.
CAGTTGTTGTTACAGGATCATGAATCTCTGAGACAACCTTAAGGAGAAGATTCTCCGGCAGTGGTTCCATTGAAGGCCAGTCCTTAATGTTAGGACCAAACTTAATCTCAACAGACGGGTCTGCAACGCCCTTGCTGTCAAATACTCTGTTCTCATAAATTGTCTTATCAAAGAAATACTTTGGATTCTTAAATTCAACATCCATATCCGTTGCTGCAGTAAGGAAGCCCTTATTAGCTGCTGTTGCAGCAATTGAACGTGCATCCATAAGTGCAACAGAAGCAATCTGGCCGTTCTGCAGCTTGGAACCTTCACGGTTAGGGAAGTTTCTGGTTGAATGCCTGATTGAAAATGCATTATTGGCAGGTGTATCTCCTGCGCCAAAGCATGGTCCGCAGAAAGCTGTCTTCACAATCGCACCTGTGCCGATAAGATCAGCAAGTGCTCCATTCTTAGCAAGTTCCATATAAATAGGTGTACTTGCAGGGTAAACACTCAATGTAAATTCATCTGAGCCTATGCTTCTGCCTCTGAGAATATCTGCCGCAGCACATATATTTTCAAAGCCGCCGCCTGCGCAGCCTGCAATAATACCCTGATCAACATAAAGCTTTCCGTCAATGACCTTATTCTTAAGAGTAAAGTCTACCTGTCCGTCAAGGCTTACCTTTGCACGCTTCTCAACGTCATCAAGGATATCCATAAGATTTACATTGAGTTCTTCAATTGTATATGTGTTACTTGGATGGAACGGCATAGCTATCATCGGTTTAATTTCGCTGAGGTTGACATAAACCACTCCGTCATAGTATGCAACATCGGCAGGATTAAGCTCCGCAAAATCTTCGCTTCTTCCATGAATATCATAAAATTCCTTAATCCTGTCATCAGTTTTCCATATTGATGAAAGACATGTTGTTTCCGTTGTCATTACATCAACGCCTATACGGAAATCTGCACTTAAATTGGCAACACCCGGACCAACGAACTCCATAACCTTATTCTTAACATATCCGTTGCCAAATACCTTACCGATAATTGCAAGCGCAACGTCCTGAGGGCCGACACCCTTAGCCGGCTCACCCGTAAGATAAATCGCCACAACTCCCGGCATCTTAATATCATATGTCTTATTAAGAAGCTGCTTAACAAGCTCAGGTCCACCCTCGCCCATTGCCATTGTGCCAAGTGCACCGTATCTTGTATGGCTGTCTGAGCCGAGAATCATCTTTCCTCCGCCTGCAAGCATTTCTCTTGCGAACTGGTGTATAACCGCCTGATGAGGTGGTACATAAATTCCACCGTATTTCTTGGCACATGTAAGTCCAAACATGTGGTCATCTTCATTAATTGTTCCGCCTACTGCACAAAGGCTGTTGTGGCAGTTTGTAAGCACATAAGGAATAGGGAACTTCTCAAGTCCCGATGCTCTTGCTGTCTGTATTATTCCGACAAATGTAATATCGTGTGATGTCAGCTTGTCAAACTTTATCTGAAGCTGCTCCATATTACCTGAAGTATTATGCTTCTCAAGAATTGAATATGCCATTGTACCTTTTGCGGCATCTTCCTTCGCCGGCGCATTTCCAAGCCTGGATGATAATATGGCTGCTGCATCTGCATTATCTTCAATAATCTCTGTTCCGTGAAGCAGATAAGCTCCACCTTCGCTCAACTTTATCATTCTATGTCTCTCCTTCTTCAAAAAGAATTTAAACTCATTATAATATCTGTACTGCCCCATTGCAAATACTAAATTCTGCTGATTTGCTTTTCTTTTTAAATTTTATCACGCAGTTTTTCTATCAGATTATGTGCAAAATCATCATCAAGTTTTCCGGCAGTCCATTTAATGTTCACTGCATCATCCTTATATCTCGGAATTATATGCATATGGAAATGAAATACTGTCTGTCCTGCAATTTCTCCATTATTCTGTAAAATATTCATTCCGTCACAGCCGAGTTCTGCATACAGTGCCTTTGCCACTCTGCTTGCAACAACAAATACATGCGCCGCTGTCTTCTCATCCATAGAAAAAACATTATCAAAATGTTCCTTCGGAATCACAAGCACATGTCCTCTTGTCGCCGGTCCCAAATCAAAAATAACCTTTACAATGTCATCTTCATACAATGCATTAGTCGGAATCTCTCCGTTTGCCAGTTTGCAAAAAATACAATCATCTTTTTTCATAATTACCTCTTTTCCCGGTCGAATTTTGTCGATTTTATTACATTTACCCTTAGCACCTTTTATTATATACTGAAATCAATATATTAATCAATGGAAAGGAGCGCATAATTATGCAAATTTCTGATGAAGATAAAGAACTCCTAATCCGTATGAAGAATGATTCACCTGAATATTATGATTTATTTCTTCGCATGAAAAAAACATTTGCGGAACAGTCTTCAATTGTTACACATGATATACGAAACCATGCCACAGTATTGCATGGCACTATGCAGATTCTTGAAAGTAAACTGCCGGATATTACGCAGCATGCAATGTGGCGCAACTTCAGTAACGCAATTCATTCACTGATTGACTACCTGAACACAACCTCAGAATTCAGATATGCTGCAAACTGTAAAATATCCAAAATTGACATTCTTGACATTTTATGGAACATACCTTCCAATATTGAAAATATGTTTGAAGATATACATGAATCATATTTCCGCAATTATCTGCTTGATTTTCCTTTGGAATTAGATCAGATTGACGGGGATTATGAACGTATAAATGCATCTCTTCTGGCAATTACACGCAATGCAGTCGAGGCTACAGGTGAGGGTGATGAGATTTATATCTGTTCACATTCAGAAGATGACTTTATAACCATCACCGTAACCGATCACGGACGCGGCATTGCACCCGAGATTATGCCAAGGGTCGGCGAACCTTTCGTAAGCGATAAAGCAAGCCACGCCGGGGTCGGTCTTGCCACCGCAAAACTTGTTGCCCGACAGCACGGAGGAGATTTAACGATTACTCCGCTTGACAACGGGACTGCCGTCAGCTTTCGCATTCGCATGCACAGTCTGCAATAATTAAAGCCGGTTTTGACAACACATCAGTCAAAACCGGCTTTATAATTATTCTGTTCATTAAAAAGAAAATATCTCATCTAACATGCGCAGCGTCCTGAAATTCCCCTTTGCCGTCATATCTCCTGACATGAATGCCCTCTGAAATGTCATTCTTCCATATACTATATCATCAAACACTGCCTGATTAAGTTTTCCTACAACATCAGCTTCCTTTTTTTCACCTACATTCACTTCAAGCAGGCTGCCCTTCACATTCAGGTTTATATTCTTATCCTTATCACTAATCATAAGCAGATAAGTTGCGTTAAATCCTTCTTTCCCAACGAAATGTGAATTAAGTGACGAAACATAGTAATCATCTCCGCCACGCTCCTCATCATCAAGCATCTCCATAAACATGCCTGCAAGTTCCTGTATATCCTGCTTCTGCTTTGCCACAAAATTGTCATCTGCCACAAATTTTGAAAGTTGCTCGCTCTCCTGAGGCGTAAGCTGTATTGTCTCCTTAATAAGTGCACGTTTTACTGCCGGCCAGCTTGAAGGCATAACCTTAACTTTTTGTGAAACCGTACGGTACACATTCTCCGCCGTCTTTTCAATTATCGCGATACTGTCATCATTAAATTCAAATCCGGCGTCCTCATTAATATATGCGCACAAACCATTCATCGCCTTGCCGCCAAGAATCTCCCACGCATTGACAAGAGTCATCTGTGCTTCTCGCTCTCCGTATGTTTTGGCTGTAACAACCGGGAACATATAAATCGAAGCAATCTTTTCCTTGTCACCATACAGCCAGCACGCATCCAGAAATTCATGCATCAGACCGCCAATTCCAAACCACTCAACAGTTGAGGCAAGAATTACTGCATCCGCCTCCTTAAGCGTCTGCGGCAGAGTCGTTATGGAATTTCTCATCTCATGCAGGTCGTAGCGTTTTACATTCACCTTAAGTTCATCAAGCACTTCCTGCATCTTATTCAGCACAAAAAGCGTCGGGTCATCTATCATTCCTCGTCCGCCATAATATATATTAACATTCATACCGCTAGTCCTCCACTGACACAAAGCCGGATTTATATTAAGGATAGCATATATGATAAAAATTTACAAGGACAGCACAATTTTGTCTGCTGCCTATATTTACATCACCACTCTGTATTCCGAAGATGCGAGCACCACTATGTCTCCGTCACGCAGCACCTGCTTCTCCTCCGGCACAAGTCTCCTGTCATTTACAAATGTTCCGTTTGTTGAGAATAAATCCTGTATGTAGCAGTTATTGTCGATATCCTTATCAATTCTTGCATGCATCCGGCTCACAAACGGCTGCTGTACAACCACATCTGCCGCTGTGCCTGCACATCCCAGCACACACGGAAGTTTTTCAATATAAATACTGTCATTTATGTGACCATTGGCACTTTCCAGTTCGAGAATACATTTCCTTTTTATGACCTGTGAAAGAAGCATTGTTGTATTCTCTTCAGAAAAATTGTGTTCTGAAATATCGTTATTGTAATTGCTATCTGCACCATCAATACCACAATTGTGTTCCAAACCTTTTTCACACATATTTGTATCATTTTTCTCCTCTGAAAATGAATACGGCACCTCCTCCGTTGTCTTTACCACCTTCGCAAATCTTGAAGCAGGTATTTTCTCAATGTGCATACCGAATTTATAAACACATGCAGCGACTACCGTGATAATTACTGCCACCTGCAAAGGCACATCAACCGGAAGCTCTTTTGAAAAAATCTGGCTTAATACCGCAGCAAACACCGCCGTCGCTGATACTGACTTTAAAATCCTTCCTGCCTTTCCGGGATTAAATGTCTCCGTCTCAGTCTCCTGCTCAATATTTTCACTCATCACATCAGGAATTATATATTCTGTTTCAGTCTCTTTTCTTCCTTCCTCTTTTTCGCTGCCTGTTTCCGAATCATCCGCTGTAAGCTTTTCAATAATTACTCTTACGTCTGAATTTCCCCTTATCACATCCTGATACGCCTCATAAAACCTTATCGTCTTATTCCTGTCACTGTGTTCCATGTGTTCCATCATAAATTCAAGCATATGGCGCAGTTCTTCTTCAAACCTTTCTTTTTTGCACGGAACATAAACAAAATATGCCTTTTTCTCAGCCGTATCAAACATTACGTACTGTGGATTCAGAATAATCCCATCTCTTTCAAGGAAAAACTCCTCCAGATCTTTTATGCTTTTGTCAAGGCATTGCAGAATTCTTACAATTTCATCAATTGTTACGTTATGAGTCTGGTAAAGCATTGCAATCGGTTTGTACGCCTTTACGTTATAATGGTATTCCGTTATATTATCAATTACTCTTTCATGCATTGAAAGCAGACCCGTAATCTCATTGCAGGCAAGCATTTTCATCAGATACGGCGGCATTCCGTCCTGATTTGCGCAGGTAATTTTTAAATAGTTCACATTATTCTCTCTTACAAATGTTCCTTCCATTTTCCGTCACTCCTTACTCAAGCGCATTTCTTACTGCATTCACCATTCTTATAAAATCATCCGGAGCACTCTTTTTAACACTTGAAGATGTACCAATGGATTTTTTATTTAAAATGCGCGCTATTAGCGGGCCACTCTTCCCTTCGCAACTTACGGTCACCTTATTCTTTTCTTCTTCGATTGATATTTCTAATTTATTTAATGCAATTGTCTTATCCTTAAGATAATCTGTTCCGGATTTTTCAAGGTTGTTATTTTCCTTTGAATTCTCATTTTCTTTGCCGCTCTTAAGTTCAGCCATCATTGCAATTTTAAATGCCGTGCATTTTGCGACAGCCGTGTCATGAATGAAAAAATCAAGCATGATGAGTGAAACTACAATCATGACAAACATTGGTATAATAACTGAGTTTTCAATCGTATATGATGCTTTTAGACGAATGCTATCACCCCCACAAAACCCGCAAGCAAAAATGGTACAAATGCTGTCTGTTGTCCTTTTTTTACTCTGCCTGTAATAAGCAGAACAGACAGCACCGCTGCGGCAGCCGTACTTCCAATTACAAGTGTCATAAATGACACAAAACCTCCAAGCCACATTCCAATCACAGCAAGAACTACTCCATCCCCGCATCCAATCTTCTGTTTTGAAATAAAACTCATCAGCAGTATAAGCGCACCTGTCACACAGCCGGCACTCATCTGTGCAATCCCCATTCTTCCCGACACAAGATTAAATGCTAAAGCCGCCAAAAGCGCACCCATACAGAACCACAGTGACACTGTCCTTTTTTTGTAATCAACCATTGCCTCTATTCCAAGAAACAGAAGCACAATCGCTGTTATCACCTGTTCATTGTCTATATTTCCAATAATTATTTCTTCCATTTTTCTCCCGATATTCAACATATATTGCTCTCATGATTAATAAAGTTTTACCATCTGACTGCATCTTTCAAAGTTATTCTGACAGTGCGCATTTACTGCACTTTTTCATATCTGCCACAGAAGATTTTAAAACTTTCATAACGCAGCGGCTGACTTTAGGACATTTTTCCGACACATGCCACCTATTGCCATACGATGTTATGTAGAGACTGCTATCCTGCTTCATCTTTCCGACACAATACTCACACCGGTAGTATTTCTCTCCGTTTTCATTACGTTTATCCGCAATCTGCTGCGCCCCCACCTTTTGCAGTGACGGCTTAAGATATGTACAACTGCGGTTTGTGTGATATACCGTTCCGCCTGATGTTACATAAACATATTCATTATTCTGACTGTCAGATGCTCCGCTCTTACTTACTCCGCTGCAGTCATCGCTTCCAAGCCATGCCGTCACAACTGCACGTTGTGTAAAATTTTTCAGCGCAATACCGAATATATCAAACGGATTTTTCAGTACATATCTTACTTCAAGCACGATATCATCATTGCCCTCCATTACTTTGGAACCAAGCATTATATATCCGGCATTACCCCCTGCTATTCCTGACTTTTTGGCATAATCTGTACCTATTTCCTGAATAAACATTGCCTGTATTGCTGCCACGGAAAAACCTTTTTCAAGCCATGCTACAACCTCTTCATCTTTACTGTTAAGTTTTTTACTGTCATTTAATCCCTTTTCCATGCAATCCTGAAGATATACATACTTTGCGATTTTCCGGCTCTCATTGTACAGGCTTTCCTGAACATGCACCTGTACCAATATCATCTGCATAATGTACATCACCGCCATAACCGCATATATAAAAAATGGTATTACAAGTGATGCTTCCACTGTCGCGGAAGCTGATAAGCATGCCCCCTGTATGTTGGGCAAAACAATACGTGAATCATCTTCCAAGCTTTGAATTGGGCTTTGTTCCTTATTTTCCTTATGGTTTATAAATATTTTCTTTTCAGCAGTTGCTATCGTTGATTCAAGGGACACACTTATCACCTCCCGCGACCTATATTAATCAGACATTTGCAGTCCTTATATTCAGTAGCTGTAACTTACAGGTTGCACATAAAATTTTCCTTTTCCGTACCCGCCGAGTTTAAATGTTATATCAGCCCCGAGTGCATTAAGCTGATTTTTCATCCTGAAATCAGCAAAACCGTTTTTTATCATCCACAGCTCAATCTGCGCCATTGTTCTGAAGTATTTGTGGCTGTCTTTTTCCATAAGAAGAAGCACTCTCAGAAAGTGCTCATAATCAAGTCCTTTATCGCTCTTCTTTTCGTTGTTTTCAAGCTGCATTGACATAAGGCCTTCAAGACTCAGATTCCAGTTCGCGGCACTTTTTGTAAGTTCAGCTCTGCCTCCGTCAAGAAGCTGCCTTATTTCAACAAGCGATTCAGCATATGCCCAAAGTGCCATAATTGCATACTGTCCGATTGTTACCAGTGCAGGCATTCCGGTGAATCCAAACAGCGTAAAGGCAAGCGCATAGCACTCCTCCTTTTTCGCCGCGTCGGTAAAAAGGTATATCAGATTTGTACATTCCCGTATTCCCGACAAAGATAGTACCGTCATGAAAAGATTGTCATAATCCGAGTCACAGCCGTTAAGTATGTATTCAACCTGATAATCAAGGAAACTTTCTTTTAAATGTGCATCTTTTTTACCTGTTACATCTTTATAGCTTGTAAAATGCATAAGCACATACTCATTATATAAAATATTATTTTTTATCTCTGTAAGCATACTGTCATAATGAGGCAAAGCATCATCCTGCAGAGTATCTGCGAGATTGTATGACGGAATTTTCTTATCGGAAATTGCTGACACATCCCCGACTACAATTCCCATAATTCCCTTGCTCAGTACATTTCTCATACTCGTAAGCAGCTTTTTATTTGCAGAAGAGGATTTAAAATCAACATTAGAATAATTAAATTCCAGTGCTGAGTAATCGATTGCATTTACAGTTGATACCGCATATTCTGCTTCATTCCATATTCCGGAATAGTCGTCTCTGTCATAACATTCGCGCATACTTTCTGCATATTTTTCAAGCGTCATAAAATACGGAAGCATATCTCTCAATGCTATCTGCATAAGCTTCACATCGCACATTGCATCATCCGTTGAAAATGCCTTAATTTTCTTTATATCCTCTGAAAGTCCGTTGGCTATATCATTCCCGATGGTGTTTCTGCTCTTTTCAATATTCTTTTCGGTAGCTGCCGCTCTGCCTTCAATTGTGTTTTGTGCAGAAATGTACATATTGCAGACTTCAATTGCATCCTCACATTTTGTAACCGCATCCCCGGTCAATTCCTCAAAATCTGAAATTTCAGAGGAAAGTGCCGATTCAATTCTTCGTATTGTTCCCTGAGGTGTATCCTCATCCGCATTATACAAATCATCCGCATCTTCTTTAATATCCTCAAGCAGCGCTTTTACATCAGTATAATGATTTTTCATAGCCGAAAATACCCGTGCATCCTTTACATATACACTCTGTGCATATACCTCATCCGGACATAATTTTTTGACAAATCCGCATGTGACCGGTACAGGCTGCCCACCACTGCATTTCAGAAAACCATTTTCATTGTCAAGCCCCTCTACCAAAGAAATCAATTCCAGAATTAAAGCATCAATTTTAGAAACATCTTCCTCACATTCTGTAATTTCACTTATAAGCTCCCCTGTCTTCTTCTCTTTTTCAAGCTGCTTTTCATGACCCATGAGCATCTGTGAAAATTCACTGAATATGCCGTGTTGCATATACTTTAATACCTCTTTTGCAAATGGTGCTCCCCCATTATCCACAGGTGACTCTTTATCCGTAATTTCAACAGACTGCACAACGGCTTTTCCAAAGCCTGTGTCATTAACACAATTTTCGCATGCCTTGTTAAATATTGCAGAGCCGATTGATTCAGACGAAGGCAGCAGAAGAATATTAAATTTGTCAGCAAGCGGTCTTGAATAATTGGCAAATACCGATTCCATTGCAAGATTGGCAGCCATATTTGCCCTGACTTTCACTGCCGTATCGACAGCCGAGCGTATTGTTGCACATATAAGCGACATTACAATAACTATTGTAAGTGCTGCCAAAACCGTTATCTGTGCCTTCATCCGAATCTCTTTCATCTTCCCCTCCCAAAAAATCTGAAATTAAATCTGATTTGCCTGACTTGTCATTTTTGACAAAATAGAATTGACTAATGATGTTATCTGCCTCTTGAAAATAACCACAAGTCCGATAAGAACAATTATGATAAGAATTATCTCGACAACACCCATTCCTTCCTCGTCTTCAATAAAATTTCTCACTGCATCCGGCATAAGCTTCCTCCTCCCTACATTTGAAATGACATGACTGCCGGCACCATTACGATGACCATTACTATCATCAGCATAAGAATCATCGGCAGTAATAATTTTGTTCCTGCCTCCTCTCCCATCTGACGTGCCAGATTTTTGCGCTGTTCAAAAGCTTCTGCCGATTCCTGTTCCAGAAGTTCCGACAACCCCTTTGTTCCTTTCCTGACATTCTGTTCAAGTAATGTGCCGAGTTTACGATATTCCTTTGTGTCACACCTCCTTCCAAATTCTCTGTATGCAGTTTTCTCAGATACACCTGCCTGAATGCATCTTACTGTTGTAAGCATTTCTTCATAGGCAAATCTTATATCCTTCTGCCGCTTTTTCCGGTAATCAAAAGCTATCTTTTCCCATGCTCGCTGTACAGACATCCCTGCCCCTATAAGAAGCGTAAGTTTTGATACAACCTCGGAATAATCGTACTGAAGCTGCTTTTTACGGGCTTTTAAAGTCTTGCGCTTTTGATCCTCTCTTGCGGCAATTACCGCAAGAGCTGCCGCCACACCTCCTGCCGCAATTAGCGGTGTGCTGCTTTTTTCATCCTGCGAATATCTGATTCTGTGTCCGTCAACATCTGACGGAAGCTCTACCTTATCGCTATATTCATTGTCACTTAAGACCTTATTAACTGCACTGTCCACGCTGCTCCACAGTCCTTTGCTGCCTGTAAATTCCGGTTTCACCACTTTAATATCAAATGTATACTCTGCTTCGTATTCCCCGCATTTCATAATTGCAGTAAGCTGCACATTTTCGCCGTTTTCAGCAACATTTCCCACATCCACCCTTCCGTCAAAATTAACCGTTTCATAATTGTCGGAATACCACTCAACCAAGACCTTGTATTCCGGAAGTTCTGTCATGAGATTTAAGTCACTGCTTACATTTTCAAGAGAACTATTCTCACCTGCCATATTCTCAAAAATATATCCGTATGCCTTTGTAAAATTATCAGCCGCCTCCTCTTTCGTAAGCTTTCTTGGATTTACCACTACATCAAACGAATGGCTTTCCTCCTCTTCGTCCGCAGACGCATTAATATTTAACACAATCTGTCCCTGACTGTCCGACGGACGTATAATGTTTCCGTCCGCAAGATTACTGCTATCTCTCACAGTTTCTGAAAGCAGACAGAAGACCAGCGTAATTACCGCTGCAATTCCTATGACGACAATCCTGTACGACGCTTCAAAAGTCACGTTTATACCGAATCTTCCATGAACAAAAGACACACACTGTTCTGCAAGTCTTTCAAGCAATTTATTAATATCAAATGACTTCATTTTTTCATTCCCATCTTTGTAACTTCTATACCCTGATATCCGTTATTCTGCGTCCTGTCACAAATGCTGCCGCATAGACTATAAGGCACGCAGTCATCACAATAATTCCTGTAATATTGCCATACAGCGGCTCAATAAATTCGGGCGATGTCAGGCGCAGATACAGAATAATTCCAAAAGGCACAATATTCATAACCGTCTGCTCCATTTTCTTTCCGCTGATTATCGTATTAATTTCTTTTGCGACCTCATTTTTATCACTTATTATGGCTGCCGTATTTCTGATTATTGCAATCAGATCACCTCCGCTTCGCTTGGCATATCTGAACACCTCGGCAAAGTACAGAATATCTTCCGCTTTGCTTTTTACGGCAAAATCCTCAAGTATATCCTCTATATTGTCGTTCTGCGACATTCTGTTGCAGATTATGCCGAATTCCTTTACTATTGCACTGTCTTCGCCATGCAGAACCGCCATTTCCTTTCTTGCCTCGCGAAATGCATTTTCAATTGAATATCCGACGTTAAGAGAAAATGAAACTGCTATAATTCCATCCTTGAATTCCTGTGCAAGCCGTTCTTCTTCCTTTCTTCTCTCCTCCTTACGCTTTTGCTTTACATACACCGCAATCAATGGCGACAAAACCAGTGACGCAATCAGTGAATTGTAAAAAATTATTCCTACTGCACCAATAATTACTGCCGCCTGCAACACAAACAAAAATGTCTTTTTGTCAAAGCTTACTTTTTCCTTATGCCTGTTATTCACTTTCTTTAATATTCCAGTCATGAATACCCGCTGCCCTGAATTTTTCGACATTTACAACACTCCCAACTTTGCACAGCCGTCCGCAAACCCGTTCCCCGCTTTTTCCATCTTCTTTAAATTCGTACAGTGGGTTCATGAGTATTTCTCCGTCACGGCATCCTGTTATTTCCACAATCTGCAACACCTTTCTCGACTTATCGCGCAGTCTTCCAAGATGCACAATAATGTCAATTGCTGAACCTATCTGGCTTCGTATTGCTGCAAGCGGCATGTCCATTCCCATTAAAACCATAGTCTCTATGCGGCTTAACATATCCCCTGCACTGTTGCTGTGACCTGTGGAAAGACTCCCTTCCATACCTGTATTCATCGCCTGAAGCATATCAATTGCCTCAGCTCCCCTGATTTCACCGACAACTATTCTGTCCGGCCTCATTCTGAGACAGGACTTAATCAAATCTCTTATTGTGACCGCATTGCTCCCCTCCATATTGGCGTTGCGTGTCTCAAGCCTCACAAGATTGCGCGGTGCTTTGTTTACATCATGAATCTGCAATTCTGCTGAATCCTCAATTGTTATTATTCTTTCATCCTCCGGGATATAATTAGACAATGCGTTAAGAAATGTTGTTTTTCCGGAACCTGTTCCGCCGCTTACAAAAATGTTATACCTTGCCTTTACGGCAAGCTGCATAAATCTTGCAGCCTCACTGCTAATCGAGCCTATTTCTATCAGACGTTCAATTGTAAGCGGTATATCATAGAATTTTCTGATTGTTATTGCCGGACCGTCAATAGATATCGGATTCAGCACAATATTTACACGTGAACCGTCACTAAGCCTTGTATCAAGAATAGGACTGGTTTCATTCACCATCCGGTTTGACCACGCAGCTATGCGCTGCGCCACATCTTCAAGCTCAGTCACCGAAGAAAAGCTTTTTTCCCACGGCACAATCCTTCCCGCCCTCTCAATAAAAATGTGCCGGTACCCATTTACCATAATTTCTGTTATGGAATCATCCTCAAGAAGCTCCTGCAATATTCCAAAACGCCGCATTGAGTTAAAGACACTTTTCTTAAGATACTCCCTTTGCAAAACCGGAATCATCATCTCTTTGCTGAGTTCTCCAAGCACCTCATCAATAAGCTTTGTCAGTTCCTCCTCAGATACGTCGCTGCTTAAATCCATCCGTTCTCTCACAAGCGTCTTAAGCTTAAGTTCTGCATCAGACACACTGCTGCCCATATTTTTAATCTCCCCTCATTTTTGCACCACCTTTACAGGCATATTTTTCTAACTATATTTTTCATACTATCTGCCGTGCATGCTTTCCCAGCGTTCCATATTCAACCATATCAAGAAAATCCTTTGACATTTCTGCGTTGCCGTCCCTTGGCAGAAGCATTTTCTCTGTTATCCTGCATATTTTGTCTTTTCCCATTGCAGACATACAGGCATCAAAATCATTAATTTTTTGTCTTGAAATATAATCCTCGCGCACAGGCATTATCACTCTTGTGCAGACCTCCAGAATATTCCACGGCTCCCCCAGTGCATTAGCCGCATCCAGCACAATTACATCAAAAATGCCTGTTCCTGCAATATGCAATATAAAATCCATCCATTCCCTTGTACTTAAGGCAGAAATATCCTCCGCACATTTAATCGGTGGTATATACGAAATATCTCCTGCCATGCACACAAGCCGTTTGAACTCTTCTGTAAAACGCTCCGGCCCTGTTCTGTAATAATACAGTGCATCAGACAGATTCCCCTCTCCGTTGTCAGGCAGAATCTCCGACAGTCCGGAAAACTCCTCAAGATTTAAGTAAAGCGTTCTTGCCCCTTGCCTTGCATATGCCTTTGCCAGCGCCAGTGAAAATGAAGTCTTTCCGGCATAATGTATGGGCGAATACACACCTACAATCTGTCTGTCGGCTGACGCTGACAGAACATTGGTCCCGGAATTTCCGATAATTGCAGTTACCAGCTTACATGCAGGCTGGTATTTATATACAGAAAACGTATCACCGTCCTTACAGTCAAAGTTATTCTCCCTGAGTATAATTACTTTATCTGCAAGCGTACTGACATCCTTTTTAACATCAACCTCCTCGCCTATAACCAGAAGCTGCAGCGTCTCTTTCTCAAGGTATGCATCAAGCGCCTCCCAATTGGTAAACATTATCGCCCTGTACATTATCCCTTTGACCGAATTAATTGCATTCATAAGCTTTCCGGCATACTGCTCATCAACATCAAAAATTGCACAAATATTTTTCAAGACCTTAACCTCCCCCGTATTTAAAAAATAATCTGAGTCCGCAATATGCTGATAATCACTGCCACGAAAACAGCGTATGAGAAATGAATCTTATGCATACCTTTCCCCCTCCTTTTTACCATGACCGGCACTCCGTAAAGCGCCGAAACCATCAAAGCTGTAACCGATATCTGTATTCCCTCCAGGGCCCCGAGCAGCCCGCCTGCGACTGCAAGAAGCTTAATATCCCCGCCTCCCACTGCATGAAAAAAATATAGCGGAAGCAGCATGAGCAGAATCACAACTGCATTTATCGGAATTTTAAATAATTCCAATGCATTCATTCCCAAAAACACTGTCAGCAATATTTTTCCGGGGATTGCAGCAGCAACTCCCCATACTACCAGTCTGTTTGGAATTTTATAATATCTGTAATCGTAAAATACTGCTGCCTCTGCCAGTGCAAGCACCGCTGCCCTGCAAAATATCTGCGCACCATACACGGTCTCCAAGCTGTAACCCTCCATTCAAAAAACGGATAAATCAATAAACTGACCAAAAAATTTTTTAAAAAACTGTATAGATTTTCCAGTCGGCGACTATACTAATACTAACGGTAAAAAAATACATCAGACACTTGTCTTAGTCTGAGGAAAGCAGGCCTATGTTCAAAAAGCAAAAACAGGAACCGCTTACTTATGAGGAAAAATATCTCCTTGAGGAAATTGCTTTGACGAAAAACGCCATTGAAACAGCTTATTCAAACTTTGAAAATGCTGTTGAGCCTGATCTGATAGACTGTTACATCTATCAGCTTAATTCAGAACAAAAAAGATACAAATACTTACTTGAACGTGCCAAGGCCGTCAAGGTTAAGAGCGAACAGCTATGTTGACTGTGTCGTGACTCAAATGTTATCATTTGGACTTCGCAATGTCAACACAAAAACGCCTGAAAAAAGCCATAAAAAAGCCGTCAAAAGTTTGTTTAATTCTTACAAACTTCTGACGGTTTTAAATTTATTTTTTCGTATCAGAATAATCTTTGTTTAGTTTTCACAAAATTATCAATCATCAAAAAGCGGAGTTGAGAAATATCTCTCTGCCGTATCAGGCAGTACTGTCACCACAGTTTTGCCCGGTCCCAGTTCTTTTGCCATCTTCAGTGCTGCTGCGACATTGGTTCCGCTTGAAATTCCGCACATAATGCCCTCAAGCCTTGCAAGGTCTTTAGCTGTCCTGATTGCCTCCTCATCAGTTACAATATAGATGTCATCATAAATGTTCCGGTTGAGAATTGCCGGAATAATGCCATCGCCTATTCCCATCTGAAGATGTGTTCCGATGTCACCGCCCGCAAGAATCGCCGCATTTTCAGGCTCAACTGCCCATATCCTGATGTCGGGATTTTTTTCCCTGAGGACCTCACCTATTCCTGTTATCGTTCCACCGGTTCCGATTCCTGAACAAAAACCATCAATCTTTGAATCGACCTGTTCAAGAATTTCGACTGCCGTATTATTTCTGTGCGCCATCGGATTATCAGGATTTTCAAACTGCTGCGGAACAAATACATTTGGATTTTCCTTCGCCATTTTCAGTGCACGCTGAAGACATTCATCAATGCATTTGCCGATATTGCCGTCATCATGTACAAGCACAACATCAGCTCCGTAATGTCTTACGAGCTTTCTTCTCTCCTCACTTACAGAATCAGGCATTATAATTACTGTCTTATAGCCACGTACCGCACCGATAAGTGCAAGCCCTATCCCCTGATTGCCGCTTGTCGGCTCCACAATTATTGTGTCCTTATTAATTATTCCCTTCTTTTCTGCTTCTGTAATCATATTATAGGCAGTCCTGGTCTTAATCGAACCACCTACGTTAAGTCCCTCAAATTTGACAAGCACCTGTGCATTTTCAGGAGAATTCATCCTGTTCAGACGGATTATTGGTGTATTGCCCATAGCTGCGAGCACATTATCATAAATCATCACTTTATTCCCTTCAACTCATATCATTAACATTATATGATTATACATTTATTTATTTTCTTCTTCAAGCATTGCCTCAATATAATCTCTGTCCCACATCATGATTTTAAGTTTATTTGCAACCTCAACAGCCGGAGCCGTAAAATACTGGTTTGTCATCACAACCCCCACCATTCTGTCATAGTAGTCGCGACCCGCATATGCCTCCTGCACTGCCTTGATTCCAACCGGTGACGTGTAACATTTACACTGGATTGCGTACGTCACCCCGTCTTTTTCCGCAAGGATATCAACTCCGTAATCCTTGCTTCCCCTTGTCACCTCAACGCTTAAAAACCCTGACTTTTCAAGGAGACCGGCACAATAAAATTCAAAATCATGCCCATCCATATCATCCCATTCAAAACTTTTGCGTCTTCTCAATATAATAAAAGCCGCAGCTGCCAGTGCCAGAGCCACAATGGCAATTACAGCCGCAATCATGTGTATCTGCATTATTTTCTCCGTTTCCCGAGGCGTCTTTTTAATGTCGACGCAGTTATTGACAATATTCTTTTACTATTTTAGTATAAGAATGTAAGTTCGTAAAGGGATTTTAACAGAATGGAGGAAGCCTTAATGGAGCAATTATCCGCAAGGGAACGCATACGCCAGCCAAAGCGGCGAAAGAAGGGGCCATCATATAAATATCTTCTGTTTCTTGGTGCAGTATCACTGATTGCCGTGATAAGCACTGTACTGGCAGTTTCAAACAGAATAAAATATAAAAATCAGCAGAAAACATTTATTGAGGCAGGAGTTACCGACCCTGCATATTCATTTGATGCCGCAGTCAAGATGGCTAATGCTGCTGAGGCAGGCGGGCGTCAGGCTGTGCTTGATGATATGCAGCTAAGCTTTGAAAACGGAATATCAACGACAGCTTTTCTTCGCAGCAGATTTCCGGACAAAATAGTATATGCCGATGACGGACACTATGTTTTTGCCGATATCAACCGTTCTCTTCCGATGCATAACCTGAAGCTTTCAGCATTTTCAAAGGATGACAGCGGCTTTATGACTTATGGTGATGCCGCAATTCAGACACACCGGGGCATTGATGTTTCCAAATATCAGGGAAATATTGACTGGAGCCTTGTAAAGAATGACGGAATTGAATTTGCTTTTCTACGCCTCGGCTACCGTTCATACGGAACAGGTATTATAAAAGAAGATGAATCCTTCAAGGACAATGCGGCCGGTGCAATTCAGAATGGTCTGCATGTCGGAGCATATTTTTTCTCTCAGGCAGTCACAACCGACGAAGCCGCAGAGGAAGCAGAATTTGTCATTAAAACTTTAAAGCCTTTTAAGGTTGATTATCCGATAGTTATCGATGTGGAAGAAATAGCCAACGATACATACCGTCAGCAGGATTTGTCGCAGGCGGAGCTTACCGAGATAGTGATAACTTTCTGCGAGAAGATAAAAGCAGCCGGATATACGCCAATGGTATATGCCAACATCAAGGGCTTCACATCACTCGTTGATATCAGCCGTCTTGCCGGTTATGACAAATGGTACGCAGACTATGGTTCGGTTCCGTATATGCCGTATGAAATGAGCATCTGGCAGTACACCGATAAAGGACGTGTCAGCGGAATAGATGCAGACGTCGATTTGAATATAAGCTTTAAAACATGGTAATATATTTTTGGCAGTTCATTTTTCATAATAAGAAGCCGCCGCTTCCGGCACACACACCTTCAGGAACAGCTCCTTTGGTATTGTGCACCGGTCAGCCGGCGGCTTTAATAATATCAGCACGGATTCCAACAAATATTCACGCCGTATTTAACGGCAATACTTCATATCTGTATAACTTTTTATATCAATATATTGCACATCCGCTAAAATTAGCATACTCACCACTGCAGTTTTCCACATATGCACAGAATGGTGCATCAGTAGGGACTGTAAACGTATGTGTTAGCGTACCTGAGCCTTCAATATACCATGTCGTCAATGTGTTTATATATTTCCGTAACACCGTCGTTGGCAGTGCTTCCTATCATAACTTCCGCATCATCAGAAGCCTGTGCATCATTAACCTGTACCGTTTTTTTGTCAATCAGATTCTCCTCAAATCCCGCTGTCTGCTCTGCCATTACATATGACGGAGCAAATGTCATGGCAACAAGCGTTACAACACTTAACAGTGCTGCCTTTGCTGTTGGTTTCTTTACATTTTTTAGTTTTAACATAAGTTCAATCCTCCTTAATACGTGGTGTTTTATCTCACAGAAGGCTGATGCCGTGCTGCTCACAAGGTCGTTGTCATCCAGCCCTCCAAGAAATCTTATGTAATCATCCTGAGTATAATTAGAGTTTCCGCTGCTTACGTGCATATCACAGACGACTTCCTCCTGAAATACAAGCCTGTTAAACAGTATGTGCATCAGCGGATTAATCCAGTGAACCCATGTGGCAAGCACGCCTATCTGCTTCCACAGCAGATCCTTGCTGCGGATGTGGTGAAACTCATGCTCAAGGATCATATGTATATGTCTGTCATCGTAATTTTTAAACGGCAGTATAATCTGAGGATTAAATATCCCTACCGTAACAGGTGAGTACAAAAGGTCATTCTGCATTATCGTTATGCCCTTTAATGCATATTTCTCTTTATATCCGTCAAATATACGAAGCCATTCCCCGTTATCTACCGGAATATTTCCTTTAAGTACAACATCAAGGCGCCACCATGCCGCGGTAATTCTTATAACCTGAAATATACAGCCTGTAAACCACACGATACAGACAACAAACATTAAAATAGTGATATTGTCAGGTGAACCAACAAGTAAATCCCCTTTATAGAATAATTTGCCTTCGTAATACCGGACACGCCCGGCATAAACAACCGGAAGCATTACCGGTATAAGACTTAACAATATCGATGCCTTCATCAGCGTAAGCCTGATGTAAGGATTCAAGTCTCTTTTTATCACGCCTGCAATAATCGTGATAATATATGCAATGCTTCCGGTTGTGCCAGCTATCATTATTCCCAGAAAGATGTGCCTAATCCACCTTACTGTCTCCATTCTCTATAATCTCCCGTATATTTTTCTTATCTTCCTTTGTCAGTCCTCTCACTTCTGAAAATGCGGAAAGCAGCGCCTGAATCTTGCCCTTGCCCCACATATCAACGCATTTTACAATTTCCATCTTTCCGTAGTCTTCTTCTTTAACAAGCGGATAGTAGAAAAAGCTGCGTCCTCTTCTTTCCATTCTGAGGTAACCTTTTTTTACAAGCCTTGCTAAAAATGTGGATACAGTCTGGATTTTCCAATCCTTGTTGTATGCCTTGTTCACCAATGCCTGAATGCCCTTTATGGACATTATCTCATCTGTACTCCAAATAGCCTTCATCACCAGTAATTCACACTCTGTCATCATGTTTTCTTCTTTAATTTCTCTCATAGCCCTATCACCTTTCTATTAACTAGTTACATAGTCATATTATAGTCTTAATTACTTTTTGTCAATATATATTTTAAAAAAATTTATATTTAATTATAAATAATGCCAAATCATTGTATTGTAAATGTAACATTTATATCTTTTAAGCATATTTTAGCAGTAAATGTATCCTTCCGACACTAAGGTGTCTGCGGAGTATTATGCTTAACTATATATGGGCTGTACTTATTTTCATAGGAGTTGTCTACGGGGCACTTACCGGACACATGCCGGATGTCACTAACGGTGCGCTTGATTCTGCCAAAAGTGCCGTTGAACTTTGCATAACAATGTTAGGCGTCATGTCTCTATGGACCGGACTTATGGAAATAGCCACACGAAGCGGAATTATTGAAACATTTACACGTAAAATAATTCCTCTCATGCGCTGGCTTTTTCCCGACGTTCCTGCGGAACACGAGGCAATGTCACATATGTCCACCAATATGATTGCTAATTTTCTGGGACTTGGGTGGGCTGCCACACCTGCGGGGCTGCTTGCGATGAAATCACTTGCAGAACTTAATACAAAGAACTCCGAGAGTGCAAGCAATGCAATGTGTGCATTTCTTGTAATAAATATATCATCCATACAGCTGATACCTGTAAATATTATTGCCTACCGCAGCCAGTACGGCTCTGTTAATCCGGCATCAATCATAGGCCCGGCAATAATTGCAACTACAGTCTCGACTGTTGCCGGAGTCATTTTCTGCCGTATTGCACAGAGGCACAGACATTCCAAAAACGGAGGTGCTGCATGAAATTTTTTCTTATAATTTCAGACTTTATCATACCATTAATCATGCTTGGCATCGTAGCTCACGGTATTCGCAAAAAGCGTCCCGTATATGACGATTTTGTTGATGGTGCCAAAAAGGGCATAAAAACCGTTATCGGAATTATGCCCACACTTATAGGACTGATGGTCGGCGTAGGGGTTCTGCGCTCATCGGGATTTCTTGATATGCTTACACAGGTTACACAGAAATTTTCAGACAAAATCTTTTTTCCGGCGCAGCTTATACCACTTACGTTTATAAGAATGTTTTCGTCTTCTGCCGCCACCGGACTTGCGCTCGACATTTTTAACCAATATGGTCCCGACTCATACATAGGAATAGTGACATCAATCATGATGAGCTGCACTGAAACTATTTTCTACACTATGAGTGTATACTGCATTGCTGCCGGAATCAAAAAAACTCGCTGGACACTCCCCGGAGCGCTGTTGTGCACATTTGCAGGTATTGTTGCCAGTGTACTTCTCGCAAGAATGATGTAATCGCAAGAATGATGTAAAAAATGGTGAGACCTCTGTTGAAGGTTTCACCATTTCCAATAATTACATGTATATTATTACTGTGATGCTGACGAAGGCGCCTGACTTTTAGCCGGCAGTGATGCGCTTTCCGCTGACGGTGCCGTTGTTTCCGTCGACGGTGATTTCACTGATGGCGCTGTTGTCTCTTTCTCTGCACCCGGAAGTTTAAAATTATCCGTCCATTTATGCTTTGTAGCCGCCTCTCCCGTTGCACTTTCTGATGCTGCAGGAGGCTCAACATACTGCTTGTATGAGCCATCCGGGTTAATCAACGGCTGGATGCTTATTGAAGAACCCACTTTGAACATTACATACTCAATTCCGGTATCATTATCAAGATAAATCGTATAATTTGTTCCTGTCTCAATAATTTCAAGGATGCTGTCTGTCTCATCAACCTTGTCTTCTTTGCTGTCTGTACTCACATAATTGTTATTGCTTTTCTTAACCTGAGTATATGAACGAAACTCCACAACAAAAAGTGCAGCAAAAAGAATCAGTGCAATAATGCTGACAAACAGCCCCAGCCCCCTTTGCATAATCGGACCTCTGCGCCTTGATGAGGCATCATCCTCCCATTTGTCAGGGTTAAATTCACCTTCATCATACGCATACGGATCATCATCCTTCTCAGATTGGCTTGGGGAATTATTTTCGGAAGAACTTTCATTGTTCAGTTCTTCGTCCTTCAGTTCCTTATCCTCGCTGTCATTTTTTCTCATAAACACCTCATTTAAAAATAAACCATCTCTTCCGACGCTGCCTGAGCCGGAGTTACATTTGATGCATAAAGCACAGGTCCTTTTTTGCGGTATGACATCTGAAACTCATACTTAATTGTTGCTTCAACCCATACCCATGAACGCTCTGTAAGCGACGCTGCATCTGCATAATTACAAATATATCCTATAAATGCCGTATCCGCCTCGCAACAGGTCATTGCCTTACGTCCCGGTACAAATGTTTTGCCTGCGAATTTTTTGCCCTTGTAAACCTGAGCCTTAAACCTTACCTTTTTATCTTTATAAACTTCAGGACGCTCTGAAACATCCATATACCAGATTCCGTAATCCGAATCATCCACCTCAATAACATCAGCGTTGATATCATACGGGAGCTGTTCGGCAATGGAAGCTATCTCACCATTTGTATTTTCAAACACAATCTGCGCTGCACCGTTTAAAATCTTAACGCTTCGTCTGAACGCGCCGAGATTCATCCCCGGTTCGCATCGGTTGAAAACTACCATTTCAGCACTTTTCATTGTCTCTGCCATTGTTGATTTCATGTTGTTCCACATAAGTTCAAATGTTGCGGCATTAACAAGTGTAATACGCTGATATACTGTCCATCCGAAAGGCTTTTTAAGCTCATCAAGAAGCGACATTTCCCACATGCCGTTATATTCAATCACAACAAGCCACGGGTCATACTGCTTATCAAGCTGCGCCAGTCTTTCTGCCGTAAACTCTTCCTTTTCAAGAACCACCATGTCCATTTTGTGTTTCTTAAGCATGGCTTCGTCATATTCGGTATCGCCCTCTTCACAGACAATCAACAGCTTTTTCTGAGCTTCATCAAACTGTCCCTGCTCAATCGTATCTGAAATAAATGTTGTTTTTCCACTGTCAAGGAAACCGTCAATTAAAAACACCGGGATTTCATAATTCTGATCCATTATAAACATTTCCTCCGCTAATACTAGTTAAGGCCAAACAGCTCCTTGAGCTTGTCTTCGTCAAGCTTTGAGCCTATTACGCATATACGGCCCGTAAAATCAGGCTTTCCGTCTCTTATCTCATATTCACCCGGCACAAGGTCAAAATACATCCAGCCTCCTTCATTATCAGGCAGCATGCCTTTTGAGCGGAGAATCTGTCCGTATGTGTCCTCATTTGCAAGCTTTGAAAGAATTTCATCAAGCTTATTTCTGTCAAACTTATCAGGTGTCTCAACGCCCCAGCTTGTAAACACTTCGTCTGCATGATGGTGATGATGATGTCCGTGTCCTTCCTCGTCGTGGTGATGTCCGCAGCAGCACTCCTCTCCATCATGGTGATGATGCTCATGCTCATCTTCGTCATGGTGATGGTGGTGCTCATGTTCATCTTCGTCGTGGTGATGTCCGCAGCACTCCTTTCCATCATGGTGATGGTGGTGCTCATGCTCATCTTCGTCATCATGGTGGTGTCCGCAGCAGCACTCCTCTCCGTCATGGTGATGATGCTCATGCTCATGCGCAGCGTGCTCTGCCTCTGCGTGTTCTGCAAGAAGCTCAAGCTCCAGATTTGTTGCATTTTCCATTGCAGCAAGAATCTGGGCACCCTCAAGATCATCCCAAGGCGTTGTGATAATATGCGCTTTCGGATTAAGTTCACGCATCATCTTAATAACCTGATTAAGCTTTTCCTCTGTCTGATTCTGTGTACGGCTTAAAATAACCGTGCCGGCATGCTCAATCTGATTATCGAAAAATTCACCGAAATTCTTCATGTATACTTTCGCCTTCAGTGCATCCACAACAGTCGAGGCACTGTTAAGCGTGATTTCATTCTCTATATGCAAATCCTTAACTGCTTTTATTACATCAGAAAGTTTACCAACGCCTGATGGTTCAATAATAATTCTGTCCGGATGATATTTGTCTATTACGTCCTTAAGTGCCGTTCCAAAATCACCTACCAGAGAACAGCAGATACATCCTGAGTTCATCTCTCTTATTTCAATGCCGGCATCCTTTAAAAAGCCTCCGTCAACACCTATTTCGCCAAATTCATTCTCTATAAGTACAACCTGCTCTCCCTTTAATGCCTCCAGAAGAAGCTTCTTAATAAGTGTAGTCTTTCCCGCACCAAGAAAACCTGAAATTATATCTACTTTTGTCATCTCTGTCATTACTTCCTTTCTTTTCTAACAAGCACAACTGCTTTCACAGTAGAATTATACAACACATGTCAAGCGAGAGGACGCTTATTGATTTCAAATGTCTCCTCAATTATATCACACGCAATACCAACAAGTTCCGCACATGGTCTTTTCCTGTAATATTCCTGTGTTCTTTCGGACGGTACACTGCTGCCTTCCGGCTTCTTTAATCCGAGAAGTTCCCGGCACACAATGCTGCCGCCGCCACGCTCCCTGAATATTTTTGCCATTTCCTGAACTACCGCATAATTATGTGCTTTGGAATCATGGTCGGTTCCTTCTGTTGCACCGGTCTCAAGTCCCGCAATAAGCGCCATTCCCGATACACATCCGCACACCTCACGCATTCTTCCGACTCCCGCACCAAATGATGCCGGAATCTTAAATGCAAGATCCTCCGGTATATCATACAGGTCGGCATATGCTGCAAAAACCGCCTGAGCACAATTATACCCCTGCTTAAATAACTCAATAGCTTTTTCCCTGCGTGTTTCAATCATAATCCATCATCCTTTCCCGATTATATTCTCCATTGTGCATGGCTGCCCCGACTGCTTTTACTAACCACAAGCTGATTATCTATCTGCTCCTTAAGCTCGGTAACATGCGAAATTATCCCGATTGTACGCTTACCGTCTGCAAGCTCGCACAAAATTCCTATTGCCTGCTGCCTGGAATAATCATCAAGTGAGCCGAAGCCCTCATCAATAAACATCGTATCAAGACGCACAACTCCTGCCTGACTCTGTATAATGTCCGCCATCCCGAGTGCCATTGCCAGCGCTGCCATAAATGCCTCGCCTCCCGAAAGAGTTTTGACGTCTCTGGAAGAATTTGTTATCTCATCATGTATGTCCAAATCAAGCCCGGCCTGACCACGGTTTCCCATGTCACTGATATCCCTGCACTTTAATCTCCACTGCCCGCCGTTCATTTTGGCAAGCCTGTAGTTTGCGGCATTAATTATTTTGCGGAAATACTGGCGAAGCACATATGTCTCAAAATCCATTTTGACAGAACCACTAAGGCGCCCGCAGGACGTTTCATACAGAGTACCATAAATTTCATACTCCTGCCTTAATGCATTTCTTTGCACGCCGAGCTCCTTAATCTGGCTTATAACCTGCTCATTGGCTCTCTTATCACTATATATGTCACTGCACTGTGCAGTAACTGATTTCATCATATCAGCAAGTTCACGCTTAATATTTTCAAGCTCTGACACTTCAATCCGCCTGATATCCTTTGCCTGCGCTCTGAGAACAGCAAGCCTCTCTCCGGCGACAGCACACTTTTTCTCGTATTCGCCGATATCTTCTGAAAGCTGCCTCATCACTCCGTCTTCAAGCTTTGCATCAGAATATTCCCGCTTTGTTTCAAAGCCGTTGTCCGCAAGCAGTGAATAAAACTCAGCTTCTCTTTGTCTGTACTCGCCAAGAAAGTGTTCTTTTCTTTCTTTTTCATTATCTGCCTCTCCCTGCTTTCCTGCAAGCTCTTTTTGCAGATTTTGTACAATTTTTACACTTTCTTCATATTCCTGTTCCATATTGTGCAGATTAGTCTTTATACCATTTAAATGTTCTTCTGCCTCTTTGGCGTTTTCAAATTCCAGTCCCTCTTTAAGGGCGCTGCACTGCTCATTAAGTGACACGCACTGAATTTTTGCGCTGTCAGCCTCTCCTCTTTTTTTCTCAATATCCGCTTTGAGCAAATCTGTTTCTTCGGCTATTTCTCCAAGCTTTTTTTCATTTTCATCATAAGCGCATATGATTTCCGACAGTTCGCCAAAGGCATCATTCAATTCACCAAGCTGCCCGCCCAGTTTTTCAATTTGTAAAGATGTATCTGCTCCGTCTGCAAGTATCTCTTTGGAATCGCGTTCCAGTGACTCCTTGTCACTTTCATATTCTTTTCCTGCCGCTATTGACTTTTCCATTGCTTCCTGCCTTGCGGCATCTTTTGTATCACGCGTATTTTTTGCGGCGTTCACACCGGCCTGCGTAACATCCGCCTGCTGCCTTTTACATGGTAACGGATGTGAAAGCGAGCCACATACCGGACACGGTTTCCCCTGTTCCAACTGTTCTGCAAGAATCCCTGCCTGCTCGCTCATAAAAATGCGTTCAAGCCGTTCATATTCGTCATGCGCCTCACTATATTCCGCTGCCCTTTTTTGGTACTCCTGTGCATACTCCTCCACTCTCTTTTTAAGAGTTTCAAGCTGTTCCTCCCTGACCTTAAGTGCCTTTGTACGGTCGAGAAGCTTTTGTGTCTGCAGGGTCTTATCGGATATCTGCTGCTGCCTTATATGGCAATCCATGTGCTGCTTCTGGTATTTTTCCAGTGCTTCTTGTGATTTTATTGCATTTTCAAGCCTCTTGTTAAGCTCTGCAAGGTCTTTTTCCAAATCGCCTGCCGCTTTTTTTGCTGCCTCAAGCTCACTGCATTTATTGTTATAATTCTCATAATGCGGAATGCTCTCTTCTATCTGTGCCATCCGCACCTTCATTGCAGGGCTTTCTCTGTCAAATATCTCCTGCTCCTTTGAAAGCTTCTCCTGTTCATTCTTCAGTTCTTCTGATGCCTTTTGAATCCATTCCAAAATGCTTTCATGACGTTTTGATGAGATTTCCAGATTTTTCCCGGCATCATTAAGTCTTTCTTCCGCAACATTTACAGCCGAGGCACGCTTTGCAAGATTCAGCCGTTCTTTTGACAGATTTACGCTTTCTTCCTGTGCATTCAGCTCATCCGCCTCCTTCTGCGCTTCTTCAAGCAGCTCTAATTTTCTGTTGTTTTCTGCGGCACGCAGAAGCTCCGAATTATTATCGTCGGTTTTCTTCTGTAATTCTTTCTGATTATTTTGCTGCACAATAAGCTGTTTTTCCTGCTCCTGAGCTATTTTGAGCACAATGGCCTCAGCATTTTCACAATCCGGCTCATTTTTCTTTTTTAATTCCTCAAGTTCTTCTGTCATGCCCTCACTGATTTGAGCTGAAACTCTGACATCCTCGAGCCTTGCAATATATAATTTGCGGTTATCTTCCAGTGCCTCGCATATTTTTCTGCTTCGTGCCTGCAGCTCCTGCTGTATCTGCCTGTAACTTTCCGTTCTGAATATCCTTGAAAATATTTCACGCCTGTCCGATGAATCCGCATACAGAAGTCGCATAAAATCTCCCTGCGCAATCATTGCGACCTGTACAAACTGATTGGCATTAAGACCTATTATTTCCACAATCTTTGCATTAATTTCAGCTTTTTTCCCCATAAATTCACTGCCATCAGGCATAATCAGTGATACCGATGACTTTTCAATTGTACTTTTTGGCTCACCCTGCGCATTTTTCCTCTTGCTTTCTCTCTCATATTCAGGATTTCTTGTTATACAATATTCCTTTTTACCATATTCAAAGCTGAATCTGACAAATGTAGGCGTATCCGGTTTGGCATACTGGCTTCGCATCATATTACCGCTTCTGTTTCTGCCGCTGGTTTCATCATACAGCGCATACATAATTGCATCAAAAATAGTGGTCTTTCCTGCTCCCGTATCTCCGGTAATCAGAAAAAGCCCTCTTCCCGCCTTGTCAAATTCGATAATTTCTTCATCCGCGTATGAACCAAATGCGGACATCACCAGCTTTATCGGTCTCATGTCAGCCTCCGTTCACTTTATTTATCACTTCTTCAACCGCCTGCTTCTCTGCCTGCGTCAAATCTCTCCCCTGCATTTTCCTGAAAAAATTCTTAAATTCTTCCGCCGGGGTAAGCATTCTGTATTCCTCCGAAATTTCCCCGGATGCATTGCCTGTTCTGGAATTCTGAACACTTACAGAAAGAAGATTTGGAAATATATCTGTAAGCCTTCTGCCTGCATTAAATATTTCACTTTCATCCGTAAGTACAACACTCACATAATCATTACACAGCTCCCTGTTGCTGTTCTTTCCGAATTTTTCTGTAATATCTTCAAATTCACCCTTTATCTGTCTTACATCCCGGAGCGGAGTAAGCTGTATTTCCTGTATGCATGGCATGCTGCCCTTTTCTCCCAGTTCAACCATTAAAAGGGCCTTGCTGTCATTTTCCTCGCTTACTGAATATTTGAGAAGCGTTCCGCAATATCTGGCATTCTCTCTTTTTACGCACTGTGCCCTATGGATATGTCCAAGTGCAATATAATCAAAGTTTTCGACTGCCTGTATATCAACATTGTCAATTCCGCCGATATTTATCGTCTCCGAATCACAGCGGTGCGGCTGCGCTGCGCCATTAGTATACAACTGGTGTGAAACCAGTACATTTCTTCTTGAATAATCTATGTTTTCCCGCTCTATTACTGCTCTTACAGCCGAGTCATATGAATCAATCCCATTCTCATATTCTGTATCTTTGAAAACTCCACGGATATATCCCGGCTTGATAAACGGGAGAAGCCAGAAATCAACCTCTCCCCACTCGTCACTGAATGTAACTTTCCTGATATGGTCAGAAGGTGTTCTTGGCGGCATTCCCGCAAAATGCACTCCGTTCTTTTCAAAAATTCTGCTTCCGAAACTGAGTCTTTCGGCAGAATCATGATTACCGCTTATAAGAAGAACCGTAACCCCCGCTTTGCCGAGTGCCGTAATAAAATCGTCAAATACAGTCACCGCCTCTGCTGACGGGGTTGACTTATCGTATACATCACCTGCTATAACAACCGCATCAGGCTTGTATTCATTTACCCTGTCAACAACCTGCGAAAGTATATATCTCTGGTCTTCAATCAGACTTCTCTCATGCAGTTGTTTTCCGATATGCAAATCCGATATATGAAAAAATTTCATTTTCCCTCACAATTCACGATATTTTTTCTTTATGATTACTGTATAAAGTATATTTTACCCCAAATTCTTTGTCAACAAAACAAAGCCGTGAACTTAAACAAATTCACGGCTTTATTATTACTATATTTTATTGTCGATTACAGTTCAAAAAGCATATCCTCGTATGTAGGCAGTGGCCACATATCCTTGTCAACTATTGTCTCAAGCTTATCAACAGGAGCTCTGAGTGCTGACATTGCAGGCATTACATCATCATGATAGCTTTCAGCAGAACATTTAGCACATTCCATATCTGCTGCTGTCTTTCTTGCTTCCTTAAGTGTTGTGAGTGCTTTCTTAGCCTCAGCAAGAAGTGATGATGTCTCTTTAAGTACCTCTGTCTCAACGCTTACGTCTGCATCCTCGCATGCAGCCTGAATCTCGTTGATTGAAGCTGCAACATTTGTTGCAAATGCCATTACCGCAGGGAAGATTTCCTTCTGAGCCATCTCAATCATAGTCTGTGCTTCCACATTGATAACCTTTGCATAGTTCTCGTAAAGAACTTCTTCTCTAAGCTTAAGCTCTGTCTCATTCATAATGCCAAACTTACCAAACAGCTTAATTGCCTTATCTGTTGTAAGTGTCTGAGTAGCTGCAACCATAGACTTAATATTTGGAAGTCCTCTCTTCTCTGCCTCAGCAACCCACTCATCTGAATATCCGTTACCATTGAAGATTACTCTCTGATGCTCTGTGAGATATTTTCTAACAAGTGCATCTACTGCCGCATCAACATCAGAAGCCTTTTCAAGCTCATCAGCAGCTTCGCAGAAAGCTTCTGCAACGATTGCATTCAGTGTTGTATTAGGTGCAGAGATTGAATCATTGGAGCCTACCATACGGAACTCAAACTTATTACCTGTAAATGCAAACGGTGATGTTCTGTTTCTGTCTGTTGCATCCTTTGTCATCTTAGTTACAGTGCTGATGCCAAGATCCATCTTGCTTCCTTCAATAACAGAATCAACCTTACCTTTTTCAATAATCTGCTTAACAATATCTTCAAGCTGGTCACCGAGGAAGATTGAAATAATTGCAGGAGGTGCCTCATTAGCTCCGAGTCTGTGGTCATTACCAACATCCGATGCAGACTGACGAAGCAGGTCAGCGTGTGTATCAACACCCTTTACGATACATGCAAGAGTCAGCATAAAGAGCTTATTCTTTGATGGGTCTTCGCCCGGATCAAGGAGATTAACACCGGTATCTGTTCCAAGTGACCAGTTATTATGCTTACCTGAGCCGTTAACACCTGCAAACGGCTTCTCATGAAGCAGACATGCAAGTCCGTGACGCTCAGCAACCTTTCTAAGGATTTCCATTACTACAAGGTTGTTATCAACCGATATATTTGCCTCTGCATAGATAGGTGCAAGCTCATGCTGTCCCGGAGCAACCTCATTGTGCTGTGTTGTAACAGTAATTCCAAGCTTCCAGCACTCCTTGTTCAAATCCTTCATGAACTCACCGATACGCTCAGGAATTACGCCAAAGTACTGATCTTCAAGCTCCTGACCCTTACATGGTGCTGCACCAAAGAGTGTACGTCCTGTAAATACAAGGTCCTTTCTTGCAAGATACTTTTCTCTGTCAACAATAAAGTATTCCTGCTCCGGTCCAACGGAAGCTCCTACTTTTGTTGCTTCTGTTTCAGGATCAAGAAGCTTTATAATTCTCATTGCTTCCTTGCTTACTGCTTCAATTGAACGAAGAAGCGGAGCCTTCTTGTCAAGTGTTTCTCCTGTATATGAGCAGAATACTGCAGGTATGCAAAGCACTGCTCCAATCTTTCCTGTTTTAATATAAACCGGAGATGTAACATCCCAGAATGTATAACCTCTTGCTGCACAGGTATCTCTCGTTCCGCCTGATGGGAATGAAGATGCATCAGGTTCCTGCATCATAAGAGCCTTACCTGAAAGCTGTGTAATCATATTACCTGACTCATCAGGATTTGTAACAAAGGAATCATGCTTCTCTGCAGACAAGCTTACAATTAATGGCTGGAATACATGTGTATAATGTGTTGCACCTTTTTCCTCAGCCCAGTCTTTCATTGCCTTTGCAATAACATCAGCATCACTCATGCTGAGTTCCTGAAGACCTTCCATTGTCTTCTTAAGATTCTTGTAAACCTTCTTTGGGAGACGTTCCTGCATAACCTTGTCACTGAATACGTTCTCTCCAAAAACATCAGAAATTGTGTACTTCTCTTCCATGTGTCATATCATCCTTTCACGATTTAATTTAAGAAGCCGGGGCGATAATAAAATAGGCGTCCCTTAAAAAAAGGAACGCCGTTGTCCTACTTAGTAGATGTATCATTTAGTTACCGGCCGCTTAGCCTGTAAATAAAATAACTCATATCTTTCCAAAATGCAAGTACTTTTTTTAATTTTCTTAAAAAATTTAACTTTTGTACTGCAATGGCCTATTATATGCTTATTTCAGGCTTAATATATTCATAATGCACGTTCACCGACATATATGCCCTGAACCACAATCCTTCGCTCCCCGTCACTTGTGCATGTTGAAAATGTCACAACCTGTGATGCCTGTGACACATCAACCTTTGTATCATATAAAGAATATGATTTCACAGTGCCTGCATATTCCTGCAGCTGCTGAGGAGTTTTGAAATTACAGGTATATACATACCCTTGCGGGTCATTTTCAAATGCGGAAAAAATCCTGTACTCACGCACTTTATCACCGGTGTATATATAAAATACGTCATTACCCGACTGATTATAGAACGACTCGTTTTTGTAATTGGTAAGTCCGGCAAACATGCTTCCGTTCTTCATGTTATGACCGTATATTATGACATTGGAACCCGATATTCCGTTTTCTATGCGTGAATCGATAAACAGTGCACCGGCGCCATTGTATACTTTATTAAATGTATGGTTGAGATAATATTCATTATCCGTGCCCTGTACTATCGGAAGTCTTAAATCAATCGACGGTATATACAGATACCCCTGTCCTTCCGGATTGATTGCAAGAAGCGCATCATGGTCATATACAAACGGAAGTGCTTCACTTCCCTCCTGATTACTGTCTTTGCTTCCGTCACCGGTTGCCTTCTCTACCGGAACAAGTACCGATTCTCCGATGCTCTCATAAATATCGACACCCTTCTTGTATTCCAGAAAAATGTCAGCAAGCATATATACTGCCACAATAAATGTAATTGCCGCAGCCACCAATATAAAATATCTTATTATATCGATGCCTTTTGACTTTTTCTTATCTGTGTCTTCGTCATATCCGTCATCATCCTGGTCATCTTCGTTCCAGAAGTCATCCTCATCGTCCACGGACTCTGCATCATGTCCGTCCTGTGCAGCGTTCTCTGCATTCTCTTCAAATGTAACATCCTCAAGATCAAGTTCATCATTTGGATAATCTTTGGTGCCGCGAGCCATAATTCTTCCCCCATTATGCCTGAAATTAATTAAAAATCTGCCTGATTAAGCTTTTCCTACAGAACCGAACAGCTCCATTTTCTCCTTAACGGTTGCCTTAATTGCTTCCGCACCCGGAGCAAGCAGCTTTCTTGGGTCAAATCCCTTACCCTGAAGGTCCTTGCCTTCCTCAATATACTTACGTGTTGCCGCTGCAAATGAAAGCTGGCATTCCGTATTTACATTAATCTTGGCAACGCCGAGAGAAATTGCCTTTTTAATCATATCCTCAGGAATTCCGGTACCGCCGTGAAGAACCAGTGGCATGTCACCTGTCTTCTCCTTAATTGCAGCAAGCGTATCAAAACTTAATCCTGCCCAGTTTGCAGGGTACTTGCCATGAATATTGCCGATTCCTGCAGCAAGCATTGTGACTCCGAGGTCTGCAATCATCTTGCACTCATTAGGGTCTGCACATTCTCCCATGCCGATAACGCCGTCTTCTTCGCCTCCGATTGAACCGACCTCCGCTTCAAGTGACATTCCTTTTTCAGCACAAATCTTTATCAGTTCCTTTGTCTTTTCAACATTTTCCTCAATAGGATAGTGTGAACCGTCAAACATAATTGATGAAAATCCTGCTTCAATGCACTTATAGCAGCCTTCGTATGTTCCGTGGTCGAGGTGAAGTGCCACAGGGACAGTAATTTTCATTTCCTCAAGCATTCCGTTAACCATGCCGACTACTGTCTTAAAGCCTGTCATATACTTTCCCGCACCCTCTGACACACCGAGAATTACCGGTGAATTAAGTTCCTGTGCAGTAAGAAGAATTGACTTTGTCCATTCCAGATTATTAATATTAAACTGGCCTACAGCGTACTTTCCATCCCTTGCTTTCTCCAACATGTCCTTAGCTGAAACTAACATAAACTCCTCCATTCTCCGCCTCATGGCGGTCAACGCTCTAAAGTATATTAATTATACCTCAAATGGCACAAAAATAAAAGTAATAATTCAAAAACACAAAAAAATATGATAATATAAATTCATATATTAAACAGGTATTTGCGAAACTCTTCCTTATGCACCGACGGTTGTACAATATAAACAATCCATCGCAGGACACGCTTGCGCTGCTTGTACCTCGTAGCGGTGCATAATATGCTAAAATACAGCATATAAGCACCGACGGGTACAAAGCATCCTGCTCACGGATTGCTTTATATTGTACAACTCGCATTGTTAAAGAATGAGTTTCGCAAATGCCTGATTATAGAAATGTATGAAAGGTATGGTAACATTCATGATGAAATATATGCCGTTTTTTAGTTTTCTTATGTCTTTTGCGGGACTTTTGCTTCTCTTTTCAGGTGTCATGCGCCTTATTGCCATCAGAAAAGAATTCGCGATGTATTTTGATAAGCGCGACCAGCTTCCTCCCGACACAAAAGCACAGCGGAAGCGCAAAATAATAATAAGCTGGATACTTGCAGTTTCAGGCATTATCCTCTTTATTCTCTCATATTTTATCTAAAAGTCTGAAAAATCGTAAAGCTGACAAATAAGAACAATAAAAAATCGCCCACTCACATGGGCGATC
Source organism: uncultured Bacteroides sp. (assembly GCA_945913015.1). Lineage (GTDB taxonomy): Bacteria > Bacillota > Clostridia > Lachnospirales > Lachnospiraceae > Bacteroides_F. The sequence goes on from CAMECH010000001.1 coordinate 50,768, forward strand.
AAAAAGGGAGGAGAGCTGCTAACCTACAGCTCAATTATGAAAAATGATTTTATCTTACTTGCAGCTTGTATGATGTTATTATATTTTTGAAAAGTGAAGAAACAATGTTTATAATGTTAATTCTTATTTAATGAAATATGAACAATATATGAACACGCAGTATAAATATTTTGAGACGGAGGGAACAAGGTGAACGAAGCAATTACTTACAAATGTCCCGGATGCGGTGCCGCAATGGTATTCAATCCGGACACGCAGGAACTATCCTGTCCATACTGTTTTACAACCTACAAGGTTGATGACTATTTAAAAGAATCCGCAGAGAGCAGCAATGACGATGAACCCACACAGGATATGAAAATTTACCACTGCACAAGCTGCGGTGCCGAACTTGTATCCGATGAATTCACTTCTGCCACAATATGCGGTTTCTGCGGCAATCCGACACTTGTTTCGGACCGCCTGAAAGGAAAATTTACACCTTCGCTTATAATTCCGTTCAAGCTTGATAAAGCGGCTGCATCCCAGGCATTTGTGAACTGGGCAAAAAAAGGTCTTCTGACCCCGGGTGATTTCCGCTCGGACAGTACAATTGAAAAACTCAGCGGAATATATGTACCGTTCTGGTTCTATGATGTCCATTCAACCAATTATATGCACGGCACAGGACTTCGGGTAAGGACAGAAGACCATTCTGACCACTACTACACAGTCACTGACTATTATGACGTGGTACGCAGTATCGAGGCTGATTTTATAAGAGTTCCTGCCGACGCTTCAGCAAAAATGGCTGACGGTGATATGGATAAGCTTGAGCCTTTTGATTACTCAGAGCTTCGCAAATTTGAAATGCCGTATCTGTCAGGATATCTTTCCGAGCGCTATAATTATACCGCTGACGACATGAAGAACCGCATTTATAAGCGCACTGACAAATACATAACAGAGTCCACAACAGAATGTCTTGCCGGATACTCTTCCATATCAGGCCGTACCGACTCGCCGCAGTCACAGGTTGTTAAAGATGAGTATGCCCTTCTTCCTGTGTGGATGCTTAATTATCATTACAAAGATAAAGATTACACATTTTTAATGAACGGGCAGACCGGAAGAATAGTTGCGACACGCCCAATAAGCAATGCCCGCACAGCAGCTGCATTTGTCATATCATTTATTATTGTACTGATAATCGCCATGATTGGAGGTGTAATCTTATGGTAGAAAAATCCGTATCCTTCAGATTTAAATCGATAAGCCGGCTTTTGGTATGTCTGATTGCCGCAGTATTTTTCTGTATATTCTGCGGTTTTGACAGCTCGCAGCAGAAAGTGTACGACAATGCAGGAATTCTTACCGATTCACAAGAAGCCAAACTGCAGAAAAAATGTGTTGAATATGCAGAAAAGGCAAAAACTGACATTATTATATTAACTGCCGAAAACACTACCAAAAAATCTTCTATGCAGTATACAGAAGACTTTTTCATGGCTCATGACTTCGGATATGATAAACTGCACGGAGACGGCGTTATCATGCTGATAGATATGCACAACCGTGAAATATGGATTTCCACTTCGGGCAATGCCATTAAATATCTTTCCGACAAGCGAATCGACAACATCGTTACAAGTGTAACAGGCAAATTGTCAAATGGTAACTACTATGATGCCTGCACGGTTTTTATTGAGAAAACTGCCGATTACATGACTTATCTTCCTTCCTCGTCAGATGCCGGCGGTAACGGCAGCACATCAACCGTACATGATGCTGCATCGCTCACCGAGAAGCTGTTTTACGCATTTCCTGTAAAGCTTGCCATAGCTGCTGCTGTTGCAATTGTCATTACATTTATACTTCGTTCCCAGAACAAAGCAGCAATGGCAGTCGACAACCACAGGTATATGCGTGAGCACAAGTATATCATACGTGAACAGCGCGACAGATTTATCCGCTCTACACGCGTCCGCCATGAAAAAGCAAGCAGTAGCAGCGGCGGAGGCGGAGGACACCGCGGAGGCTCTTCACACCACGGCAGCGGCGGTCATTCATTTGGCGGAGGCGGTGGAAAATTTTAGCCTGCACACTTTTTTGACACACGCTGTCGTATGCTGTACAATATTTATTATCAATGGCGCAGACTGTGCCAATTTCTTGATGTGCCGCCGGGCACAGGAATGGAGTATTTCATGGGAAAATATTTTGGAACCGATGGTTTCCGCGGGGAAGCCAATGTCACTCTTACTGTTGAGCACGCATTTAAAATAGGTCGTTTTCTTGGATGGTATTACGGCAAAAACCATGAAGACGGAAAAGCCAAAATTGTAATCGGCAAGGATACCAGACGAAGCAGCTATATGTTTGAATATTCGCTTGTATCAGGTCTTACGGCATCCGGTGCCGATGCATATCTTCTTCATGTAACAACAACACCAAGTGTTTCTTATGTTACGCGCACGGAGGATTTTGACTGCGGCATCATGATTTCCGCAAGCCACAACCCGTTTTATGACAACGGAATAAAGCTCATTAATGACAAAGGCGAGAAGATGCGCGAGGATGTTATTCTTGAGATTGAGAAATATCTTGACGGCGATTATTCTGATATTCCGCTTGCAACACATGAAAAAATCGGCTGTACAATTGATTACGCAGCAGGCCGTAACCGCTACATGGGATATCTTATGTCACTTGCCGTATACTCATTCAAGGGTATGCGCGTAGGCCTCGACTTAGCAAACGGAAGCGCATGGTCACTTGCAAAGGGAGTATTTGATGCCCTCGGTGCAAAGACATATGTAATTCACGCAGAACCTGACGGAACCAATATTAATACCAACTGTGGTTCAACTCATATCGAAAGTCTTCAGGAACTTGTAAGAAGAGAACATCTCGATGTAGGCTTTGCATATGACGGAGATGCTGACCGATGCCTGTGCGTTGATGAAACAGGCGAAGTAATCAACGGAGATTTAATTCTTTACATATACGGCTGCTACATGAAGGAGCGCGGAAAGCTTCTCAACAATAAAATTGTAACAACGGTCATGTCCAATTTCGGTCTTTACAAAGCATTGGATGCAGTCGGAATAGAATATGAGAAAACTCAGGTCGGCGACAAATATGTATACGAAAATATGTCCCAGAACGGTCACAGAATCGGCGGCGAGCAGTCAGGACATATTATTTTCAGTAAATATGCAACAACCGGCGACGGCATTTTAACTTCATTAAAGATGATGGAGGTTATGATTGCAAAGAAGAAATCTCTCCACCAGCTTGCAATGCCTGTTACTATTTATCCGCAGGTTTTAAAGAATATCAAAGTTATTGACAAAGCTGCTGCCCAGAATGACCCTGATGTTCAGGCTGCAGTGCAGGCAGTTGCCGATAAGCTTGGCAACGACGGAAGAATCCTTGTACGTGAGAGCGGAACCGAGCCGCTTGTACGTGTAATGGTTGAAGCAGGAACACACGAAACCTGTGAAGAATATGTTGACAGTGTTATTAATGTAATTAAAGAAAAAGGATATGCAATCTGATGCACATACTTAAATCAACACCAATTGAGGACGGCTTTTTTATGCCGGCTGAATATGATAAACATTACGGCTGTATAATGATATGGCCTGAACGCTCTGATTCATGGAGTTTCGGCGGATATGCGGCACGCAGGACATTTGTACAGATTGCCTCTGCCATCGCAGAATCCGAGAAGGTAATTGTCTGTGCCAGCTACAAGCAGTACGAGAATGCAAGGCAGATGCTTCCGCCGAATATCCGTGTGGTTGAAATGTCAAACAACGATGCATGGGCACGTGATTATGCCCCAACTTTTGTAGTAAATGCCGATGGTGTTTTAAGAGGCATCAACTGGTATTTCAACGCTTGGGGCGGCCTTGTTGACGGACTTTATTTCCCGTGGGACAAGGACAACGCTATGGCATTAAAGCTGTGTGACATGCTTGATGCCGATGCATATGATGCGCAGGATTTTGTGCTTGAAGGAGGCTCAATCCATGTTGACGGCGACGGCACTGCCATGGTAACCAAAACCTGCCTTTTAAGTGCCGGACGTAATCCGTCAATGAATATGGATGAAATTGAGCAAAAGCTCAAAGAATATCTTAATGTACAAAAAGTTCTGTGGCTTCCCTGCGGTGTATACAATGACGAAACCAATGAGCATGTTGACAACATATGCGCTTTCACAAGTCCCGGACATGTTGTACTCGGAATGCCTGATGACACAAATGATGTTCAATATGCTATGTCACAAAGCTGTCTTGAGTACCTTATGAATGAGACCGATGCCAAAGGCCGTAAAATTCAGGTTCACACTCTTCCGATGCCGGTTCCGGTATTCGTTACGCCTACGGAATGCGACGGTCTTGACAATATGGCTTTTGAGCCTACCCGGACAGCCGGTGAACGTCTTGCAGCATCGTATATTAATTTTTATATTTCAAACAATGCAATTATAATGCCGGGTTTTGGCAATCCGGATAACGAAGATGATGCCAACCATAAGAATGACCGAAGGGCAAAGGAAATTCTCCAAAAGCTTTTCCCAAAACGGCGCATAATTCAGATTTACACAAGGGAAATCCTCATCGGAGGCGGAAATATTCACTGTATGACACAGCAGATACCGGCATTCAGGCGTTTTGAATAACCGACCGCTGTACGCTATTAATTTCAGAAACGGAGACAACAATGAGAAATGTTACAGTTGCCGCAGTGCAGATGCGCTGCAACAAAGATATTTCAAAAAGTATAGCAAAAGCTGATTCCCTCGTGCGGAAGGCAGCCTCCTGCGGAGCCAATATTATCCTGCTTCCTGAGCTGTTTGAGACAACATATTTCTGTCAGGAGCGCAACTACGAATACTATAAGCTTGCTACAACTGTAGAAGAAAATGCCGCGATTAATCATTTTAAAAAAGTGGCCGAAAAGCTACACGTAGTTCTTCCGATAAGTTTCTATGAGAAAGCCGGAAACACTACATTTAATTCGGTTGCCATTATTGATGCCGACGGTACGGTTCTTGGAACATACAGAAAGACTCATATTCCTGATGACCACTACTATCAGGAGAAATTCTACTTTACCCCCGGCGATACCGGTTTTAAGGTCTGGGACACAGCCTATGCCAAAATCGGTGTAGGAATCTGCTGGGATCAGTGGTTTCCCGAAAGTGCACGCTGCATGGCACTCGATGGTGCAGAGCTTCTTTTCTATCCTACGGCAATCGGCTCAGAACCTATCCTTGAATGTGACAGTATGCCTCACTGGCGAAGAGTTATGCAGGGACATTCGGCAGCCAATATTATGCCGCTCATTGCCGCAAACCGAATCGGAATAGAAGAGGTTATTCCTTCCAAAGAAAATGGCAAGCAGCATTCATCTCTCGCCTTCTACGGTTCTTCATTCATTACCAATGAAACCGGCGAGGTTGTAGAGAAAATGGATGACCGCACAGTCGAAGGCATCATCATTCATACATTTGACCTTGATGCAATTTATGATATGCGTCTTAGCTGGGGACTGTTCCGTGACCGCAGACCTGAGATGTATTCTTCCCTTAACAAAATATAACTCAAAACTTTCGCCGCTGGGCGCCATTAAAAAGGCAGACGAGAATTTTCTTTTCCCGTCTGCCTTTTAATTACATTTTTTTATCTCCATGCTTACGCAGCATTCCGACACAATCCGGCAATTCGATTCTATTGAGTAGTCCAAAAAAATCTTTATTTCGTCATCCTCGAAGATTATGTCTGCTTCCCTTGTGTAAATGCCCATATCAACCGCACCAAACGGCGTCTCGTAAAACGTATGCCTCTTTTCGCCCGCCTTAAATTCCATATGTGCGGTAACAGGTCCCTTTTTCGTTATCTCAACGCGTGCGTCCTTTGGGTATATCTTAACAAGATTTTCTGTCATTCGGGATTCTCCCTCAAACATTTCCTCATATCTGATATAAATATTTCCGTTTACTTCATTGATTTTACCGATATAATCAACCTCAATACAGTCTTTTAATTCATCATCCCTTGACTCGGATTTTACTTTAACTATAACCTTATCTGACATGTTTACCTCATCTCCTGCTATTGCGTCACATATTTATTCAGAAATTTAAGAATCCTGAATCGCACCTTAATGTCTGTTGCGTCCTGACCACAGATATCCGACTGTGGATTTGTAATCATTTGGTATTCTTCCTCCGTAAGCACCTGCTTAAGCGCTTCTTTTGACTCGTCTGTCATTGATGCATGCGTCGCATCCTCAAAGCAGAGAGGCGGATAAAGCACACACCACCAATTATGCCCCTTCGCACTTCCAATGTCAATGCGGTATGCTTCATAAAGACCGGCAGGAAGTGTTACCTCACCATATGCTCTTACTGGAAAATGTGTCCTTTCAAAGTACGCTTTTACGTCATAATCAAAACCGCTTTCAGCAATTATATTGCGTGCTGTTGCAGTAATACCGAATTCATTGCCTGCAATAATACTGCGGGACTTTTCAATAGAATCACTTCCTGCAAGCAGAGGTTCAAGATAGCTGATTACAGCGTCCCTCACCTTAAGTTTGAGCTCCTGGTCTGCCTCGCCATCACTGTTTGCCCTCACATGAAATCTTATTATTTCACCGGCAATTTTTTCCTGCATCTCCAGCCTTTTCTGTGCCTTGCATAACGCTGCCGACACAAGCACCGCAATAAAAACACAAATCACAGTAACTGCTATGTAAATATTTCTTTTCATAAAATAACCTCCATATGAACATCAAAGATATCATATGGAGATTATTTACATAAAAATTAATTTCATTCAGATTGAAAATATATTTATAATCAGAACTTCATCATTCTCATTATACCCTTCTCCTGATTGTAAATGTGCTGGTTCATCACTGCCTTAGCACCCTCTTCATCTTTAGTCTGGAGTCTGCTTATTATATCGGCATGCTCACTTATCAGTATGGAATGAGATCTCGCATCCTTAATATACTCAAGACGATACCTGTACATCTGCTCACTTAAGTTGCTGATTATCTGCATAAGTCTCTGATTATCTGTTGTCCTGTATATAACATCATGAAAATTAACATCAGCATCCACTATCTTCACTACGTCCTTTGAAACTATTGCAGACTCAAACAGCTTATTGGCCATCCTGAGCTCCTGAATAATATCATCCGACATATTTTTGCACGCAAGTGATACAGCAAGTTCTTCAAGCGTCCCCCTTACTTCAAGAACATCCCTCATATCCTTCTCCGTTATGCGCGCAACTTCTGCACCTTTACGGGGAATCATCACAACAAGCCCCTCCAGCTCAAGTTTTCTGATTGCTTCTCTGATTGGTGTACGGCTCACTCCCAGTTTCTGTGCAAGCTGAATCTCCATAAGTCTCTCACCCGGCTCGAGCTCCCCCTTTAATATTGCCTGACGAAGCGTATTAAACACAACATCACGCAAAGGCAGATAATCATTGATAGCCATTGTAATGTCACCTTTCATACATACCCTCCCACTGCAAGGCACAAAATTCCTTATCACACATTAAAAATGTCTGTAATATAAATCTGTCTTGCCTCACTTTTATTTCGCAAATAATCCAGACAGCTCTTCGCTGCCTTTTTGTCATCAAACAACCCGAATACCGTCGGACCGCTTCCGCTCATCATTGAGTTAATCGCGCCATGTGAGCACATATCCTTCTTAATTGCATCAATTACCGGATGCATGGGAATTGTAACCTTCTCTAATACATTTCCCATATTATCTGCTATCTTATGCAGATTTTTGCTCTCAAGCCCATCAATAACCGCATCAATGTCAGGATGGCTTTCAACTCCGTTCATATCGAGACTTTCATAGACAAGTTTTGTTGATACGTTAATTGCAGGTTTTGCAACTATTACACTGCATTCAGGCATAGGTGCAAGCCTTGTAAGCTTCTCTCCTATTCCCTCCGCCAAAGCCGTCCCGCGCATTATACAATACGGAACATCCGCACCGATTCTGACGCCACGCTCCATAAGTTCACGCATTGACAATCCAAGATCGAATATTTTATTCATGCCATAAAGCACTGATGCCGCATCCGAGCTTCCTCCCGCCATACCTGCAGCAACAGGAATAAACTTATTCAAATCCATTGAAACGCCCTCTTTAATGCCAAATTCACTAATAAGCATATCGGCAGCCTTGTACATCAGATTGTTTTCGTTAAGCGGAATATACGGCAGATTTGAGGTTATTACAATGCCCGGTTCTTTCGTCTTCTCAATAATTATCCTGTCATAAAGCCCCACTGTCTGCATAATCATTCTGACTTCATGGTAACCGTCATCACGCAAGCCAATTACATCAAGTCCAAGATTAATTTTGGCACGTGCCCTCAATCTTATACTGTCCATTTTCCCCTCTTATCCGCCAAATCTCTGGTTCCTGCAGATGCTTAATACACCTGCATCATAAATACCGATGTTACATATAATTATATAAAAATGACTACATATTTTCAAGAAGATTTTCACAATGTCTTTCTTCTGTTTTTACCATCTGTCTTCACCATCTCTTCAGTCCGTTTTATACAACTTCCCTGTTACGCCTGTATTTATTAGGTGATATCCCTTTAATTCTTCTGAATGCATCACCAAAGTAGTTACTGTCATTAAATCCGCACTCAAACGCAATCTCCGTAATTGATTTATTAGTCTCAAGCAACAGCCTGCATGCCTCCTTAATTCTGACATTCAGCAGATACTCTTTGAAGCCGAATCCGGTCGTAGTTTTAAATTTTTTTGAAAGATACGAACGGCTTATATTAAATTTTTTTGCAACATCATCAAGATAAATCGGCTTGTCAAAATTCTGGTAAATGTATGTCGCCACCTCCTGAATCGTACTGTTTTCGGCATCAAGCTCCTGCACTGCACTTTCCCCATACTTTTTGCAGCGTATCAGGAACAATATAAACTCCTGAAAAAGAGTCTTTACCATTCCGGCCGAAAATTCATCAGGCATCTGTGTTTCATATATTATTCTTGTTATGATGCTTTCGATGTAATCCCGTCTCTTTTCAGGTATTGTAACAATATCATCCGTGAGGTTTGAAAGTACAGCCTCACTTCCAACCGCATCGCATATCCAGTCAATATCCTTTACCGAAAACCTTACTATCGATCTTTCCTGCTTAACCTTTGAATTATTTCCGTAAGCAGATTTATGGATTTCTCCCGGAGGTATTATTACAAGTTTTCCCGGTGTCATTTTATAAATGCTGTGATTAAGAAGAATATTACACTCTCCCGACAGAAGGTAAATTATTTCATAGCACTCATGCGAATGTGTACTGTCCATTTTAAATGCAGCTTCACGCACAAGCTTATTAATAACAAAATATTCTGACATTGTGTTTCCCATAATTTATATCCTCCTTATAACTTGTAATTCGCAACAAATATTCAATATTTTTTCTGTATTTTTTTGATATTCAAACCATTTTTCACTTGATACTACTGTTTTTTTGATATATTATATTAATATATAAACAAAATTTACACTATTTGTCAATTAACATTTATTGTTTTTGTTCGGAAATGAGGAAAATATGTCAAATAAGCTTTCTGCTGAAAAACAGAATATGATTTTGGACGGCAATCTGTTCAAGGCTATTCTTGCGCTTGCAGTTCCAATCATGATTAACAGTTTTATACAGACAATGTATAATCTGACAGATACTTACTGGCTCGGCAAAATTGGAACTGACCCGATGGCTGCAATTACGCTGGTATCTCCGGTTCAGAACATTATTATCAATTTCGGGCAGGGAATAACCACTGCAGGCTCGATACTGATATCCCAGTATATCGGTGCCGGTGAGAAGAAGCAGGCTGTAAATATGGCAAATCATCTGTTTATCTGCTCAATGACATTTTCACTTGTGTGTGCATTTGCATGTATGATTGCCACTCCCGGAATTGTCGGCTGGCTGGGGGCAGAGGGTACTTTATTTTCTTTGGGTGTAACGTATCTTCAGATTGTAGTACTTGATATGCCGTTTCTTTTTACAATAAATATGTACAATGCAGTACGTCAGGCTCAGGGTGATACATTACGCCCGATGCTCATGAACCTTCTTGGAATAAGCATCAATTTTATACTTGACCCGCTGCTTATGATAGTTCTTGATATGGGTACAATGGGTGCCGCTCTTGCAACGCTTACGGCAAAGATACCACCTGCCATACTCTGTATGTGGCTGCTGATTAAATCTTCCAACGGAATACATCTTTCATTAAAGGATTTTGAATTTGAGTCTGAAAAGCTCAAATCAATCGTGAAGGTCGGACTTCCTACAGCAATCGGCGGCAGCACAATGCAGCTTGGTTTCCTTCTCATGACAAAAAATGTTTTAAAATATGGTTCCATGGCTACCGCAGCATACGGAATAGGTAACAAAATCAACGGTATAATAACAATGCCGTCCAACGGAATCGGCTCTGCCGTTTCTACAATTGTAGGCCAGAATATGGGGGCCAGACAGGTAGACCGAGCTGACAAGGGATATAAAATGGCAATGTTTATGGCAATGGCATTCCTGTTCGTCGGCGGAATGATTTTATCAAGGCGCCCTGTTTCACAATTTCTTGTAAACATTTTTACCAGCGACCCTGTCGTGTCAGGTCTTGCCACAGACTTTTTAAGCCTTATGGCATTCTGGTGCTGGACTAACAGCATTTACAATGCAACAATGGGGCTGTTTCAGGGATCCGGCCACACTATGATTACCATGCTTGTTGATGCCTCAAGAATCTGGGTATTCCGTTTCCTCACACTGTTCATATGCGAATCGGTGCTTTTGCTCGGTGTTGAAAGTATCTGGTATTCAGTTGTTATAAGTAACGGAACTTCATCATTTATACTGTTAATTCTGTATTTCACAGGAATCTGGCGCAAATCTACTGTCAAAATTGAACAGCAGGAAACACGTCAGAATGCATAACAGTCAATTAACCAAAAAGGGTACAGAGCTGAAAATTATACCGCTCTGTACCCTTTCTTTAATTATAAATTCTATCTGTTATCAATATCAATATATTCACAGTGTGTTCCCACATATTTATATGCCGGACGTATAATCTTGCCCTTATTTACAAGCTCCTCAAGACGATGCGCACACCATCCTGAAGTACGTGAAATTGCAAATATCGGCGTAAACAATTCTTCCGGTATTCCAAGCATCGAATACACAAATCCGCTGTAAAAATCCACATTGGCACATACAGGCTTAAGAAGCTTTCTCTTCTGCGCGATTATCGCACCTGCTGTCTGTTCTACAAGATTGTAAAGCTCAAATTCTTTCTGCAAGCCCTTTTCTTCCGAAAGACTCTTGGCATATTCCTTAAGAATTACGGCACGCGGGTCAGAATCCGTATATACCGCATGGCCCATTCCATATACCAGCCCCGAATGGTCAAATGCTTCTTTATCAAGTATCTTTGTCAGGTATGCCTTTATCTCATCGACATTGCTCCAGTCGGAGACATTTGCCTTTATATCCTCGAACATCTTCTGGACTTTAAGGTTGGCACCACCGTGTCTTGGTCCCTTAAGTGATGCAATTCCTGCAACAATTGCTGAATATGTATCTGTTCCGCTTGAAGTTACAACATGAGTGGTAAATGTTGAGTTGTTACCGCCGCCATGTTCAGCATGAAGAATAAGTGCAACATCAAGCACCTTTGCTTCAAGCTCTGTAAACTGCCCATCATTGCGCAGCATATACAAAATATTCTGTGCTGTTGAAAAATCCTTCCGCGGATTTCTAATAATCATATTCTGATCCAGTTTAAAATGTCCGTACGCCTGATATGAATATGCAGCAATAAGCGGCATCTTCGCAATCATCTGCAATGACTGACGCAACACATTGGACACTGATATATCATCAGGATTGTCATCGTATGAATAAAGGTTGAGAATACTCTTCATCATTGAATTCATGAGGTTTGCACTAGGCGCTTTCATAATTACGTCACGTATGAAATTACCTGACAGCTCACTTAAGTCAGCGAGTATTCCGATAAAGCTTTTAAGCTCCTTTCTGGTCGGCAGTGCGCCAAAGAGAAGCAGGTATGTAACTTCTTCAAATCCATAAAAGCTGTCACGGCTGCCGTCTATCAGCTTCTGAACATTATATCCCTGATAGTAAAGGTTGCCATCCATAGGTACCTTTTTCCCGTCAACCATTTTGCTTCCGACAACATCGGATATCTCCGTAAGTCCCGTCACAACGCCATTGCCATTGCTGTCTCTAAGCCCTCTTTTTACATCATATTTTGTGTATAATGAGACATCAAACGCGCTTGATTTCATGCAGCATTCCACGAGTTCTTCAAACTCTGCATCGTGCCGTGTTATCTCCATCATTGATTTATTATCCATGGCAACAGCCCTCCTTTAGCATTTTACAAAAACACCATCAACAAAGGCTTCAATTCCCCATTGATGGCGCTTAATGCTACTATTTTAACCTATCGTCAAAAAAAACACAACATTTGAATGAAATTTTATTAATAAATTAAACTTATTAGTATTTTTACCTTTGATTATTAATCACTTTTTGTATTTTCGGCTAATAAACGCAAGTCTTTTGCCGATTTTATCGCAAAAACTACAGCTTAACTGCTTTATCTCTAATTCCGGCATTGACATTTCTATATATTTCTGCCTGCTCTTTTGAAAGAAGCGGTCTGTCATTATTTACCTTAAATCCTGCGCCATAGGTGTTATACTCGGCAAATCTTGCATTTTTGAAGGAATTACCACTCATGTCACCATACCCCGCATCTGCCACCACAGAACTCATATAGCAGTCAAGAAACACCGTATTGGCTGATGCACCCCACGGCCGCGCCAGTCTGTATGCGCCCGGTGCAATCCCGGCTTCTTCATAAAATCTGCATTTGTTAAATATAAGTCCAAACGGCACATCCTTGTATGTCCTTGCTGCCGTAAAACAGCCTTCCTCCTTATGTGGTGTATATCTTGCCACAATATCACAGTCCTCAAACACCGCTGTACCGGAACCATATATAAAATCCACGTTGCCTGTAATATAACATTTCTTAAAATACTGTCTTGTAACTGCCTTCCCGTCCGGAACAGCATCCATAAGCAGTGTATCCTGAAAGCCAAACAGCTCCGTATTAATTACGGTTACATTGTCCGCAACTATTGCAAGTGCATCTGCCTGCTGGTCATTGCCGTTGGTATAGGCATACGTATTCTCAATATGTATATTTTCAAGCATAAAATTCTCCGCCGTGTAATCCACAAATACCACATTTCTGTCCAGCATACATGTAGCGCTTCCCTCCGCCACTGCTGCTGAATAACAGATAACCGTCTTTTGTGAATCTTCGCCCAAAATGCTTATATCAGGCTTTGAAACCACAACTCTCTCGTTATAAATACCATTCTTCACAAAAATCACAGTGCCATTCTGCTTATCGGCACAAACAGCCGCAAGCGCAGCATTAATCGAAGAATATACAGGGACTTCCGAAAACTCCACGCCGTTATCTCCGGTATATCCTGCATCCACAAGAATATCATAATGGGGATTTCTCACAAAATTAAATGCTTTGCGCGATTTTAATCCTGCTGTATTTGTAAAAATCACTTCGATATCATTTCTCCCGGGACTAAGCTCACCTTCAAGCCTGATTTCCTCACCATTAAGACATTGGCACTTCCCGCTTTCCGCACCGTTGATAATTAGCGTACATACTCCGTTTGTATTAAAATGGCCTGTTATGAAGAAATTTTTGTCAAATAGAGTGTCATTGCTCTTATTCGTTATAACAAATGTATCTGCCTCACTGCCCGCAAGAAATTCTCCCGAATGTCCCGATGTGCGCAGTGCCTGCATTGCCTCGCACGGATTGCTTGAGTTTGTTGCATTACGCGTGACAACATAATAGTAGACCGGAATCTCCGCTTCCGGAAAATCTGTATATGTAACACTTTCGTCAGACTGCATAATTTTGTCTTTATTTATTGTCGTTATGCACTCATATTCCCTTGCAGACGTTATTCTCCTGTAAATATCGTAACAGTCTGCATCTTTAGTCCGGTTAAACTCCAGTTTAACGTATCCGGCATCCCCTTTTACTTTAAGCTTCACACTCTCAAGCGGTTTTATGTAGCGTACGCTTCCCGAAACGCATGCCGCATCAGAACTCTCAAGTCTTCCTGTTCTTGCATAAACCTTAAATGTATATGTTCCATCGTCCGCCGGTTTGTAGTGGTATGCCTCAGTTCTTGATGTTCCGGCAAATTCGTACTCACCGCCGTTTTTTGAAACAAGTACAATATATTTACAGCCTCCGATTTTCTTATCTGCCGTCCACTCGATATTAATTGAACATCTGTCCTCTGATATCTGTGTCTTTGTAATTTTATTTACTACTGGCACACCATCTGTTGGACTATAGTAATCATTCTGGTCATATACAATAAATCCTTCACTGTCAATAAGCTTAAGATTTGCAATATCAGCCTCAACGCCCGAAAATGCCATTCCGTAATGCACGCACTTTCCTTCCTGTATGCTCTCATACACCTGGCTTAAATTAAAGCTGTTGTCATCCTCTGATATAAGCTTCTCTCCAAAAGCATCTTCCACCTGAAGAAATGAACTGTTTTTCTTTTTTGTATATTTTATTGTAAATGTGCTGCCTGTAAACTTGTCCTTCTCAATCGCTGCTGTCTTTGGATTGCCGCATGCACCAAGTTCATGAGCATTATTATATGTATGCTGAAACACACAGTTTTTCTGTCCGTGTGCCACTTCACAATGCATTCTGCATCCCTTTACCGCATCAAACTGCCCCACTGCAATTCCCTGCTTATCCGTGCCGGCATCCACAGACTTTAATGTTATGTCAACCGATATTGTATAGTCCCCCTCAAGTGCAGGAAATAAGAGGTAATCACAACCTATATCTTCACGTATGTTACCTCTGATACCGCCTACTGTATTCCTTACAGACAATACATTGCCTCTTACTTCACTTACAAATGCCGTGTCAACCGGATAGTTGCCGCTGTAGTCCGCACTTGATGAAAATGTCGGAACCAGCCTGCCGGTTTGTGGGTCACTTATGACCTTTTTCACAGTAGCATAGTCTTCTTCATATACCGATATTATTCTTTTGCCTAATTGTATAGTTTTATTTTCCATACTAATCCTCATTTCAATAAGATTTTTCACACTAAGCTCCATTTTGCAGATACTTCATGTATTCGTCCGCTTTGCATATTTTTATTATACAGCACTCTCAGCCTGTTATCAGCAAAAAATATTGCGATATTTAAGAATCACAAATCAATATTTTTAGCATTGTTAAATTATATTGAAACTCATACAATTATTTTGTAAAATATAAATAATTAAATGTTTATTTCTAATTTATTATACCATAAATAGCCTATCTATTCATTTATTAAGGCGGAGGGTTTGCTAATGAAGAAACATTTTATCAAAATAAGTCTTTTATTTACAATTATTTTTTCAATATGTCTATGTCGTACCGTTTTTGCTGACTCCACAGAATTTGATGAAAAGCGGGTTCTTTTTATCAGCTCCTATTCCTATGCATGGGACACGGTTCAGATTCAGATTGAAGGAATCAAAGAAGGCATCGGAGAAGATATTGTCCTTGATTACGAATTTATGGATACCAAGCGTTTTCCTGACGAAGAGAGCCTTAGCGTCTTTTACGAAGGCTTAAAGTATCGTCTTGAAAGGCTTGAGCCATACGATGCAATTATAATCGGAGATGATGCCGCTCTTAATTTTGCCATGCAGTACCGTGATGAGCTTTTTGAGGGAATTCCTATTATATTTGAAGGAATTAATAATGAAGAATATGCAATTGAAGTTTCCAAAGACCCTTTAATTACAGGAGTTTTGGAAAAGCTTTCCTTTGAAAAAAATATTAACTTTGCGCTGACTCTTTATCCCGATGCCACACAGGTAATCAGCATTCTGGATAATTCTGTAACCGGTATTGCTGAGCGGAAATCATTTTATAAAAATGCTGAAGCCTTTCCAAATTTAACTTTTACAGAAATCAATACTTCTGAATTAACAACCGAAGAACTGATTAAAGCTTTTTCATCCATAGAAAAAAACAGTATTCTTATATATATTGTCATGACTGAGGATGCCAGCGGTCAAAAATATACCAGCCGTCAGTCCATTCATTTAGTTTCGCAATACTCTAGCGTTCCGGCATTGCGCATGGTATCCGGTGGCATTGGTGATGGTCTTTTAGGCGGAAATATTGTTTCTATGGAGCTTTCCGGCAAAATTGCCGCTGAGATTGCAACCGAAATTGTTAACGGCAAAAATCCTGCCGATTACGACATTATTATTAACAGCCCGAATGTTTACTGTGTTGATGAAAATGTCATGCGCAAGTATAATCTGAATTTATCACTGATTCCGAAGGATGCCGTTATAATCAACCACCGGCCTTCGTTCTTTGTGAGGAACAAAGAGGTCCTTATTCCCGGAATTATTATTTTGATTCTATTAGTTACCATAATTTTTCTTCTTTTCAGAAAAAACAGGCAACAACGTGCATTAACCGGATACCTTGAAGAAAACGCACACGAACTTGAGAAGTCATCCCTGCAGGATTTCCTTACTAAAATTCCGAATCGTACCAAGTTATATGACGATTTGACCGAATTAATAATAAGGAACTCTGTATGTTCCATATTCATTTTTGACATTGACGGATTTAAGCAGATTAATGACACCTACGGACATTCAGTAGGCGATGATGTTTTAAAGGAAGTAGGAAGACGCCTTAACAGCATCGCGGATAGCAATTTTACCCCTTACAGGCTCGCAGGCGATGAATTCATATGCATTTTAAGAAATAACTTTGAAGATCAGATTGAATCATATGCCCATAAATGTATGGATTTATTTGAACCGGAATTTAAGCTTGGTAAAATTAACATTCCTATAAAAATCAGTTTAGGAATATCCGTGTATCCTGATGATGCCAGTGATATGGCAAATCTTTTGGATTATGCCGATCAGGCAATGTACACAGTAAAGAAAAACGGCAAAAACTCCTATCAGAGATATTGCAACATCAAATAATTTAAAAAATGGGTGTGACAGAAAATCATCTGCCACACCCATTTTTTCACAGGATACATTTCTGCTTCATATATAAATCCTTATGGCATTGGATAATCCTGATAAACCAATGCATATGTTGTTGACTTAGGAGCATTGTACCACAAAAATCCTTCAGGTGTTGTAAATACAGGACTTGAGTAAATAGCACCATTGTACTCATACAACATTGTATATATTCTTAACACTGATATGTTTGTGTTAAATGCCTCAAGCGGAACAACCATTATTAAATTGAGTGGTGAATTCGGATTGAGAACCTTAGTTGTAACGCCCAGTCCCATTCTCTTGTAAAGATTGATGTCATAGTATTGAACCAAAGTTCTTCCGTTGAGCGCATTGGCAAACAATTGTTTCTGTGCCTCTGTAACTGTAAGGGCAGCATTCTTAACCTCCATCGTAATCGTGAGATTAATGCCCTTGTCAACCTGATTCCACTCATCTGTTGTTGTTACTGAATACTTTAAATTAGTCGGGCTGTTTGTAGGAACCGCAATCGGAGTATTCTCACCTAAAACCATTTTCCATGAAACATAGCCGGCAGGCATACTTCCAATGTTATAAGAATGTTTAACAATCTCGCTGCCTTCCATAGTTCCCCTTGAAATGGCAATTGCCTGAATCGTGCAGTTTGTGGCAATCGCTATCGGGCCTGTGTACAAATCCCATGCATCTCTTGAAAATGGTGTTGTGTCATCCGCAATGTAGTAAATGTCCGTGTAAGGCGTTGAACATGTGATTGTCAGTGCAAATGCTGTGTCATAATATCCTCCCACAACACTAAAAACAGGATTTTCAACTCTCTCTGCCGCCTTTGTTGTCTTAATATTTCCGGCAGACATTACTGCAACTGTCACAATTGTCAAAACAACTGATAAAAGCTTAGAAAAAAATTTTTTCTTGTTCATAACTTCACCTCCGTGTTATTTTACGATAAACATGACTTTATTATCTATTTATTATACATTTGTTGTCAATTTATGTCAATTTCATCTCTTTACCCTGTTGCTATTTGGCTTAAGCGTCATGCTGATTATTTGGGGAAAGCGGTAAAATTCTTTGACATATTCATTGTATAGTGCTAATATGATTATAGAAAGGGCGCTACCGATAGACGGTTAGTCCAAGTAAATTTAGTAGACAAAAATTGCCGCTTCAGTTTACCAGACGTGGGCGGCTATTTTTGTGTCTTGTGGCTTCCGATGGTATATCCAAGTCCGAAAGAGGTCAGACATAAGCTGATAACTGCAATTTCATTTGTACTTAATCATATTCCTATTATTAAAAAATATGTTGTTTAACTCTATAGTAAGCCTTGCTTTAATCGCAAGTACAAGAATCACTGTACAAAAAATGATTAAAAATAAAAAAGAGGAACAAGCACACAGTGCTCATTCCTCTGAAAATGCTTATATTATACAGTTTCTGATTAACCGAAGTATCTCTTAAGAAGTCCCTCGAATGCCTTGCCGTGTCTAGCCTCGTCACGAGCCATCTCATGAACTGTATCATGGATTGCATCAAGGTTAGCAGCCTTTGCTCTCTTAGCAAGGTCAGTCTTACCTGCTGTTGCACCATTCTCAGCTGCAACACGGAGCTCAAGATTCTTCTTTGTGCTGTCTGTTACAACCTCACCAAGAAGCTCTGCAAACTTAGCTGCATGCTCTGCTTCTTCGTAAGCAGCCTTCTCATAGTAAAGACCGATTTCAGGATATCCCTCTCTGTGAGCAACTCTTGCCATTGCAAGATACATACCAACCTCTGAGCACTCACCATTAAAGTTAGCTCTGAGGTCTGCGATAATATCCTCGCTTACGCCCTTAGCTACGCCTACAGAATGTTCTGCTGCCCAAACCATTCCTTCTGCCTGAGCCTCAAACTTGTCTGCCGGTGCATGGCAGATTGGGCACTCAGCCGGAGCCTCATCACCTTCATGTACATATCCGCATACCTTACATACATACTTCATTACAAAATCCTCCTTAATTATATAAAATATTAAATTGCTTTTCAAAAACAGTAATGATTACTGTTTATCAACATGATTAATTTATCATTTTTTATCATTAATGTCAATATATATTTTTGATTTATTTTTCTTTTTTATACAGCTTGGACAAATTCCCCTGAAAAATAATTTATGTTCCTGTATTTCTCCGTCAAATCCGTCCATCACCATCCGGTCCAGTGCCTTAAGCTTACCGGCATCAAAGTTGAATAAATCAATTATAGCCCCGCACTCGGCACACTCAAAATGATAATGCGGGCTTACATCTCCGTCGAAATGTACCGAGCCGTCATTGCACGGTACTTTTACTGCATGTCCCAGGTCAACCAGAAGTGTCAGATTGCGATATACCGTGCCCAGGCTGATTTTGGGGAATTCTTTTCGCACATTTTCATATATGACCTCAGCAGTCGGATGATCTTTACGGCTCATGAGAAATGTAAGTATTGCATCCCTCTGTCTGCTATGTTTTATAACCGCCATACTCGACCTCTTTTCTATATAAATGATAATGGTTACTGTTATTTAATTTTATATAAAATAAACATAAAAGTCAATTAGTTTTTACTATTACCGCTTTGGCGTCAAAATAAAATTTTTTATTTAAAATTATATTGTGTTTTATTTTTTCTTATACTATTATATAGCTGAAATAAACTATACTTGTTTGTGCAACTCCTGAATCGAGGTTATTATGGATGAACATATCAAAAAATTAAAACACACAATTGAAGTATCAACATCTCCGTGGCATGCTGCAAAAGAGGCAATTTCACAGCTTGACGCTTCCGGTTACACCGGTCTTTCATGGGATTGTGAATGGGATCTGCGTGTAGGCGGTAAATATTATGTATGTCCTTATGGGACTTCTGTTTTTGCATTTCGTATCGGTGAAAACTTTTCAGGTGTTCCGTCATTTACTCTGGCATCTGCCCATATTGACACCCCAGGATTACGAATCAAGCAGAATGCTGCAATAACAACTTCTGCCGGAACCAGACTTAATGCAGAGGTTTATGGCGGTGCCATTTACCACACCTGGTTTGACCGTCCTTTATCCATAGCCGGACGCGTTGCGCTGAAAACATCCGATGCATTTCATCCTCATATGGAATTAATTGATTTTCGCCGCCCGGTTGTTGAACTGCCAAATCTGGCGTTTCATTTGAACCGTTCGGTAAATGAGCAGAATCCTTTAAATGCGCAGATTGATATGCTTCCTTTATGCGGTACTTCCCCAAAAGAGGAGTCTGATTATCTTCTGAGCCGGATTGCATCCGAACTGAACGAAAATCCTGACAACATTTTGTGTTATGAACTTTGCGTCTATAACACCGAAAACTTAACATGTACAGGATTTTCCAATGATATGTTTATGGCACCGCGCATCGACAATTTGTCTTCTGTGCAGGCGTGCCTTACCGGTCTTGCTGAAAGCTCTTCATCAGACGGTATCCAGCTGATTGCGCTGTTTGACCATGAAGAAATCGGCAGCCGCAGCAAAAATGGTGCACAGGGAAGTCTTCTCCCATTTACAATGGAAAGAATCTGCAATTCCTTAGACATTTCACGCAATGCTTACATGACAAATATGACTCATAATTATTATTTGTCGCTTGATGTAGCCCATGCGCTTCATCCTAATCATCCTGAAAAATCCGACCTAACAACAGCTCTGCCACTCAACACCGGATTTGCTGTCAAATGTTCTTCCAAACAGGTTTATTGCAGCGACAGTGAGATGGCGGGAATTGTTTTACAACTTGCACAGAGTAACGACATTCCATGCCGGTTAAATTATATGCGTTCCGATTCCGTAGGAGGCGGTACTGTCGGTCCAATTGTCTCCTCTGCGATTCCAATGCACAGTGCCGATATCGGTATTCCGGTCTACGCTATGCATTCTGCTATGGAGACAGCCGGAACACTCGATCAATACCACTTAGAGAAATTTATGAAAGCCTATTTTTCAATTTTTTTGCCGCTCAAAGTTTAATATTTTTAATTGACATTCATTATTTGCTGAATTATACTTGAGGGTAAGTCATAAGCGGTTTTGAGAGCTGTGGCAATTCATTTTAATACTTATATTTCCTATGTGTATTAAGAAATATAATACGAAAGGAAGGATTTTATAATGGAAAAGAAAGACATTGACTGGGGCAATCTTGGATTTGCCTACATGCCAACAGACAAGCGCTTTGTCGCAAATTACAAGAATGGTGCATGGGACGAAGGAATTCTTACTTCTGATCCTAATGTCACACTGAATGAGTGTGCATGTGTATTCCAGTATGCACAGACATGTTTTGAGGGTCTTAAGGCTTACACAACAGAGGATGGACATATTGTTGCATTCCGTCCTGACCTTAACGCACAGCGTATGGCTGACTCAGCAAGAAGACTCGAGATGCCGGTGTTCCCTGAAGACAAATTTATCGATGCTGTTGTAAAGACAGTTGAAGCCAACGAGGCATATGTTCCTCCTTATGGTTCAGGAGCAACATTGTACATACGTCCATATATGTTTGGAAGCAATTCCGTAATCGGTGTTAAGCCTGCTGATGAATATCAGTTCAGAATTCTTACAACTCCTGTAGGCCCTTACTTCAAGGGCGGCGCAAAGCCTTTGACAATCCGTGTTTCTGATTTTGACCGTGCAGCTCCTCACGGAACAGGTCATATCAAGGCCGGCCTTAACTACGCAATGAGCCTTCATGCAATTGTATCTGCTCATGAAGAAGGCTTTGATGAGAATATGTATCTTGATGCTGCAACAAGAACAAAGGTTGAGGAGACAGGCGGTGCCAACTTTATCTTTGTAACAAAGGACGGTAAAGTTGTAACACCTAAGTCAAGCAGTATTCTTCCATCAATCACACGCCGTTCACTTATGTACGTTGCAAAGGAATATCTTGGCCTTGAAGCAGAAGAAAGAGAAGTTTACTTCGACGAGGTTAAGGATTTTGCAGAGTGTGGTCTTTGCGGTACCGCAGCAGTTATCTCTCCTGTAGGAAAGATTGTTGACCACGGCAAGGAAATCTGCTTCCCAAGCGGCATGACAGAGATGGGTCCTACAATCAAGAAACTGTATGACACACTTACAGGAATCCAGATGGGACGCATTGAAGCACCGGAGGGATGGATTAAGGTTATTAAATAATTTGTTATAATAAGTAATTCATTATAATTAATTTAATATCTGACCTGAAATAATAATACCGGAGTCTTGCGATTCAATCGTAATGCTCCGGTATTTTTTAATTCTATGCCTTTAATCTGAATATTTAATCTAAACATCTTTTGCCAGCATATGTTTATGCACAACTATCGCAGAAATGATTACAGCCGCAAAACAGATACTTTTTACCCTGCATGTTACCGCAAGGGCTACACACCAGTTAATAAATGTTACAATCGACCGCTTCCAATGCGGATTTATTTTTATTACAAGCGAGAAAAAAATGTAGAAGAACGCAAGCCACAATGCCGGTATAAGATTTGGAACAAGCCCAAGCAGCACTCCAAACGATACCGCAATTGCCTTGCCACCCTTAAATCCGTAAAACATCGAATGAGCATGCCCTGCCACAGGCGCAGTCATAACAGGGATAAACCATAACGAATTTACATCAATGTAATGCGATGCAATATAAACAGGCAGGAACCCTTTAAGCAGTTCCGTGACAATCACCAGAATGCCACACTCAGTCCCTGCATTTTTAAATGCATTTGCGGCTCCGGGATTTTTATCAGGGCTGTCCAATGTTATGTCAATGCCATACAGCCATTTAGGTATAAAATATGCCGAAAGAAAACTTCCGCACATATATCCTGCAAAGCAGAATATCAGCACCATTACAAAAATACTTTTATCAAACATTTTTATTTACCAGCCCCTCAAGTATTTCAACAAATCTCTGCGCACAGTTATCCTCAATTACACTGCTCTGTGCCGCTTTCATATTTTTTTGCATTTCTTTTGACTCAAGAAGCATCATACCTTCTTTTGCCATTTCTTCAATACTTTCCGGCGCCAGTGCCATTCCATACTTTACAAATATCTCACAGTTTGCTTTCTCGCAGTCGGATATAGGTTCCATAAATATTGTAGGTATGCGCATTATTGCACTTTGTGTTGATGTCAGTCCTCCCGGCTTTGTATAAAGCAGGTCACATGTCCTCATATACTCAGCTACATTATTAATGTATTTTACGACTGTAACTTTGTCATCCTTCATGTGAAACAGCCTGAGCCGCCTGTACAGCTTTCTGTTTTTGCCGCATACCACCGTAATCCTGACATCATCAATACCATTTTTAACGAACTCTCTTTTCAATGCCCTTATAAGCTGAGGAAGCCTGCCTGCTCCCATACTTCCGCCCATCACCAGAATATTTCTGCCCGGTCCGATGCCTGTAAGCGTTCTGTCTGCTTTCACCGAATCACTGCTCGAAAATGCTTTGGGAGCCGGAATGCCCAGCGGAATTATTTTTTCCCTTTTAACTCCGCGCCCTGCAAAATCTTCCACGCAGTCCTCATGCGGCACAATATAATAGTCACAGTCAGTTTCTTCCCAAAACGGAATACACGTGTAGTCTGTTCCTAACGCAACTGTAACCGGCAGCCTGTAATTCTTTGCTTTCATCCAGGTAATCGTCTCCGCCGGAAAAAGATGAGGCATTACAACTGCATCATATCCGCCTTTTTCAATAAGTTCTGCAAGATATTTGCCCATAAGTCCGTTGACATAATATACCGGAGACTTTATGTTAAGCCTGCGGTTAAATGTACTGACTGCTCTTCCGATATGATACACACATTTAAATACACGAGGGCATACCGTTACACTTCCCACATACAGTCCGCAGACTATCTTATCAGTTCCTTTCCCTGCAAGTGACAAATAATCACCGCGAAAATCAACTGTATGCCCTCTTTGCTCAAGTGCATCGCATATTCCTCTTCCCGCCGCATTATGTCCGCCGCCCGTCGCGCATGACAATACAAGTACTTTCATTTAATCCCCCAAAACATTCCGGAAACATTTTCAATACTTCTATCTTATAAAGTTTGTCGGAATCTTCTTCTCATACTGAGGCTTCTCGATTCCTGCTTTTCTGCCTGCATCGATGCATTTTAAAAGCCATGCCATGTTCATCGCAAGTGTACGCATTGTCTGCATACCTTCCTCATCCCTAAGAACCTCCTCCGGATTGGTGCCATGAACCTGATTCCAGTACTGTGACGGAACAATCGGCATATTACACATTGCAAAATACTTGTTAATCTGGTCAAATGCCGCTGATGCACCGCCTCTGCGGCAGCTTACAACTGCCGCTGCCGGCTTTCCTGCCACAAGACCGCCCCTGCCGTAAAATGCTCTGTCCATAAAGCTTGTAAGCACGCCCGAGGCACCTGCAAAATGCACAGGACTCCCGAATATAAATCCGTCTGTCTCAGGAATTTTTGCAAGAAACTCATTTACAATATCGTTGCGGAAGCATTTTTTACTCTGTAAACATGAACCGCAGCCTATACATCCTGCAACCGGGTCGTTGCCCAGCCACATAATCTCGGTGTCTATCCCTTCATTGTTAAGTGTCTTCTCTACCTCTTTAAGCGCCGTATATGTACAGCCATGCTCATGAGGTCCTCCGTTTACTAATAATACTTTCATTATTGCCTCCATATCTTTAAACTATATACTTTCCATTTTGCGATAAGCGGTGCTGTCTTTTCTATCTTTGAAAGCATCTGCCTGCAGCAGTCACATACCTTTGCCGCCTCGTCCTTTGTCATGCTTCCCGAAGCAAAGTTTGCACGCATTGCAAGCTGCATAACTTCTTTATATGTTCCCTGCTTTATGTTATCAAAATAATCCTCAAACGCCCTGACAAATTCCGGTGTATCATTTTCGATATCAGAAGGTATTCCTGCGCAAAGTGCCGCATGATAAAGCCAGTGGAACATTTCACAGACAATCCTGTTATAATTATATTCCCTGTCTGAATTGCCCTCCAAAACAGACAGCCTGCGCTTTGTTATAATTCTTTTTATCTGATACGTTACTGCAAGCATCAGCCATATGACGGCCGCCGCCATAAGCATAAGCCCTGTCACCACTGCAGCTTTTTTAAGAACCGGCAACACAGAATCAAGCCAGGTTGTATCGTCTGCGGTTACTGCTCCGGCAATGTCATTTCCTTCCGATTCATCTTCATCATCAATGTAATCACCGGCATCCGGTGCATCAGGCATATCATCATAAATATTTTCATCAGGCTGTAAAACCTGCTCCTTTGTTTCTTCAGGTTCTTTGCCGGACATATAATATACCTGTGCATCTGACGCATCCGAAAATCCGGGCGTCATTTCAACAGGTACCCATCCGGTTCCGTCAATGTAGACCTCAGCCCATGAATGTGCTTTATCATCTCTTACTACAGCTGTATATGACACGTCATCTGCCTGTTGAAACATATTAGGATAAACGACATATCCCGAGACATATCTCGCAGGATATCCTTTCATTCTGAACATCATTACAGCTGCCGATGCAAAATATGAACAATACCCTTCCTTCTGTTCATACAGAAAATATTCAATAAAATCTTTATTCTGCGGTGTCATGCCTACGTTAAGATTATATTTATTCTGGCTTTGCAGACGGTTAAATATAAAGTTATATGTCTCTTTGAAATTTCTGCAGTCTGCTGCATTGCATTCAGCCTTAAGCCTCTCAAGTCCGCTTTCAGGCACCTGCAGATATGTCTCATACACATAATCCCTGTATTTCTTCTCATCCTCAGAATACTCCGTGTTTTCAAGTGCATTCTGAAAGAACATGTTGCTGTTCCACTGAGGCGGGTAGAATGTAAAATAATAAGATTTATCCGCCGGATTTGGATATGTTTCTTCTTTAATGCCGTATGGCCGGTAAACATATTGTTTGGAGGCTGCGACGCGTTCAATCCTGATGCTGTCCTCTCCTTTGTCGCCCCTGAAATCATAAATCTGCCTGTTTGCAGCATATCCTATACGGTTTGCATAAGCCTCCATTGCATCATCTGCAGGCTCAAAGCTGTTACCTGTATATTCTGCCCCAACAAAGCCTTTCATATAAATTCTTGACTGCGGCTGCTTGTATACCGTTAGCTTAAGCTGCGTTCTTCCATTGAAGGCAAAACCGTGTGACTGTCCAAGTTCACCGCCATTAACACCACCGCTGCTCATAATCTTGAAAATATCGCCAAAGCTTATACTGTTCTGGCTGTTTTCCTTATTGTACCAATAATTTGCTATATTAGTACGCAGCTTTTCATTGGCGTTCCACGCCTGCGTCACCATAGGCGTTCCTACTGCCGCCGAAGCAATCACTGCGATAAGAGCAATACTTCCCATCACCGCCGATTCATGCATTGCCTTTTTTCTGCCCTGAGTTGCCGGAATCAGCGCAATAATGCCAACCAGCATAAATATAACCGGCATTGTCTGCGGGTTTCTCCCCATCATAAACGTCACAGCGAGCATAAGTATGAAAACTACCGCCGAAATGTAGTATTTAAGGCGGATTACTATCTCATAATGTATTGCCGCCAAAACAGGAAAAGTCAGCACAAGTGCACCCACTGCCTGACTGTAATGGCTTATTCCGCTGACATGATCATATACAACATGTATCCTGTAATAGCTGTTTATGGTTGACAGTATATTTTCCCTGCTCACCATATATATATCCCTGATACTGTCCCGGAAAAGATATATGCAGCCCAAAGCATACAGAACAACCACAACCGCAAGTGCAGTAAGCTGCCACTTTGTACTAATCTTTTTTACCCGTATCCATTCATAAATAAATGACAGCATAACACTTAATAATATTGTTCCACAATCAAGCAGCAGCTTATCACAGTCTGCTCCGGTAATATGCAGAAGGAATCTTTCCATTCCTACCGATATAGCCATTGCACATGCCGCCGGAACAAATATGTTAATTAATTCAATTCTTTCCTCTGGCTGCATATTACTCATATAACCCCGTCAATTCCTCTCCATTAACACGAATAATTCCCTTTGGGTCAAAATCCAGAACCGTTGTGTAATCCCTGTCAAAAAATCCGTTTAATAAATATGCCTTATTCTTACCGCTTTTGCTACTTTCAATCTCACACTGCTGCTGCGCCCGCAAAAATGCCTGCATTGCCAGAACAAAGTCACGTTCTCCCTCAACTGTGTATTTTATGTATCTGCCATCATGCATCCATCCGATATCATGCATCGGAAGGCTGCCTTTGAGAGCGCTGCTGATAAGAAATACCTGCTCAATCCATTTATCCCTGTCTTCATTATTCATTCCGTTGATAAGAATAAGTATCTTTGATGACACAAGTCCTGCATATTCCTTAACCATAAGTTTGTCTATTCTGGCACTTATCTTCCAGTGTATCCTTTTAATAGGGTCTCCCGGTCTGTACTCACGCGGGTCGTTTACATTTTCCGGTGACCGCCCTAATGAATTGACATACACATCCTCAATCTTAATATCCTTATTTGCTCTCAGACTTCTCAGGTTAATGCTTACTGTATCATTTTCGGGAAATACATATACTTCCTTTGAATAATTAAAAGGAATTGTAAGCGCAAATATACTCATGTAGTCATGTATTCTTACCTTGTTGACCACAAAATCAATAACGCCGTAATGCTCTGTCATATCAGACAACACAAGGCTCTGCGATTGGCGTTCCTTATCCTGTTCCTCAAAATACAGTGCTATAGGTGTCACCGAATTGTCGGTACGGACACATTTACCCTTTATGCTTATACGGTGAATAGGCATAAGCAGCTGCATCGGAAGCAGCCTGTGTACAACACTCGACTCAACTATAATATTATCATTTTTACCGACTACATTTGAAGGAATCTTCAATGTAACCTCGACATACTTCTTCTGCATAATCAGAAGCACCAGAAGGATTGCCGGAAGTATAAGCTCAAATGCTATCAGAAAACGTATTACGCTGCCATCGTACAGCAGTGAAAGATAAATGGTTCCGGCCATAATAACCATATATAAGACAAATCTTTTCGTCATAGCTTAACCCTTATGAATTAATTGAAGGTGCCGGCACTGTTACAAGCACATTTTTTATTACCTTTTCAGCAGTCATACCATCCATTCTTGCGCTGCCTGTAAGAATAAGACGATGTGCCATTACAGGGACAGCAACCTCTTTCACGTCCTCAGGTATAAGATAATCCCTGCCTTTCATATATGCACGCGCTTTTGCCATCTTGCAGAGAGCAATAGTTCCTCTCGGACTGACACCAAGCTCTACCATCTGGTGGTTTCTGGTTGCAGTTGCAAGCTTAACCATATATTCATAAATAGAATCCTTTGCAAATATTTCAGAAGCCTCTTTTTGCATCATCACAATATCATCACTGTTTGCAACAGGTGTAATTGTGTCAATTGCGCTGCGTCCCGCATTTCCTTTAATAATGTCCGCTTCACTCTTCGCATCAGGATAACCCATTGACATACAAACCATAAATCTGTCAAGCTGGGACTCCGGAAGCATCTGCGTTCCCGCTGACCCAATCGGGTTCTGCGTCGCCATAACAAAGAATGGTGCCGGTACTTTTCTTGTCTCGCCATCTACGGTAACTGTTCCTTCCTCCATTACCTCAAGCAGTGCCGACTGTGTCTTTGATGATGTTCTGTTAATCTCATCCGCAAGAAATACATTACACATTACAGCACCCGGCTGATAGACAAATTTGGACTGTTCTTTGTCGTACATAGAGAATCCCATGATATCTGACGGCAGAATATCCGGCGTAAACTGCACTCTGTTGTGCTTAAGTCGCATCGCCCTTGAAAATGCCGTTGCGATAGTTGTTTTACCGACACCCGGGATATCCTCAATCAGCACATGTCCTCCTGCAATAATTGTGTTCATCATAAGTTCCATGCCTGCATCCTTACCATGAACAACCTTTCCAACTTCTTTTAAAATTTTTTCAATCATATACCTTCCGTTATTACCCATTAGCGCACCCCCATATATATTTAAAATGATACCATACTTTCGCTTTCACGGCAACTTGTATAATTGTCAACACTTCAGCACTGCAGCAAAAAAGACTGCCCTGATTTCTCAGTGTGGCAGTCCTTTTGTTTTCATGAACATTATGTGTATTTATTATTGTGTATTATGCATGTTATCAGGCATCTCTCCTTTTTGCATCCTGTCAGGCACATTTCCTTCAGGCATACTCGGCATCTCACCATTATTGAATCTTCCGTTCATATCTTTTCTGCCGTCCGCATTTCCTTTTCCTCCGCCAAATCCGCCGAATCCGCCTGCGTTTCCGCTTGTTGTTGCAACAGAGTCAAGTGTAACTGAAGTTTCCGTACTTCCTGTAACAAGCGTATATGCTGCCCCCTTTGTAAATTCAGGAAGGCTTACAACCACACTTGAATATGACTTCGGCGAAGTCCATGAAATCAATGTTTTTCCTGATGCATCCTTTACGCTTATCTCAGTATTTGCTTCGATGGTTGTACTTAAGTTCACAAGCATTGAATACTGGCTTGAAGAATTTCCCATCCCCTGTGCCATTCCGCTTGCACCTGCAGCAATAAGGGTTCCTCCGCTGATTTCAGCACTTCCGTTATAGTCAAGCGCACCGTTGCCGCTGTTAGTAGGTCCTGCCACATACGTTGTACCGCCGCTTATGTACAATGAGCCATTAGAGTCGATTCCGTCTCCGGACGCATTTACATTTATTTCTCCTCCGGTAATTTTGATGTAAGCATTTGAATCATTTCCCATCATTCCATTACCGCGGCCCGGTCCTGCCATTGACGATGAATCATTTCCGCCTGCCGCATTAATTCCGTCATCACTTGATGTAAGAGTTATCCTGCCGCCGTTGATTGTTACACGGTGTCCTTCAAGTCCCTCGTAGCTTTTAGTGATTGTCAGAGTCCCTCCGTTAATTACCGTGTCATAATCCGAATGAATTCCGTCGTCGGCCGCCTCTATGGTAAATGTACCGCCGTCAACCACTGTACTTCCGTCAGCATGTATGGCATCATCTCCTGCTTTAATGGCAAATGTACCGCCTGCAATATAAATATTTCCCTCAGTCGTATCATCTTCATTGCCTGACTTAATACCGTCATTGTCTGTTGTAAGAGTAAATGTGCCGTCAAGTATTTTAATTCCGTCTTTGCCTGACAGACAGGTGCTTACAGCCTCTATTACATATGTTCCCGAGGTTATACACAGAGTATCCTTTGAAACTATTCCGTGCTTATAATTTGCATCTATATTAAGAGTACCGCTGCCGTTAAGCGTCAGGTCACTTTTTGAAAAGATAACTCCGTCAATTTTATTTTCATCAATATCGGTATATGAGGTTCCGCCACTAAGCTTATTAGTCGTCCCTGCTGCCGTTGTAACAAATACCTTATCTGCATTTTTCACATAAATTGCTGAGCTTGTATTACAATTTATCGTTGCTCCTTTAAGGACAATCTGTACCTTATCGGAATCAGACGCTGCAACCACAATCTGTCCGTAAGTAAGCTCACCGCTTATTATATAAGTACCCTCAGAAGTTATTGTGACTGTGCTTCCGTTTGCGGCTGCACCTGTTCCGCTTACTGTGGCAGATGTTTTATTTAGTGTAATTTTGCATGCGCTTTCTTCAGAATACTCCCCGCTTTTATCGCGGTCAGTAAACTTAATATCTACCGATGACTGCGTAAGCTTAATTGTATTTCCGTCTTCGGAGCCGGCTGCGCTGAGTGATACATCTGATATTGCAGTATTTGCATTATCATTATTTTGTGCGCCCGACTGTGTGCCGTTATAATTCTGTGCTTCCGAAGTTTTGCATCCTGCAAGTAGCGATACTGCAAGCAGTGACGATGCAAAAATCGCCGTTATACATTTATTCTTAAATCTCATCATTATAATTCCTCCTTTACAGTCCCAGATGTCTGGCTGCAGAGTATTTCAAGATTTCCATTCCTACACCTTAAGTCATCGATTAATTTCTTTTCTGTATCCGCCTCTTTTAACATAATTCTGTACTCAAGCTTGAAAAGGCTGCCCATATTTGTTGTTTTAACGGAAACAAGCTGACACTCTGCAAGATATTCTTTAAATACTTCGTTAAACACGTCTGTATAATCAAGTGATTCAGGTATTGTAATCCTTAAGCTTCTCTCAAGCTTCGGTCTGTCACCAAAACTGCTTTTTAAAAACAGCAGATTTGCCAGTTCCATAATAATTACAAATATGGCTGCCGCTCCAATATATCCCATTCCTGCTGCAAGGCCTACTGCCATTGCAAGAAAAATACTTCCGATTTCACGTGCCGTTCCCGGTATAGACCTGAAGCGCACCAGTGAAAATGCGCCCATAACCGCAACTCCTGCGCCAAGATTTCCATTGACAAGCATAATTACAAGCGCAACTATTGACGGAAGCAGAACAAGTGTCATTATAAAGCTTTTTGAATAAGTATTTTTGTACATATGCGCTGCAGCAATTACCATTCCAAGCACTAATGCCGCAGCAATGCATATAAGAAACGCACCGGTTGAAAATGCTCCGCTTCCCGAATTATTGATTACTGACTGAAAAATTATATCCATTTAACTAATCCTCCTTTATAAGAGCAGTTGCCATATATGCTCTTCCATATTTTGAAAATGATGTCGGAAAAATTTCAAGCTCATCAAACATTTCTGTGAGCCACACAGGAATTGCCCCTCCTGCCTTAACCTCCATGAGATGCTGCCCCTGATTTAATATTGGCATTCCTCCGGTATTAACCGAAAGCTCCATATCATAGGGACGATACATGATATTTTCATCAAATGTTATCCTCAGATTTGGATCCTCGTCTGAATAGTACGCCTCTCTTTCATATGAAATGTACATTGCCGGAGCAAGATTCTCATAATAGTGCATAAACCAGTCTATCTCTCTGATAATCTGAGTCTGCTCTTTCGGGCATTTTCCGTCCTTTAAATATTCTTCCGACTGCTCAAGCGTCATCACCTCACGCCTCTTATAGACAATGCCTTTATACTTCTTCTTAAGTTCGACAAATACTTTGCCATCTCTCGGAACAACTCCGTAACTTCTTAATCTCAGCTTTTCTTTATACACAGGTTTTTCAAGCGACTTTCGTATAATCCTGTAATCAGGCGTATCATAATAGACATTACATATTGTGGATTTTCCATGCTCATCTTCAACCAGCCGGGTTTTAAGCATAGCCATAATTTTTTTGTACTTTTCTTCTTCAAGAAGATACTTGATTTCGCGTCTTTTAAAAGTCGTTATATCCCCCATATGGTAATCCTCCGTTCCTGTGCCCGCAAAAAAAGCAGGCACATGGTTTTCTTTCCATATGCCTACTATAAATTCCAAACCTAAATTAAACCTTAAATATTTTACAGGTATTTTACATTTCACAAACTCTTCACAATCGGTACATGCTTTTATGACTTTAACGGAAGCTGCACTATGAAGCAGACACCATGTTCTCTTCGTTCCGCATGTATTTTCCCCTTATGCGAATTAACTATTGCCTGTGCTACGGAAAGTCCTATTCCATAGCCCCCCGTCTTTCGCGAACGAGATGCATCCACTCTGTAAAACCGGTCAAACAGTATTCCGAGATTATCCGGAAGCTCATTATCGCACGGATTGTACACACTCAACTCAGCTTTTCTGCCATTTGTGCACAGGCCTACTTCAATAACAGAATTTTCTGTGCAGTACTTCACGGCATTATCCATCAAAAGCACTATAAGACGTTTTATTTCTTCTTTATCTCCTGACAGAATTATTCCCTTCTCTGTTCGGTTACTGCATGTGATACCTCTCGTCTGCATTGGCGCGCTAAATGTTTCAACCGCTGCCTCTACCATATCACTCAGATTAAATTCAAAACGTTCTGTTACCTGTGATACTTCATCAAGCCTGCTAAGTTCCAAAAGACTTTTTACCAGCTCATTTAGGCGCAACACCTGATTGCGTATGCTGGCTGTCCACTCGCTCTCACCGGAAGTCATTTCTATAACCTCTGCGTTGGCGGATATGATTGCAAGGGGAGTTTTTATCTCATGCCCCGCATCGGTAATAAATCTTTTCTGTTTTTGCATGCTTTCAATTGCAGGTTTAATTGCACGCTTTGAAAGCAGGGTAACAAGAATAATAACAATTATAAGACATGATAATCCGACAATAGCCGAAAGCAGTGCGAAATTCCTCATTGTCCGCAGATTTTCCTCACAGTCAAGAAATACCACGAGCGTTCCTTTGTCATTTTGTGATACTTTAAATCTGTAATTTCCGCTGTATCCGCTTTTTTTCTTTCCGGAGAGCACATATTCTGCCATACTCTGTGCTTCATCCTGTGTCACTGCCGCAATATTATCGATATTAATCTGAAATGCTCCATTCTCATCTTTAAGCACCGAAAAATATCTTGTCCTGAATTTTGTTTCAGGTGAAAACGGTGTCCCGAATGCCTGCATTAAATTCTCTTTGGCTCCCTTTAGCTGCAGGTCTTCCGGTGCCGGGTCGTTCGGCTGTCCATCCTGCTGTCCGCCCGGCTCTCCATCCGGTTGATTTGCCTTCTCTCCATCCGGATTGACCGGTAATTCATCCCTCGCCCCATTCCTTCTGTCATCTTTCTTATTATCCGGAAATACTCCGTTATTATCAGAAAGTATCTTTATAAGAGCATCTGAATCTCTGTTTACCTGTATCAGATTAGCAACATTAATTCCGACAAGCAGAACAGTCATTACAATTGCCACCGATACCGCCGTTATCATAATGAATCTCTTTTGAAGCTGCTTAATCATCTGCCCCTCCTTTTGCTGCAAGCTTATATCCCAGCCCTCTTACAGCCTTTATCTCAACAGGCGCATTAATTTTTTCCAGTTTTCTTCTTATATAAGAAATATTTACCCAGATAACATTTACATTTGCTTCTGTTTCAAATCCCCATGCGTGTTCCATAAACTGCTCGGAAGACACAAGCCTTCCGCTGTTTCGCATAAGCATCTCCATTATCTGGTATTCCTTGTTCACAAGCTGAACTGTCTTCCCTTCATATTCCAGCATACAGTTTTCACGACTGAGTTTTACCCCCTCAAACTCCGGAATATCAGGCTCATATGCCGCGTTACGCCTTGTCATTGCACGCACTCTTGCCAGAAGTTCCTTCATTGCAAACGGTTTTGTCAGGTAATCATCGGCTCCGGCATCAAGTCCTGTTACACGGTCATCTATCTCCGCTTTTGCCGTAAGCAGAAGTACCGGTGTAGTTATCCCACGTCTCCTTAAGGCTTCAAGCACCTCAATACCGTTTTTTCCGGGCATCATTATATCCAGAATTATTCCGTCATATCCCCCTGCAATCGCCCAGTCGTAAGCATCATCACCATTATACACGGCATCCACAATATAATTCTGGTGTTTCAGCACAGCAACAATTGCATTTGACATTTCCTTTTCATCCTCGGCAAGCAGTAATCTCATACTAATCCCCATTCCGCAGACGCTTTGGCGTCTGATTTTAATTTTTATCCAATATTGCTATTATCTCAGCTTTATCCTGCTCTGTAATTCCTTTCGCCTCTGCCAGAACAGAAATTATATTCTCAATTTTACCATCTCCCCAGAAATCAATGCACTTTAGCATCTCTTTTTTCCCATATTCCTCCTCCGAAATATTCGGATGGTAGTAAAATACTCTTCCTCTTCTTTCCATTGTAAGAAAATTCCTCTGCACCAGCCTTGATAAGAACGTTGATACCGTCTGTACCTTCCAGTCCTTATTATTAATGCTGTTTGCCCTTGCCATAACCTCTCTTACACCAAGTGCTTTATCCGCGCTCCATATTATTTTCATAATGAAAATTTCACTTTTTGAAGGTGTTTCCTCTAACATCTCCTTGTACCTCCCTATTAAATTAATATAAATATAATGTTTTGCACCCAGATAGGCAATTATCTATATAGTTATATTAATATAATAATTAAAAATATGCAATCCTATTCTTTAAAATATATCTATTTTCCATCGCCATTAGACAACCTGATTCGGCACCCTCCAAAAAATTACAAAAAAAACACCGCCCCCACGGCTCATACGTCCGCAAAAACAGTGCTTTTGAAGTGCGCCTCCAGAGGCTCGAACTCTGGACACCCTGATTAAGAGTCAGTTATCTATAATTTCTTTTATTATGTGCGTAATAGCTTCGTTATATTCTTGTCCAGTTTTTATGCGAAATAGCGGAATTGCTATAGTTTTAAATAAGTTGTTTTTGAAATTGTCTGTATTTTGCGCTCTGCTGCTGTTGTGTGATTTATCATCTAATTCTATTGCAGCTTTTATATTTAATTTTGCATCAGTAATTATAAAATCAACATGCCTGGATTTTATGTAACCTCTCCATTTTGATTTATTATTGTTGTCTTTAACTTCTATTAAGTCTTCGAGGCGTACTTTTGGACATATTAATAAATTAGCTGCATCACATTGAGTTTTAAGTATTTTATAAAAAGTGTATTCTGTTTTAGTAAGTAGCATCTTTCGTACGTAAGGCAGTTCATCCTGCAGCTTCTCCGGTTCTTCAATTTTTTCTTCCTTCTTAGATTTGAAATTATTAAGATTTGTAATAATTAAAGCAGCTACTAAGATTACTATAAATAAGATTGCAAGCGTGTTTTGTCCCATTATTTTTTTCTCCTTAGCCAATTTTCGATATAGATAAATTTTCCTTAATTGTTCCGTTCTTGGATTCCCAGTCTTTAATATATTGCTTAATAATTTCTTCGGCCATGTTGCTTCTGGATCTGTTGTTTTTTTCAGCAATACTATCAAGCTTATTAATTATTTCTTCAGTTGTCCTAATTACTATTTTGGGTTTTGTAGATGGCATATTTTTCCTTTCTAAAAAAGTGTTGACAAGGTGTATACACTTATGATATATTAAGTGTGTTCTTAGTGTATACACTTTATATACACATTTTTGTAATTATAGATATAGATAAAAAATTATAACATTTTTTCTTGTTTTTTTCAAATCCTTCCTCAATCGAAACCAGCTTTAAGCTGGTCGGTGTTATGTAGCCGATAATGCCCTGAAGATGATAGGCCAGAAAGGAAAAAAGAAATGGAAGAAAAAGTAACAATTTTAGCAGTAGGTGCACCTTATGATTTTAAGGGTGAAAATGGTCAGCAGATATCCGGATGTGCAGTTTGGTATATTCCAACATGTGATTTCAAGCCAACATCAGAAGTAGATGAAATGGGTAATGTAGGTGTTCTTGGATATGTTCCTCGTAAAGAGACTTTTCCAAAGGAATTCCACGAGCGGATTCAGTCTGTTGGTGTTCCGTGTGTTGCAAATGTTCACTATAAAATGGTTGTACGTAACGGACAAAATGTGTTGAAAATTGATGGATGCGATTTTGTAAAATCCAAATAGGCTGCAGCAGGCAACTGTTAATTAATAAAGGAGGATTACAGCAATGGAGTGGTTAACAACTGCGCTTGAGACTGTGTCAACGCTTTTTACATGGATATTGAATTTGATTACATCAAATCCAATCCTTGCGGTTCTTTTTGCTGCTGGTACTCTTGTACCTGCGGGTATAGGTATCTTTAGCAGAATTAAGAAGACTGCAAAGCGTTGATTTAAAAGGGACATAGATTTGCTCTGTGTCCCTTTTTTATAAGATTAGGAGGATTGAGAAAATGAGAGTTAAATATAAAGATATAATGATGGTAGTGGATGCAAAGTGTTTTGATATAGAAGTATACGATACGATGAATGATTATATTTTTAATAGAAGTGAAAAGGTAATAGATAAAGTCAATGTAACATTTAAGGATTGTAGTATTTTAGCTGACGAAAAATTATTTAATAAATACAAGAATTATTATGTAAGAAATGTAGTTTGTCTTGACAATTACAAGGTTTCAATAATTTTAACTAAGCAGAGGGATTTATAATGAATAAAAAAGGATATTTAAATCAATTAATGCTTGCAGCTCTTGCGCTGCTTATGTCTTTTTCGGTATCGTTAAAGGCTTATGCGGCTGATGTAGTAACAGTTGATACTGTTCGTGCGGCTTGGCTTGCCGGGGATTCAAGTATTAAGCTTAGTGATTATTATTTGATATATAATACGACTCGTTCACAATGGGGTTCTACATTTGACTGTGTATTATATATGCTCTGTGATTCCGGTTATGAAGGAGATTTGTTTATATATATTGATGAAGATTCAAGCCCTGTATCCGGCAATTATGTCGGCATGACATATTATAATGGAGAATATAAGACTGCTTCTGATGCTGGTGTTTATACTCGTAGTGCTTGGTATGATGCTGCAAATGGAACACAGTACGGTAGCGCTACCGGATATGGTTTTGGTATTGATATGCAGTATATACAGCCCGGTCAGATGGATACTGATTTTAGATTTGGTTCAACTAATATTCCATTGTTTAGTTCTTTGGAAGCTGCAAAATCTTTTTTTGATTCTGGGGATACATCCGGTTTAATTAATGGATCTGATTGTAGTTATTTTGATTCTGATATTGAGACTCCAAAGGATTTTCAAATTAACTTTTCGACAAGTCAGATATTTGATGATAAGGGTTTTTTTAATGAATGTGATTTCCAGTTTACATGGAAACAGTCTGAAGATACTGATTTGAATGGATATCAGACGGAGATATATATACAGGCAACTCATTGTAAGGTATCAATTACAAATTTATTTGGTTCTGCTGATTCACGTGAGCAGAAGTTAGGCGATAAGCTTTTAATATCCTCTGCCTCAACTTCTTATGATAATAAAGCATCTATTAAGTGGAATGATTTAGTTGCCTATTTAAATAAAGATGGTACTAATCTATTTGGTGCTTCAAATGCCGGAGGAGTATGTTGTACATATCCGATTTATTTCTGGGTTAGAAATGTAAAAGGGAATACATATGGCGATTGGATTAAGGTAACTGTAACTCCTGATAATGTTGTAGTAGATGGGAATGATTATTTGGGTACTGGTAAGGGTACAGTATCGCATGGGTATGAATTAGTTGATGGCTCCGGCAACGGAGATCAGAAAGAAAGCCAATACGGCCAGGGATATCATGTAGATATACCTTATACATCTACAAATGCAATTATTGATTATATTAAATCCGGATTTGGATTACTGGGCGATAATGGCTTAATTGCTTTTTTTAAAGATATGTTTAGTTTTTTGCCGGATCCGGTCTGGACTATTATTTTTACAATGGTAGGTGTATGTGCAATTATCATCATTATAAAGGTGGCTAAGTAATAATGGAAATTTTAAAAATTTTGATTTCTTTCGTATTTGATTTGTTTCAAAAGGAATTTTATTTATTCGGTTTTGCATTGTCCTTTTGGCAGATTTTTGTATTTGTCTTATTAGTAGAATTGTTTGTAATGCTTGTCTTTGGGAGTTTCAGTAAATGACTATTAATGACAAGTATGTGAAGGTATGGGCTAATGATAAATCTTATTATATGCCTCTATCTGATTATTTAGACTGGGAATCTAGGCAGCATGGTTTTGAAGATTATAATGCTTTAAAAGCATGTGGGTATTATATAGATTTGACAGATACAACAATATATACAAGAATAGGTGGTTCTTATTATGAAGTTTAAAAATAAGTGTCAGGACTGCTGGCATTGTGATTGTTTTGAATATTGTGCAGGTTATGGCTGCTATCCTGAATTACGTATTATATATGGTATCGTTTCAAATAATTATCGAAAGATGCATGGTTTTCCGTTGCTGCGTAAGAAACATATAAAAATGTGTTATTTTATAAAAATGAAAGGATGATAATTAGATGGTATTTGAATTTATAACCGAGTGGGAAAACTTCAACCTGCAGCAGCTTGCTGTTATGGCTTATAACTTAGGCCTTTTATATTTTATATGGGATGTTGCTAAGTTTATATTGTTGCACTTTGTCCCAAAACTTAGAAGGAGGAATTATTAAATGCTGGGTGATTTATGTGAGGGTTTGTTTAGTTCATTAGAATTTGGCCCGGAGTTTCTGGCGGAGCTGATTATATTATATTTTCTGTTCAGCTTTTTGCAGTGGACATTTGAGCTTGTAAAAGGAGCTGGTAAGTAATGGATTTTTTTGGTTTTATGATGTTTATAATGATAATTGCGCTGTGTTGCTTAAAGATTACACGCTGCATTATTGGTAATCTGCATAATGTTGCAATATATTGCATTAAGGATTTGTATCATTACATAAAAGAGAAAAAGTGGAAGAAATTCGACTAT
The DNA here is from genome assembly GCA_945913015.1 of uncultured Bacteroides sp. GTDB lineage: Bacteria > Bacillota > Clostridia > Lachnospirales > Lachnospiraceae > Bacteroides_F. Next base: position 90,415 of record CAMECH010000001.1, read on the forward strand.
TTCGGAATCGATATGTATGTTGGCATGTTTGGACATGGGAAGACTCTATCACTTGCAGAAAAGGCGCAACGCTTATATAAGAGGTATGGAGATTCTATTCAGTTTATCAGTAATATTAAGCTTAATGGTATACCATATACTCCGCTTGTGAATTTTAACCAGCTTGTTGATCTCGGCACGGATGAGCAGTCATCATATCAGGGAACAGTTGTAATAATAGATGAGATTTCATCAGTATTATCTCACCGGAATTATTCAAATTTCCCCATAGAGCTTATAGGATTGCTCTGCCAGCAGCGCAAAAGACATGTGTATATAATGTGTACTGCGCAGCGGTTCTTTATGGTAGACAAAATTTGGCGCAGCATAACAACTCGTGTTATTGACTGTACAAAATACTGGCGGTTCCAGCATGGTGAATTCTATGATGCATGGGACTACGAGAATGCAAGCAATAAGGACATGCTTAAACGTCTGTTTCATGACTGGTGGTTTGTGAAGGATGCTAATTATAACGCATATGACACTAGCGAAATGGTTACGAAGGACGCTTGCAATAATTTTATTAGCAATGAAGAAGCTATAATCCGGAAGGGTCTTGATTCAGGACGAGTATTTAATGATAATGCTATTCAGAATAAATCCCGGAAGGCCAAAAAGCTTTTAAAAAAATAAATCTGTAAAAGGTACATACATATATTATGATCGACGGAAGGAATACAGATAATGTTATAGCAAAGGAATTTAACCAGGAACAAAAAAATGCCTGGTTTTCTTTGCGTTCTAAATCTTTCCTTCATAATATCGATACATTTTATTATTCTGTTCTTCTCGAGGAAGATTTTACCGGAGACAGCAAAAATAAAAATGTGCTGCATCTTCGCCAGTATTTTGAAAAATTCAAGCTTGAAGATTTCTGTGATGTTGTTCCTTTGTCTTTTCCCGGATGCAGCGTTCAGCTTAATTACCGCGCATTTACTTTTTCCGGTATGTATAAATACTGCATAGAGTGTCCGGATGTATTTGATATATTTATAGCGGACAGCGTACCTTCTGAAGTCACAAGTCAGATTGTTGTGCAGCTGCGTTCCCGGCCTTTATGGTTAGATACAACAATCGGAGCTTTTGAGTATTCATATGATGTTGTTAAATCTGTATGTGCTTTTTTTGGGCTTCATATTTTAGAAGTCAAGGAAAATCGTGTTGATTACGCTTGGCATACAAATTACCTGCAGAATCCGGAGAAGTTTTTCCGCATAGATAATTTTTCACGTATGCAGGTTTCCCGGTATAAATCAGTACAGTATTTATACCATTTTAAGCCTGGGGATAATTATGAAAATGATTATATTGCGCTTGGTAAGCGTTCTGACAAATGTTTTGTGCGTATTTATTTAAAATCAAAGGAAGTAATCGAACAGCAGGCAAAACCATGGTTTTTGCAAATTTGGAAGAATAATGGGTTAATTAGTGAGTATGATTTCTGGGTTTATGATAAGCTTTATGAACTCGGCAGGTGGAATCTGTTAGATACCGTGCGCCTTCAGTATTATATCGAATATGGCAGCGATGAATATATTAAGGCTCAATGCAGGAATTTAATAGAATCCGGCACGCCAAATTATGAAGCAATCAGTATGCTTGCAAATAGATTAACTCCCCGCGTCACATTAATTACTAATGTAGAGTTTCAGACAACCAGGAAGAGCAGCAAATCATATTGTTTATTGGAAAAGGAAGATAATAAAAAATACGGTGAAGCTTCGCGCATTTATGATTATATGGATAACAGGCGTTTAATAACTGAATACCTAACACGCGCAACACTCCGGCTTGTTGATCCTGACACAGATGTTAATAAAAGTCGCTGTGATTATTGCGCTTTTTGGGCTGCTTTAAGAGCTGCCAAACAAATGGAAGTGCGCCGGACAAAGCATCATATTAAAATGGTGCGTGAATATTCCCGGAATAAGGATATTGAAAAGGTTAAAAAGCGCATGCTGCACAGCGTTGTTACATATGGCCTTTACAGTAAAGGTATTAATGATGATGATGTAGCTAAGGATGCGCTTGATGCTCTTGTGATGTTAAATGATAATGACCTTCAGGCTATGAAGCGCTATAAAATACGTAAAACAATCGAATTTAATCAGGATGACCTCGCCCATCCGGCTGCAGTATCTCCTCCGGGATTTGGATTAATTAACCTTGAAAGCGGTGAAATATATGATGGATGACGATTTAAAGCAGTTTCTTCAAAACAGGCATAGTTATTGTTCTGAATCAACATTGACTTATTACCAGGATAATCTTTCCCGGTTTATAGATTTCTGCAGAAGCTCCGGAGTTGATTTTAGTAATGATATAACCCAGCAGCTCCTTGAATCATATTTATGTTATTTATCTTCATCCGGAATTTCAAAGGTATCAATCAGGACTTATATGCGTGCGGTTAAATCATTTATAAACTTTTTAATAGATAATGATAAGTTGCAGCATAATCCTATTTTAAAATTAAGACTTCCTCGGCCTGACGCCCAGCCTGTTCTTCCTCTGTCAGCTCAGGAAGTTGTTATTATAAATTCTTATATAAATAAATACTTCGAGGATCCTGATCGGACGTATTTAATATTTCATTTAATGCTTGATTGTGGACTCCGTTCCGGTGAAGTAGTCAGGCTCCGGATTTCTGATGTTATTCCTGATTCCGGAATAATCCGGATATATCGAAGCAAAGGAAATAAATCCCGGTTTCTTCCTGTTCCTGAAGGATTAATGAAGTATCTGCATCATTACATCAAGGAAACCAGCAATGATCGAAAACTAAATAAAACTAATCAGGTGTTCTTGCTTGAGGATGGACGGCCAATTGATTCTGAATGTTTAAAGCGAATTTGCACTAAAATAAAAAAAGTAACCGGGATAGAGCGCTTCCATGCACATTTATGCCGTCATACGTTTGCAACTAGCTTTTTGATGGGTGGCGGCAATATGGAAAGCCTCCGTGTTTTAACCGGGCATGAGGATTATGATGTCCTGAAAGGTTATTTACACATAGCGCACAGCATGGAGCTTATGAATATAGATATATATCGCCTGGATGAGCGTTTCTTCCAGCAGTTCCGGTATAGATAGCGCATAAAAAAGAAGCAGCGGGATGCCCTTTCAGGGCGCCCCTGCTTCTTTTTTGCGCCTTGAACTGCTGCAACCTGCGGCGGATGCGCGCAATAATCTTATATTCCGCAGGACGTATTTACATCCCGCGCAAACCGCCCCGGCATCTTTGGCGCCGGGCTACTTCCCTTTCTGTAAAAATCCCCGGGTAAAGGGGATTTTTTGTTAATACGCGGAATAAGCGTTGACTTGTTACTATATATCACCGCGTTCTGATTACCCATTGTAACCTTTAGCTGCTAAATACCTTTATGCCTGATTCTACTGTAGCACTTCTCTCAAGGCCGCGGAGCTGAATTAATTAACATATATTCGCGGGGCTGGCGTACGTACGCCAGGGCGGATTTAATAATCTAATTTACAATTAATTTTATTAATTATAAATTAGGATATTAAATCGGGCTCAATACTTATATATTCTAAGGGGGTTGAAGGGGGTAAATTTACCCCCTTATTGGGGCGTTACGGGGTTTCCCCGTAGAAGGGGTAGAAAAAGACTATAGGCTTTTTCGAGGGGAAGGCTTTCCCCACCATAAAAACAATCTACCACGGCCCTGTAATACGTGGTCTCAAAATACAAACAAAAACCGCACTCAATCCGCATATTTACTGACTAAAATGTATTTTTTAAAATTTCCCCAATAAGCCATTTCGGGAAAAAATTTCCATCCGGTTCCTTAAGCAACCTGATTCGGCACCCTTAAAAAAAATCACAAAAAAAACACCGCCCCCACGGCTCATACGTCCGCAAAAACAGTGCTTTTGAAGTGCGCCTCCAGAGGCTCGAACTCTGGACACCCTGATTAAGAGTCAGGTGCTCTACCAACTGAGCTAGAAGCGCATATTACAAGGCTTTGTGCCTCTTTGTCCGTGTCCGTTTGCTGAACACAAAAGCTATTATATATGATTAAAAAATAAAATGCAAGCTTTTTTTTCATTTTTTTTAAAAAATTTTTCATAATTGATACAAGCCCTTAAATACGGCATATTTTGAACTGCTCAGGTTCAAATATGCCGTATAACAATATTCAGGAAATATATCGTACCGACTTGTCTTTCAATTAAATATATTTTGCAATCGCCGCTTTAAGCTCACTGCCATCTCTTGCTCCGATGAATTCTTCCTTCTTCTCCCCATCCTTAAAAATAATCATTGTAGGGATTGACATTACACGGTATTCTACTGCGGTATCATGTGCATTGTCCACATTAAGCTTGCCGACAAATACCTTTCCGTCATACTCTTTGGCAATCTCTTCAATAATCGGAGCCATCATCTTGCACGGCATACACCAGTCCGCATAGAAATCTACAAGAGCAACTCCTTTCCCATTCTCCACCTGTGACTTAAATGTCTCATCTGTTAATACTTCTACCATTGCATCCTCCATTCCGTGAACATTTGTATTCTGTCACTTATTGCATTTTTTAGTGCATCCTCCATTGAGAATCTTATTAATCTCCTCAAATGAATTAACTATTTTGTTAATATTTTTGTTAATTTTCCTGTTTTTATACATGACAACCGAAATTTTATTGCACATCCTTATTCTGCCCATGCACAATACCTTCATTTTCTTATACTATTACATTATATGCACTGCATCATGTGCCGGCACGCCCATAGGGAAAACCCGTTATCTTTTTGCTACCAGTTTGCAGATTGGATTTCCCATTGAAGAAAATTTTTCCTCATATTCGGTCATTACATTGCCTTCATTCATAACAGCATCATTGTGAAGGTCATGGGTCTTAGCCGTAACATTCCACTTTGTCTCTGCAATTTCTTCAAGCGACCAGTCAAACAGCCCGATATTGTCTGTTTTAAACTGAACCTCGCCGTCCGGCGCAAGTATATAATCATATCTTTCAAAGAACTGTCTTGATGTCAGCCTTCGTTTTGCATGCCTGTCCTTTGGCCACGGGTCGGAGAAATTAAGATATATCCTCGCAACCTCATGTTCACTGAATACGTCCTTTATATTTTCCGCATCCATTCTGATAAATTTCAAATTAGGAAGCTGCTTCTCATTCTGCTTTTCAACCGCACGCAGCAAAACGCTTGAATATTTTTCAATTCCTATATAATTTATGTCCGGATTACTCTCGGCAAGCGTTGTTATAAACTGTCCCTTGCCCATTCCAATCTCTATATAAATCGGATTATTATTTCCAAACACACTCTGCCACGTACCTCCCATACCCTCCGGCTGAGTAAATACAAATGAGCTTTCCTCCATTACATCGCGTGCACCCGGCACATTCCTAAGTCTCATACCAATCCTCATTTCCACAGTGTTTTATTTATTTTATATGATTTTACCTGAAAAGTAAATGTGCTATTGCGTGTTTTGTTTTTTTACCATATAATTTATAGGTAAATTCTATTGTTATTGAGGTTTTCATAATGAATATGACTTTTATTAATAAAATGAGTAAGACAGCAAACCGCATATTAAAATGTACAATTACCGCAGCCTTGAGCATCGTAATCATTACTTCCGCACCATCCGGCATATATGCATCACAGAAGGCTACAACTGCGACTGCGCAGACAACCTCTGCCACGACAGCTTCAGCCCAGGCATCTGCTCAAAAAGCTTCTTCTGCTTCTTCGCAGCCGGCTTCACAAGCTGCAAAGACACCGCAGGGTACATCCAAAGCTTCAAAGTGGCCTGCCGCACCTTCTATATCAGCTGGAAGTGCTGTCCTTATTGATGCTGACACAGGTGCAATCCTCTATGACAAAGATTGTCATTCAAAGGCATATCCTGCAAGTACAACAAAGATAATGACGGCATTACTTGCAATCGAGAATAATTCGCTGGATGATGTTATAACGTTTTCAAGAGCAGCCGCCAACAGCTATAAATGGGATGAGGCGAATACAGGGACACGCGAGGGTGAGCAGTTTACTCTTGAGCAGGCACTTTATGCAACACTGCTTAAATCTGCCAACGAAGTTGCATACGGAATCGCAGAGCATATCGCCGGAAGTATTCCTGCATTTTCAGAAATGATGAATAAGAGAGCAAAAGAAGTTGGTGCCCTTAATACACATTTCAATAATCCAAACGGATTGTCTGACCCTGAGCACTACACCACAGCGTATGACCTTGCCATGATTGGACGTGCCTGCTTTAACAACTCCACCTTTATGACAATAGACTCCGCTGAAAGCTATAAAATCGGCCCTACCAACAAGACTGCCCAGACACGTTACTTTACACAGCGTCACGGAATGGTAAAGGGCAACGGATATCAGTATGAATATTGCAAGGGCGGCAAGACCGGATTTACTGACGAATCAGGATATACGCTTATTACATTTGCGCAAAAAGATAATATGCGCCTTATTTGTGTTGTTTTCCGTGAGGCTGACGATGCTTCACGCTATGTTGATACAAAAGCACTTTTTGATTATGGCTTTAATAACTTCCACAAAACTGCTGTATCAAGCAGTGACGTAAGTTCACTTTTTAACAGCTCCAGCTACTATAATTCAAAGGTATACGGCAATTCTGACATAACATTTTCAATGGATTCGTCATATGTTGACCTTCCTTCAGATGTCTCATTATCGGATGTCGAGATTAAAGTCGAAAGCAATGATAATTCTGATGATGCATATGACTTTACTGCGGACATAATATTTACATATGACAGTCACACTGTTGGCAGTGCCAAATTACTGGTAAACACGTTACAGTCAGATGGTCCGTCATCCAACCTTCCTTACATTTCAAAGGATAATTCTTCTGTAGTGAGTCAAAAAAAATGCCTTGTAATCAATATCTGGTATGTTATAATAGGTATCGTTTTAATTCTGGCTGCATTTGAAATATATGAGAGCATTCGCGAGAACAGGATGAGACGACGCCGCAGGCAAAGAGCCAGAAGACGACACCGATAAATAGTGTCTGCGGGATGGAGATTATTATGTTTAGCAACAAAGACATTTTTAAGCTTATTATTCCGCTTATTATAGAGCAGATATTAAATTCCCTGATGGGTATGATGGACACTATTATGGTGAGCAATGTAGGACCTGCCGCAATTTCAGCAGTTTCGCTCGTTGACTCCATTAACACCCTGATTATTCAGGTGTTCTCCGCACTTGCCACGGGTGGTGCCATCGTGTGTTCGCAGTATATAGGAAGCCGCAACCGGAAGCGTGCCAATCAGTCAGGGCAGCAGCTTTTACTCTCTGTTCTGGCAATATCTGCTGTTATCATGATATTTATAATCATTTTCAGGGCTCCTTTACTTTCATTCATATTCGGAAGCGTTGAGCCTGCAATTATGAAAAATGCCTTGCGTTACCTTATAATAACAGCATTTTCATATCCATTTATTGCTTTGTATAACGCCGGAGCAGCGCTTTACCGTGCCTGCGGCAATTCAAAATATCCAATGACAATTTCCATGATTTCTAACGTAATCAATGTCACCGGCAACGCAATTCTGATTTTCGGATTTCATCTGGGCGTTGACGGAGTTGCAATTCCTACATTGATTTCCCGCGCTTTCTGTGCCATCGTTATTTTATACAGCTTAAGAAAGCCAAAGCAGGATATTATAATCAGCAACTATGCATCAATCAGGCCTGAATGGTCTCTCGTAAAGACAATTCTTATGGTTGGCATTCCTACAGGCATCGAAAACGGCATGTTCCAGTTTGGTAAGCTTGCCATACAGTCAACCGTATCAACACTCGGTACTGACGCCATAGCAGCCAATGCCATGCAGACTATTCTTGAATCATTTAACAGCATGGCTGCAATCGGAATTGGTCTTGGCACAATCACCATTGTCGGACAGTGCATGGGTGCCGGAAGACCCGATGAAGCACGCCGCTACATCATAAAACTTGCAAAGTACGCTGAGGTTGCACTTATTATATCCTGTACCCTCACATACCTTGCCACACGTCCTGTTGCCATACTTAGCAGCATGACACCTGAAAGTACCCGGATGTTCATTGAAATGTCTACATTTGTTTCAATTGTAAAACCTATTCCATGGGTATTTTCCTTCAGCCTTGCATACGGCATGCGCGCCGCAGGCGACGTAAAGTTTTCGATGATTGTTTCTTCAATCACGATGTGGACATGCCGTGTACTTATTGTAACCGTCTTGTGCCGTTTCTTCGGCTTCGGTCCGATTGCCGTATGGATTGGAATGGCCTGTGACTGGACAGTCCGCGGAATTGCATTTACCGCCCGTTTCTTAAGTGGCAAATGGAGCAAAATCAAAGTAATTGAATCAACACCAGATGCGCACTGAAAAGCACACAAAACGAAGCGGCTGTGATGATTCCGATAACCGGATGTTTTCATCATAGCCGCTTCATTATACTGTTGTAATTAAATTTCTGATTAAAGCTCAAGTCTCAGATGTCTTGGAAGACCATCAACCATTATTGGTGAAAGCTCTGCCTGAATAAGCGGACGGATGTAATGGATGAGGTCATCCGTTACATAATCGTCATCTGTAATCCATTCAAGCGGAATCTTCTTCTCAATGTTAGCAATTTTATGTACATCATGTGTCTCTGTGATGCAGATATACGGATCGTCCGATACTCTCTTGAGAACTACAACCTTACCTGTCTCTCCCTCAAATGCAGCTTTAACAGCAGCACCACCTACCTGGAAAGCCTCTGTAATATCTGTACGGGATGTCATGTGAGCTGCACAGCGCTGTAATGTTGAAAACTCAAGTGCTCTTGTCTTAATTCCAAGCTCTGCTCCAACCTTGTCGGCAAGGAACTTTGCAGAACCTGCAAGCTGTTTGTGACCGAATGCATCAACGAACTCAACATGGTCAGCAAGCTCAAATACATATCTTCCGTCAGCAACTTTAATACCTTCTGAAACAGCGATTACAAGTGACTTCTTCTTTGCACTTCTCTCTTTAATCTGTGCCATAAACTCATCAATATCAAATACCTTCTCAGGAAGATAAATCATATCAACGCCTTCGCAGTCATCTGACTTTGAGAGTGCTGCAGCAGCCGTAAGCCATCCTGCATTACGTCCCATAATTTCAACAATGGTAATTGTTGGGTAATCATATACAAGACCATCTCTGATAATCTCTTTCAGAGAAGCTGCAATAAACTTTGCAGCACTGCCATATCCCGGTGTATGGTCAGTAATAGCAAGGTCATTATCAATTGTCTTTGGAACACCCATAAATTTTATGTCACTGTTAATCAGAATTGCATAATCAGAAAGCTTCTTAATCGTATCCATGGAATCATTACCACCGATATAGAAGAATGCTGAAATCTCAAGCTCCTCAAGCTTTGCAAAAATCTTCTCATAGACTTCCTTGTTATCACAGATTTCCGGCAGCTTATAGCGGCATGATCCAAGAAATGATGATGGAGTTCTCTTCAGCAAATCAATGTCAAGTGTTGTCTTAATATGCTCTGACAAATCAACATACTGACCATCCAGCAATCCCTTAATTCCGTGAAGCATACCGTATACTTTCTTTGCCCCTCTGTCCTTGGCAGTCTTGTAAACTCCAACCAAACTGGAATTAATAACTGATGTAGGTCCACCCGACTGTCCGACAATTACATTACCTACCATATTATAGCCCTCCTGTATTTATTGTGTACATGCTTTAATAATATACTGATATTTTATCATATATGCCTAAATTTCTCAACAATTTAATCATAATTCCTTAACTGTCTTAACCACATTTTCAACAGTAAAGCCAAACTTCTCAAATAATGTCTTTGACGGACCCGATGCTCCAAATCCATGCATAGTCACATATGCTCCGTCAAGTCCGACATAACGTCCCCATCCGAAATCTGAAAGTGCTTCAATTGCAACTCTCTTGCGGCATGCAAGCGGAAGTACAGACTCCTTATACTCTCTGCTCTGCTCTTCAAACAACTCCATACACGGCATACTTACAACGCGGACATCAATTCCTTCTTCTGCCAGCTTCGCCTTTGCTGCCACTGCGAGTTCAACCTCTGAACCTGAAGCCATAAGAATCGCATCGGGAACTTCTTTCTTAGCATCAGCAATAATATATCCGCCCTTAAGCGCATCCCTGCTGCTTCCCTCAACAGGTGACAGATTTTGTCTTGAGAGCACCAGCGCCGTAGGTGTCGTCTCTGATTTTATGGCTGAATACCATGCTGCCTCTGTCTCAATTGCATCACATGGCCTGAATACATTAAAATTAGGAAGTGAACGCAGCATAGCAAGCTGTTCAATCGGCTCATGCGTAGGCCCGTCCTCACCGACACCGATGCTGTCATGTGAAAGTACAAATGTAAGCGGCAATCCCATGATTGACGAAAGACGCGCCATCGGCTTAACATAATCGCTGAACACAAAGAATGTTGCAACAAATGCTCGAAGTCCTCCGTGAAGCATCATACCGTTTCCGATTGCTGTCATGGCAATCTCTCTTACTCCAAAATGCATATTGCATCCGCTTCTGTTATCTGCAGAGTAGTCGCCCATCTCCGACATATTAGTCTTATTAGACGGAGCAAGGTCTGCTGAACCACCGATAAGATTTGGCATTTTAGCCTTGATTGCATTGAGTACACGCCCTGAAATACCGCGTGTTGCCTCTGCCTTCTCTCCTCTTTCCCAGTATTCATCAGACTCAAGAAATGCATCAAGTTCAGCATTTTCTCCATAATACTCATCCCAAAGCTTTCTCATTTCAGGATATTTTTCCGAATACTCATCAAAGAGCTTATTCCACTCATCTTCCTTTGCTGCCCCCTGCTTTGCAAGATTGGCATAATTGTCATATACCTCCTGTGGAACAGCAAAGCTTTCCTCTAACGGCCAGCCAAGATTTTCACGGAGTGCCGCAACATTTTCAACGCCGAGCGGCTCGCCGTGTGCGCTTGCCTTTCCCTGCTTTGCCGGGCATCCATATCCAATCTGCGTATGAACAGTAATAAGTGTAGGTCTCTTTGTATCAGCCTTAGCCTCTTCAATTGCCTTTCCGATTGCCTCAAGGTCATTGCCATCAGCAACTTCAAGCGTCTGGAATCCAAATGCCTTGAAACGTGTCTGTACATCTTCCGTAAATGCAATGTCAGTATTTCCTTCTATGGAAATATTGTTTGAATCATAAAATACAATGAGCTTTCCAAGCTTCAGCGTACCTGCAAGTGAAAATGCTTCTGATGAAATACCCTCCATCATGCATCCGTCACCGCCAAGTACATATGTGTAATGATCAACAACATCAAACCCGTCTTTATTAAAGATTGACGCAAGATGTGACTCGGCAATAGCCATTCCTACTGCCATCCCCATACCTGCACCAAGCGGTCCCGTAGTTGCCTCGACACCCACCGTATGACCATATTCAGGGTGTCCCGGCGTAATAGAGCCTAACTGCCTGAAATCTGCAAGATCCTCTACCGTAAGATTGCCATATCCAAATAAATGAAGCAGTGAATATAAAAGCATCGAGCCATGACCACCCGAAAGAATAAAACGATCCCTGTTCTTCCACTCAGGATTTGCCGGATTGTGGTTCATATGTCTTGCCCAAAGTTCGTAAGCCATTGGTGCCGCTCCAAGCGGAAGCCCCGGATGGCCTGAATTTGCTTTCTGAATTGCATCTACCGATAAAACACGGATTGCATTTACTGACAGATTGTCAATTGAACTGTTACTCATTGTAGTATCCTCCTAATATTAATCCTTAAAATCCGATTCCGTAAGGACGAAATATTCTCCGCCACGTCTGACATGCCTTCCGAACAATCTGCGCGAAGCACGTCTTTCAGCCTTGACAATAGCCTTGTCTATAATCTCCTTGACTTCATCTGTTCTTACATATTCTTTTTCTTTGCTTAACTTATTAATCTTCATGTAAAGAAGTGTAAGTGCATCATCATTTACCACATGCTGACGCTTTCCTGCATACTTTCTTGCATAATCAACAAGCTCTGCAACTGCATACTGCTTAATAATAATTCTGTGATTAAATGCATCCGTAAGTTCCGGATTAACGCTTAAAAGCACATTAATCTCAGTATCCGAATCAATAAGAATAACAAGCATACCGCCTGTATCCTGCTGCATGACATTGAGCAGCTCATTTATTCTCTTAGGAACAATCGAACCTGCATCCTCAACAATCAGTATTGTACCGATAAGCTTTGGAAGTGACTTGGCAATTCCTTTCTGATTGATACTCTCACCTGTTGTCTTGGCTATTTTTTTAGGATGCTCAGGATAAAGCTGATTAAGCGCCCTTGCTATATTTTTTGCCAGATTTGCTTTATCTGCACTTCTGTTGCCGCTGATAATAATATTTCCCGTAGCTGATGTACGCTGTCCGATTTCATCCCCTGCTGCCGCAAAATATTCCGCCAACTGCTCAGTTACGCCGTCCATATCATTGTACTTGCTGAAAAATTTACGCACTTCTTTAGGAATTTCCAACTCATCTTCATCATCGTATTCCGGCTCTTCCTCTTCATATTCTTCCTCAGGCTCGCCTTCATACTCCTCTTCATACTCCTCTTCTTCCTTATACCGGTCTTTCTTTCTGCCAAAATGGAAAAGTGATCTTACATTTCTTGGAGCTTCCTCTTCAATAGGCTCTACATCATATTCCTCATACTCTTCCTGCTCTGTATCGGATTCTTCTTCGTCATCATAATCATCTTCCGATTTATCATAATCGTCTTCTGATTCCGCGTAATCCTCTTCACCCATTTCATCATATTCTTCATCAGACTCAACGTAATCGCTGTTTTCGGACTCTTCTGTATAATCCGGCTCCTCAGTCACTGCACTGCCGCTAAGCGCTTCCATCACTTCTTTTGCAAGTGCCTCCTGCGCTCTTAAGGCAGCCTCAGTCTCCTCATTTTCTTCCGTTGCAGCCGATTCGATACTTGCTGCCGCCTCTTCCTCATTAGCCCTGTTCTTATATGCAAAAATCCAGATTTTGTCATCTTCCTTCTGCTTTATAACATCACTTTCCATCCTTGCCGCTGCTTTTCCCGTACGGATTGCAAGGTCTGTCTTAACAGACTGTACAAAAAGTGTCTGCTTTGCATTGCTGCTTGCCTGCGACTCGTTGAAAGGAATGCCGCTTCTCATGGCTTCTTCTTTCTGCTTTGCCATAAGTCTGTCATATGCCTCTTCCTTTGACTCTCTCTCTGCAAGCTCTCTTTCAAGCTCCGCCTTTGAAAATTCTTTCGTCTCACGATTGCCGTACTTTTCTTCCTGTACCGCCTCAACCCAGTCAGCAATGCTCATCTGGCCTTCTATCTGGGTATCTTCGTCAGCTTCCTCTTCCTTTGGTTCAACAACAGCTTTGACTTCAGGCTGATCCTTTGACTGCGGCTGAAGGCTTTGTATATCTCTTTCATCCTTTATCTGAGCGCCTGACAAAGCCTCCTGCTGCATAATCTCATCTAAATTCTTTGCCAGCTCTGCCTGAAGGTTTCTTGTGTCATAAATATTGTAGTCGTTAACAGGTACTTCTATTGACTGCGCCGTCTTTGCAAGCTCCTCCTCGGCATTCTGCTGGCGCACATTCTCATAGCTGTCCTCAATATTCTGTCTTGCTTTTGCAATCAGTTCGTTAAGAGACTGCTTCGCCTTCTCAATTCCATCCTGTCTGCCGTCCATAACAAATTCCTGAATTTCATTCTCATCAGATTCTTCTTCCGCTTCATCAGGTTCAGGAATCGGTGATTCATTCAGCTCCACATCCTCTTCCTGCTCCTTTGTTCCCTCTACCCTGCTAAGCAGCGCCTTAAAGAAGCTCTTTGCATTTTCATCTGCCTTATTTTGTATAAGGTCAACCGAAGGCCCGCTCTCTTCCTCATATTCTGAATCGTCGTCATCTTCGTCCGTCGGGTTATCTCCTTCTGCGTCTGCATCTTCCGAATCCTTGTTAAAAGCTGTCGTTTTCTGCTCATCATTCATGATGTCTTCCCCGGCAAGCTCATTTTCTATCTCATCGCTGTAACGTACCTTTTCAAGCTCCTTGGCAAATGTAAGCTCCTTTGTATGTTCCTCGTCAGACATGTCCTTCTTTCTGACTGCCTCTTCCAGAATTTTCTGCTGTGTAGCTGTAATAGTGGCATATTTCTGTTTTAATTTAATGGCACTGTCAACATATTCACCATCCGAAAACCACAAAATGATTTCATCACAAATACGCACACATTTATCAGTCATATTTGCATAACTGTAAAGCTGTGCCAACTCATACATATACTTCTCATCAATTTCCTGCTCCTTATATTCCTCAAGGATTTCGATAAGAGTACCAATCTGCGCATTTTCAGCTTTTCTAAGCTTATATTCAAGTATGAATCTGCTGACATCACGTGGTGCCATATGAACATATTCATTATATAAATCTTCCGCATCATCAAACTGTCTCAGTCTTATAAAAAGCTCTGTAAGCTTATATACCAGACGCCTTCCGCCCTGATTTCTGTTATAAGCAAGTATCGCCGTGTCACGCGCTTCCTCAAGGTAGCCCGCCGCCTCCTGTACATTGATTACAGTTGCCAGCGTTGACCAGTCTTTGACCTTTCTCCAATCCATTGAATTGGCAATTCTTGCCGCCGCTTTGTAGTCTTTTTTGGCCGCAAGTTTTTTAATTTGATCGAGTTTTATGTTGAATTCGTATTTATCCACGTTAACGCCACCTTTTCCACTTAAATTTTCACTTAAATGAATAACTAAACATACATGGCTAGTTTATCACAGCACTGTACGCTTGTCAAAGTACTTTGCGCCTGTTGCCGCCTATTTCCAACAGATATCGCAAAGACTTATGTACTATAAAAGATTCAGGGTCTGCTGCTCATAATCAATACGCTCATATTCAAGCTGCTCACCTTCAATCCTGCTCTGATAGTCCACCACAACGGTCTGCTGCCTCTTGTCCACAAGCTTCTGTCCAAGTATATAATTCACATCGAAGCGGCCTGTTATAGCAGGTGTTGCACCTCTTGCCGGAACAATAAGCTGGACATGATTTGTCTTTAAAAGCTTAAAAATAGGTTCCCATATATATATATCTTTTGCCGCACCAAACGGGTTATCGATAAATATAGTCTTTCCCAATGCAGCCGCTTCATGCGCCGATGCATTTATATTGGAAATATAATTAATTATGGCAATCAGGAACTGGATATAAATTCCCTGTGACTGTCCCGTACTTCCAACAGCTTCTTCATATTTCAGGTAGCGGCTCTGGTCGCCTATACGCTCACGCTTATAAAGATTTACCCTTATTGCATTCATATCTGTAACAATTACCGAGAAAAGTCTTTTCCACGTCAGGCGGTTTCTGATATACTGCAGCCTTTCCGCCGTATCCTTAAAGCTCTCCGCCGCTGTCACTGTCTCATCAATATATGCCGCCATCCTGTCCTTATACAGTTCCTCTTTTACATACGGAATCTGCAGGCCGATAATTGAAATAACATTGCCGTCCATTGTAATCGTGGAAAGCTGCGGAAGCCTGTCAAGCTCAGTCTTTATGTTGCTGCATGTCTGGATACATCTGTTTTCAAAGCTGTCCTTAATCCGTTGCATATCCTCGGTACTTTTTGCTATCCTGTCCTTTTCCAGTCCAATGTACTCATTAGTCTCTGCAATCTGGTTTATAAGCTGCTCACATTCCTCCTCATTGTCAGGTGCTGCAAGACTTCTTTCAAATTCCTCTGCCAGATCCTGTGCCTCAAGCGATTTAAGCTTTGCCACAAGCTGTGCCTTCTGCTTTGCAAATGCGTCCTTCCGGCGGTTCTCCTGCCGCATAATCCGCTCAAGCTCACCCTGCACATTTTCATAGTCCTTAAAATCGACTTCCTCTACAGCTTCAGAAACCACATAATTATCCGCATCAATACCGGAATTCCTGATAATCCTCTCCATATCCCTGGTCATAATACGCAGCTCTGCGAAATCCTTCTGCATGCTCTTCTGCTTCTCTTCAAGCCTTTTGCCGTTATCTGATAATTTTGCAATAAGCGCCCTGTGCTGCTCTTTAAAACTTGTAGGATTTGCGCACTCAAGCTCCTCGTAACTTCCGTATTTTTCCTCAATCTGATGGATTCCATGCGCAATACTGCCGTCAAGGCGGTTATAAAGTGCGCTCTGTGATTCAAGTCTCCTATCCGCATCCGAAAGTTTCCTGTCATAAACCGACAGCTTTTCTTTGATTGACATAAGCTCATCATCATCGGTGTCCATCATGGCATCCTTTGAAAGTGCATCGGCCACTTCCTCAATCGTCATCTGGCGATATGCAATTGCCCTGAGACATTTTTCCATTGATGCCTCGAAATGCGTTCTCAGCTTTTCCTTATCGGTTATATCCTTTGTATCCTTCTCGACAATAGTCTTTAACGCAAAGAATCTGCTCTCCAGCTCCTCTTCGGAATACTCGTTGCTTTCATCAGGCTGAACATCTTCTTTGTAATATGCCGCAAATGCGTTCCACTCGGTGTCAATTCTGTCCAGCTTCGATGCTATTGTCGCTGCCTTGCTTCTGTAAGCCTCCGCTCTCACTCTTACAGGCTCTGCCAAAGCTTTTGACTCCTCAAGCTTCTTTTTGCCGTCAGCAGCATTGTTCTCAAATTCCGCAAGCTTTTGTAAATAAGTATTAAGCCTGTTATCAAGCTCCTTAACCTTAAGAAGCTCTTCCCGGCATTTCTTTGTTTCCAAAAGCCTCTCCTGCGCATCAGCAGCGGACTTTCCAAGTTCGCTCTCTCTTTGTGAAAGTCTGTTTTCACTATCAATAAGCTCTGCCCTCTTAGACATCAGCTTTTCAAGCTCACTGCGTTTCTCCTCAAGCTTTTCCGCAAGATTCATCCCTTTGAGAGACTGTCTTACAGACTCTCTGAGCGCCAGATTATAGTCCTCACCGATTACCTTCTCCCTGTCTTTTAAACGTGAAAGCTCTGTTTCCCATTCCTCAAGCTCTTCACTGCATTTTTTAATCTCATTCTGAACACGTCCTATATCGGTAAGAAACGAAAGATTTTTTGCCGCAAATGCCACAAGCTCGGTATTGACCTCAAGCTTCATATCATAGAGAACATTCTCGCTTATAACCGGAATCGAATAGGAGCCGTCAAACTCCTGCAATGCAGTATCAGCTTTTATTCTCTCAAAATCATTTTTTATTACAAAGCCATAATGTACAAACGGTACTCTCTTGTTGATATCACGTTTCTGTCCCTGATTTAGCGATGCATACCACTGTGCACCCGTGACAACATCATCTCCATACTGACTTACAAGATACTCCTGAACCTTTGAATACTGTTCGCCGTCACACTCATACCTGCCCTTTTTGATTGCCTCCATGTAATTACCGGCTTTGCGGATACGCTCTTCTAATTCGCGCACCTGCGACTGTACTCTCTTTAAGGCTGACTCTGTTGTCTGCACAAGTCCCTGAACCGTATCAGACGAATAAACGCGCATCAGGTCATCCAGTGCGCCGCCTGCGTTCTGCTCATCCGCCAAATCGTTTTCAAGCTGATGTATGATTTCCTTTGTCACCTCTATCGAAGCCTCTGTGCGGTTTAAATTCATCCTGCATGTAAGAAGCTTATTTTGGCAGCCTGTTAAGTCATTTTTAAGATTCTTTACACATTTCTCGTCTTTTTCAAGCTGTTCCTCACTGTTTTTCAACTCAGTTTCCGCATTTTCGGCAACAAGCACCACGCCCTTGTCAAGCTCGGTTTTTAACTCCGACTCACACTCTGCGATTTCCGACTTAAGAATTTCAATGCGCCCATATGCCATCGAAATATCGGCATCAAGCTTTCTCTGCTCCTCCTCAAGCGACGACAGAGTTCTTGCTTCACTGTCTGCAAGGCTCTTTGCCTCTTCAAGATTTTCCCGCAAAATCCTGCGCTGTTTCTCATCCTGTAATTTCCTGACGGCTGCAAGACGGTGCATTTCATCCGTTATATCCCCGTGGTCACGCAGTCTGTTTTCTATTATCTGCGAAATTTCATTAAGCTGCTTTTTATACTCCTGGTACTCCCTGTAATCGGCAACACATTCCTTAAGCGTCAGCATATTCCTCAAATCCGCTGATTCCTTAATAATCTCCGCCTTTGTTCTGCCTGTTTCGTCAAGAAGCTCCTTAACCTCGTTAAGTGAGACCTTCTGCTCCAAAACCTCAGCAGTATCAACCAGTTTATGTTCTCTCTCTTTCTCAATTCTGATTCGCTCAATGGCTGCCGCAAGCTGTTCGGATTCCTTCCCTGCCTGCTCCTCCTGCTTTCTTGCCATAGCAAGCATAAGAATAAGCTTTTTCTGATTTTCCTGCTTATTCTTATAAATGTTCTTAAAATCAGACATCCCCTTTGCGAACTCCGACAGACTTTCCGCCTGTGCATCATAATTGCTCATCTGACCGTGTTTTTTTGAAAGCTCCACAAGCTTGTCTTTTATGTCAAGAAGTGTCTTTGCCATGCGGTCATCATCATCTTCAACACCCAGACTGTTGTGAAAAGACTTCTGTATGATTTCTTCAATCAGCAGGTCCTCTACGACCTTCCTGCTCGTCCTGTAGTTTGATTCAAAATATGTTCTTACATGTCCTTCCGTCTTATTTATTCCGCGGATAATTTCCCATTCGCTCTCATATATCCCATATCTGCTGATAAAATTCTGATAATCGCCCTTCCTGTCAAATATCTTTACAGAAACGTTAAAATCGCGCTTTTCAAGGTCTCTTAAGTAATCCTTCAGCTCCTGATACGTTATTCTCCTGCCGTCTTTTGAAAGAGGAAGATTCTTGATGTCGTTCTCGCCAAATTCCCTGTAAAAAATCACATAGTTAAAGTACTCTATTGAGGCTGATGTACGTCCCCCTGCTTCCTGCACTCCATCCTGATTCTGGGAAGCAGCTTCGTCACCGGCACCTGTTCTTGCCTTTCGTGCGCAAAATCCCGTGAGCATGTATTTAAAATTGTCCTTCCTGAAGCACGGGTCAAGGTTCCACTCAATCAGAGAATGAATCGCCGTATTCCCGCTGTCACCGCGGAACAGTTTTTCAATCGGCTGCTTTTCGTCAAGTGTACAGTTAGGTATCATATTCTGCATAAGAAGCAGCATTAAAAGACTCTTGCCACCGCCGTTTGCAAGGTCATAAATTGTATTTTTTCCTGAGAAACGCATCATAAAGTCATCATAATACTGCGTTCCGAAATTATATTTTACATTATTAACGCGAATACGGTTAATCTGCGGCATTTTCCACCTCCATACTGCGGTTGCTTTCTCTCATCACTTCAATAAGTCTTCCCTTGTAATCCTCAAAATAATTCTCTGCCAGAGCCTTGAACCTGTCCTTCGGATAGTATCTGTCATTAGCTTCCGCAAAAAGTTCCTGCCTTACAAGAAAATTCATCACCAGCTTTACAAATCCTGACTTTGAGTTTCTTGCAGCACGTGTTCCCGAAGCGTCCTCAACGCTTACCGCCGGCAGTTCATCCCAGCTTAATGCAATCTGCCTGAAGCTGTTTTCCTCCACTTCATCAATCACAATGCCAAGCTTTTTATCAATAATACCGACTATTGCCGCATCAACATTTGCAATAACCTCCTCAATGCGGACAAATTCTGCATATGCGCTGCTGTCCGAGGACTGATAAAAAAATGTCAGAATATTATAAATAACAAAATATGCAAGGTACAGCTCTTTATTATTTCTGATTCCCATTTCTTTTCTGAGTTCTTCATTAGAGTAGCCAAACGCCCTGTTATTCTCGCCTGCACTCACATAAAGGGAATTGTTATATTCATAAATGTTTATGTTCATTTTTTTGAGTGACATATGAACTATATCATACACTTCACCATTATTATTGTACTCCTGATACAGTGATGCATTGCTTCCGTGTTCCGATATTTCTTCCCCCATAAGAAGCGTTGACACAATATCAAGCGCTTTATCAAGATTCCTCGACTCCATCACTGCCTCCTTCCATATCTGCCTTTACAAGTGTAAATGTAAGCTCGCTTATCTCAACTATTTCCCACATTTTAACTGTCTCATCTTCCATTGTTATCTCGATGACTTCTTTTGCTTCCGGCTGCACAATATCCTTCAGTTCCTCTTTAAGTATTGCATCAAGAAAGCTTTCCTGCCCCTCGGCTCTGCTTCCAAGCACATACTTCTTTTTCTGGCACAGATTCACAAGAAATGAGTAGTAATCCCCGTTGCGAAGAATCTTCTCCGCCGTATCACCATACCTTTTGCGAAGATAGTCATTAAACCATGACAGCGTAAAGCTTTTCTTTTCCTCCAGGGCTCTTATAAGATTTTTCATGAAAAATCCATAATTATTACTTATCCTCTTCTCTTCTTCCTCATCAGGAAATACTATTGTCTCCTCCGGTTCTGTACTGATTTCTTCAGCCTTCTCCGTCCTCACGGTCTTAATCTGCAGACATTCATCAATCACTGCCGGATTAAACATTTTTACTGTTTTTGGCTTTAACATCGCCTGTACCAAAAGCTCCATCGGCTTTGTTGTATCTGCCTTTATCATCTGTTCAATAAGCCTTTTATAGTCACAGTGGCTGCGCAGTCTGCTGAGTTTGTTGCGCCTTATTACGTCGTCCGTCATTTTCTGCATATCCATGCATGCGCGCAAAAGCTCACCATGCCGGTTCATTGCCACCTTAAGCTGGTTGTCCAGCTCATATATCTCATCTATAATACGGATATAACCGTCAGTCTTCATAGCCGGGTCATATTCCATTCTTGAGAGAGCCGCCTCAATCAGCTCCTTATTCTTAACGAACAGCTTCTGTTCTTCATCAAACCACTGCATTCCCGTATCAACAAACTCCTGATATGCCTCAAAGCCTGCAAATACGTCTGTTGCCATCAACTGCTCTACTTCCTTTTTCTTGAGCATCAGACGTTCAACTTCATCATTGATTCGTCCGACCACCTGTGTTCCGCCCTTGAAATTCTGTGCGCGAATCATCTTTTCAAGAAGAAGCTGCTGTACGCTTATTCTGCTTTCATCCTTTATTTCCTTTGTATCAAGATAGAACTCGATAGCGTCCGCACTAATTGAATACCATACCGTGTTATTGCGTATGGCACTCTCTATAAGCTTCATTCTTGAAACTCTGCGCTTCTTGTCAACAGGGTCATAATATCCGAATTCAAACGGCTTTCCGTCATTTTTGATTTTATCAAAAATGTAATCTGCTATATCCTTACTCTCCTCGGCGCTTAAATCAAGCGCAAAATCCCTTTGTATGCATTCCCTGATAAAATCCACATATTCAGGATATGTTACATCCTTTTCCTTGAAATTATTTTCTTCAATAAAAAAACGCAGGACCGCCATCACAATATAACCCATGTCAAGCATGGCGTACTGTCCCTGCCTGAATGTATCAAAAGAAGTCTCCGTCAGCTTAAAAAACGGATAATACTTTTTCAGATTCAGCATGCGCGCCCTGTGCTCCAGTATTATATCGTTCTGTAAAACATTTTCCTGCGTCATTGTTTTTACCTTATAAATCTACACGTCCTTCAAGTGCCCGAAGAAGCGTGACCTCATCAATATACTCAAGATCCCCGCCAACAGGCACACCGCTTGCAATTCTGCTCACTTTGATTCCCGTCGGTTTTACAAGCTTGCTTATGTACATTGCAGTTGTCTCACCCTCAAGGCTTGAATTTGTGGCGATAATCACCTCATCAACATCCCCTTCAAGACGTGTGATTAATTCCTTTAACTTTATATCCTTTGGCCCTATGCCCAATGCCGGAGAAATGGCTCCATGCAGTACATGGTACACTCCGTCATATTTTCCTGTTTTTTCATATGCTGCCATATCACGCGTAGTCTCCACAACCATGATAACCTTATGGTTGCGGTGTGTATTTTTGCATACCGGACAAACTTCCGAATCGGTAAGCGCAAAACACTCCGAGCAGTATCTGACATTGTTACGTGCATCTATTATCGTGGATGCAAGTTGTTCCACACGCTCTTTAGGCATATTTATAATGTGAAATGCCAGACGCTGCGCTGACTTAGCTCCAACGCCCGGCAGGCTGGAAAGTTCTTCAATTAATTTTGAAATCCGGCTTCCATACAAGTCCATTCTCATAAACCTCTGTATTTCTAATAATGCTCTCGCAAAAAGCGTCTGCTGAATAGGGATTAGTGTGAAAAATTACGCCTGATGCGCTAATTTTTCATCGCCTCTTCGCGATAAATCGCTCAGCAATGAGGATTAAAATGGAAATCCGCCGCCCATTCCGCCAAGTCCGCCTGTAATCTTTGACATCTGCGCCTGAGACTCTTCCTCCATCTTGCGCAGTGCCTCATTGGTTGCTGCAACAATCAAATCCTGAAGCATCTCTATATCATCCGGATCAACAACCTCTTCTGAAAGCTTCACGCTTAAAACCTCTTTCTTGCCGCTTACGGTTACTTCAACCGCACCGCCGCCTGCTGTGGCTGTGAATTCCTTTGCCTCAAGCTCCTTAGTTGACTCCTCCATCTGACGCTGCATCCTCTGTGCCTGCTTCATGAGATTATTCATATTGCCCGGCATCATTCCGCCAGGATATCCGCCTCTTTTTGCCATTATATTAAATCCTCCTTATTGTCATCAATTTCTATTTCCATTTTAACCATATCTCTTATGTCTGTAAACATATTCCTTAAATCCTGCTCCTCTTTTATCTTGCCGACCTTAATATTGACATGCTTTCCGGTACGTTTTTCAATTGCGCCCTCTATCTGCGCAATCTGCTCAGGCCGGTTTATAAATGAATATGCAGAAGGACTGGATATCATGATTTCAATTCCTGCGTTATCAGATGCGAGGGTAACCTTTGCTTTTCTCAGCATTTCACTCAGGGCACCGCTTGCATCAATATCCGCAACAATGCTGTTCCACTGAAGCGCAACCTGTTCAAGATCCTCCGGAAGCGCCTGTTCAAGTGGTTTTGCCGGCACATCCGCACTCATGTCCCCTGCCGCATCACTTCCCGGATTCTGCACCGCGGCGTTTGGTATTGAGCCTGAATTTACAACGAAGTTACCGTTGTCAAGGCGTTCCTCAAGCATAGTTATTCTGCTTAATATATCTCCAATTTCCCTGCTCTGCTCCATTGCCGGCTTAGTAAGCTTAATCAGTGCAATTTCAACAAGGATTCTCTTCTGTACGGAATATCGTATCTCATTGGAAAGCTCTGAAAAAATGCGTATATACCGCATAAGTGTATTATCATCAACAAGAGTGCTCTCCTCCTTAAGAAGCGCCAGATTGTCGCTTGACATATCTATCACTTCCTGTGCGTCCTCCGATGTCTTTACAAGCAGCAGATTTCTTAAATACCACACGAAGTCCATAACAAACTGCCCCAGGTCACGCCCCTGCATAATAAGCTCTTCAAGCAGTCTTATGCATCCTGTTGTATCCGAATTAAGCACCATACGCAGCAGCCTTGAAAATACTTCCGTATCAACTGCACCAAGCACCTCAAGCACATTGTCATACTTTAAGTCCTGACCGAGATAAAATGCAAGGCACTGATCAAGAAGGCTTAATGCATCTCGAAGCGAACCGTCTGCCGCTTTCGCGACGTACCGAAGTGCCTTTTCCTCAACATTAATATTCTCAGCCTTCATAAGCTCTTCGAGTCTTGCTTTTATCGTTTCTATCGAAATGCGCTTAAAATCGTAGCGTTGGCAGCGTGACAGGATTGTTATCGGAATTTTGTGTGTCTCTGTCGTCGCCAGAATAAATATTACATATGACGGAGGTTCCTCAAGCGTTTTAAGAAGCGCATTGAAAGCCCCTATTGAAAGCATGTGAACCTCATCAATAATATAGACTTTATATTTGCCTTCCGTAGGCGAATACTGAACTTCTTCCCTGATTTTTCTGATATCATCAACACCATTGTTGGACGCCGCATCGATTTCAATAACATTCATGGAACTGCCGGCAGCAATCGACTTACATACCGGGCACTCACCGCATGGGTTGCCGTCCACAGGATGCTCACAATTGACCGCCTTTGCAAATATTTTGGCAATCGTTGTCTTACCCGTTCCCCTTGTGCCGCAGAACAGATATGCATGTCCTATTCGTTCTGATTTTATCTGATTTTTCAGAGTAGTTACAATGGCATCCTGCCCCTTTACATCCGCAAAGTCAGTTGGACGCCATTTTCTGTATAATGCTGTATACGACATATTGCAGCTATGCCTTTCCAAACTATATTTTAAATTCTGTTTAAGCCCCGTCCTTGCAGGCTTACATTTAATCTCTTACGCCAAAGCTGATTCCAAGAAGCTTTGCTTCCTTTACAATTGATGAATCAGGGTCTACAAGCTTCAGCTTTCCTGCTACATCCTTAAGCGGAACATTTACTATCTCACCATTCTTAATTCCAACCATATATCCATACCTGCGGTTAATGATTAAATCTGCAGCAGCCGCACCAAATCTAGAGGAAAGTACTCTGTCATACGGACACGGACTTCCGCCTCTCTGCATATGTCCCGGAATTGTAACTCTTACTTCCTGCCCTGTACGCTCCTGTATCTGGCTTCCAATTTCGTATGAAACCGATGGAAATGCCGGTGATTTTCTCTTTTCTTTCAGTTCCTTCTTTGAAAGCGCCGCATCCTCTTTTGAAATAGCACCCTCGGCAACGGCAATAATTGAAAATCGCTTGCCCTGATTATTTCTCTTCTTAATGGCCTCTACGACAACATCAATATCATAAGGTATCTCCGGTATAAGAATGATATCTGCTCCACTCGCTACACCCGCATGAAGTGTAAGCCAGCCAACCTTATGTCCCATAACTTCAACAATAAATACGCGTCCGTGCGAATAAGCCGTTGTATGAATATTATCAATCACATTTGTTGCTATTGCAACTGCACTCTGGAAGCCAAATGTCTCATCAGTTCCCCATAAATCATTGTCAATTGTCTTTGGAAGCGATACTACATTAAGTCCTTCTTCGCTAAGCAGGTTAGCTGTCTTTTGCGAGCCGTTACCGCCAAGTACAACAAGACATTCCAGCCCCAGCTTTTTATATGTCTGCTTCATTGCCTCAACTTTGTTAAGTCCGTGTTCATCCGGCTCATTCATAAGCTTGAACGGCTGTCTTGATGTGCCGAGAATTGTACCTCCCTCGGTAAGAATTCCCGAGAAATCTCCCGGCTGCATTATTCTGTAGTCTCCGTACATTAAGCCTTTATAGCCGTCTTCAAAACCAATTATCTGAAAATCTTCACCTGCACCATATAACGTCTTTGCGACACCACGCATTGTCGCATTAAGGCACTGACAGTCGCCGCCGCTTGTAAGCATACCTATTTTTCTCATACTAATCCTCCCTGTCGGAGCGTTTTTTGCGAAGACACGCGAGGAAAAATTCGCGAAAGCGATTTTTCCTCTGCGATAAGGGGCTGCTTTGCGGCTCCGACGCAAACAGCCGTGTGAAAAATCATCGCATCAGCATGATTTTTCACACTAATCCTCCCTGTCCGCAGACGCTGATACTCTTTCTAACTTTTACCACATACAGCATATTTTACACCAAAACGGTCAATCTGTCATTGAAAAATTTATGTAAAGATACAAATTTACAATTATATAAAAATACCGGAAACATTATTAATGAATCCGGCACAAGTCTTTAAAAAATTAAAATCCACGCTGCTCTGCTTTGTGCAATAACAAACAGACGTTACCGGACCAGTTGGCTCGGCTCAGGTTTACTTCCGGCACACGAAAGCTTTCACTTAATGCTGCTACGTTCCCGTCCTGACATGATTCATGAATTTTCGTTGCGAAAGGCCCAAGCGTCAACACCACTTTTTCCGGGCAGCTCCATCCATTATTACCCGAGGCAGAGCATAACTCCTGCTATAGCGGATTGCAGGTACAGGGAACCGCTGACTCCCCAGCCGCGTGGAACCTAAATTATATCAGCAAATAGCTGTTTTGTCAACGAACCTTATCTTGTCAAAAAATGTCTGCCGGTTCATCGCATACTTACCGTGTGCATGATTGCACTTGTTGCAGTTCATGTCATGGATACAGGAATTCAGCTTCCATCTTCTGACAGAAAGCACGGTAATTTTAATAAGAAAAACGAACCGGGTAATCTAGGTGGTGGAAATAAACGGCATACGCAATAAATATTATTCAGAATCCACCATTTTGGTAAGCTCTTGCAATCACATATGACGGTTCATAATATGCACTGCAATTATAGTTATCAATCACATCACAAATAGGGTTATTATATACTCTGATAATTCCATCTACTTCATTTTCTTCCGGAAAAGCTGTATCTGAAATAAGTCTTTGGTATACTTTTCCCATTTGCGTAGGAGTTGGAACTTTTCTAACTAATTCATCATTTACCTTTGTGACATCTACATCCCCTTTTTCAAGAGAATATTCTCCTATCCAATCATCTTCTACTGCTACAGGATTTTCTGCATGAAGTACATTTGCTACACTTATCAAATGTTTGAGATTTTCTTTTCCAATACTATTTACTACATAGCTATTTCTTTGATGAAGTTTCCTTGCTACACGTTCAATCATATAGCAGATAAAGTAAAGATCATTTTTTTGTATTTTTTCTTCCGGAAAGTATATATTTGTCATAGAATATCACTCCCTTTAAAATGCAATGTTTTCAGTGCATCCTCTGTACAAAATACAATTTGATGAGTTGGATACTTAAATTTGACCAATTCCCAAAATGCAGCCTTACTGATATTTTCTGACATGTAATCTTCTACATAATCCCATATCTGATCATCTGCCATAGGTCCTTCCACAATATCATATCCATGCTCTATTCCACGCCTGCAATCCAAGACAAACTGCAACCATTCTTCTGTCATCTCTGAAAAAGTACAGACATTTAATTCTTTGTTTTCCGCGTAATCATATTTATTGACAACTGACCCGCCTCGCTTTGTAAGTGCCCAGCGTTTTGCCTGCTTTTCGATATTTGTACAATAGAATCCATATCCAAAATCCTTGTAATGTCCATTTATAAGAATCTTAGGTTCCGGCACAATTACATTGCTTCCATGATATATTATATTTTTCTCCATGTATGTACCCGCCTATTCTTTGTTTTTCATGTTTTATAAATCAATATGATTACTGTAACATTCAAAATTATTCATACACAATTCCGACCACCTGAATCTGGCTTTTTTTAATGTTCGCCATTGAAAGGTCAATTGTCTGCCCTGCAAGCTCAATAACAGGATGACTTATATCCTGCTTGTTAATTCCCTTAAGTCTTGCCGTATATCCGTTAGACAGCATAACCTTACTTCCGATATACGGATTAAGTATATTGGCGAAAAACTCCTCCAGAAGCAGTGTATCGTATTTTCCTTCTGACTCCTGCAGCATTATGGCACCTATTTTAAATGGACACAGCCTGTCCCTGTATGCTCTCTTTGCCGTCATCGCCTCATATGCGTCTACCATTCCGATTATACGCCCATACTCGCTGATTTCCTGAAAATGGTATCCCATCGGGTATCCTGTGCCATCACATCTTTCATGATGATCAATAATAGGTCTTTTTATAATTTCAGGTATTTCACTTCCTTTAAGCATCATATATCCGTTAATTGAGTGCTTCTTAACCTGTTTAAACTCTGCTTCGGTAAGCGGTCTTACTGAATCAAGTATATCAACCGGGACCTGGAGTTTTCCTATGTCATGTATAAGACCGGCAAGTGTCAGTTCCTGTGTCTTTTCAAAATTCATTCCATGCCAGTTTGCAAATTCACGGCAGATTAACGCAACATTTACAGAATGTGCAAATACAGTCTCGGAATAATCTCTTAACTGCATTAACAAATCTATATATTCCAATGCCTGTGGCGAGCTCTTTACCAGCCCTATCACGTCGGCTATAATCGGCTTTACAAACTCTTCCGAGGCAAACACCGCTTTATTTCTTGCAAAAAGCATAGACTGTGCAAGCAATTTTATTACATTTTCAGCTTCATCCTGTTCGCTGCTGCCTGCAATGACCTTGACAGAGCGCACTCTGTTTGACTTCATAAGGGCAATGATTCCGCTGTCAACGGTCTGCCCCTTATTGGCTATTCTCGTTCCAAATGCAGAACATACATCCTCTGCAACTGTCATTCCTTCATGCAATTCACTTATATCGATTTTTTTAACCATGTATTCCTCATTTCAACTCGCTATTTTTCGCAATAATCTTTTAACTGATGCCACCGCAAGGCTCACAGGTCTTCTTACAGGTCTCATAAAAAGCCATATTGCACAGGGTATCCTGTAAAGCAGTGAGTCCGTATATATTTTTTTATCTTTCCTTATTAGTACAGTCATTTTCCCCTTTATCTGATCTGCACGCAGAGGTCCTTCTATCGTCGTCTGATTGTCTC
Source organism: uncultured Bacteroides sp. (assembly GCA_945913015.1). Lineage (GTDB taxonomy): Bacteria > Bacillota > Clostridia > Lachnospirales > Lachnospiraceae > Bacteroides_F. Next base: position 119,066 of record CAMECH010000001.1, read on the forward strand.
CAACCATATAATAACCTTTTTTATCCCTTTTGTACAGCCTGTGAATCACCAGTATCCCTTCGTCGCGTCTGTACAGAACAACATCCCCCCGCTTAATTTTTGATGTATCCGCTTTCTGCACTATCACAGCATCCCTTCCCGGAACAATTACAGGATACATGCTATACCCTTGCGGTTTTATCATTACAGCCTTCCCGGCTTCAAGCAAATGCTCTATATTCTGTTTTTGCAATTCATCACACATTTTCCGCCGGTTCCTCACTGATTAAAATAAAGGCAGGATAGTTCGCATACCATCCTGCCCTAAAATGCATTATTACAATATTACTTCTCCGGCATGCCGTCAGGACATCCCTTATAATCCTTCTTATAGTATGCGCCCGTGCTCTCTCTTCCGTCTGTAGCTGAACAAGCCTGACATGTATCAATACCGTCGCTTGCCTGCTTTCTTCCATATCTGCAGACTACATCGCCGCCTTCACGCTCATTATCTCCGCTCGCTGCAAACACTCCCTCTGCCTTCTCATCAACTACCTCTACTACAGGCTTGTTATACTCTTTCATAATCATCTCTCCCTTATATAAAAATTAAATCAATTATGACATCTGTAATAAGTGCCTTAATTATAATTATAATATTCTCAATTTGTCAATATTAGAATATAAATTTTTATAGCAATTCTATTAGCAAACTGATATAATTTAAATATTTTAAGTATGACATTAATTAAAGCATTTCCGGAGTGAAGATTGGTATGAAAAATTACGCTGATAACATTACGGTTTCTGACGAATATATTTTGAGACAATTACATGGTAAAAATTATCTGCTGCCCATCGGACAGAAGGTTGCGGCACGCTGCAACAGCATAGAGCTTAACGAAAGCAGTCTGCTGCTTTGGAATGCCATTAAATCAGGTGTTCCCCGTACAGAGCTTATAAATATTTTAAAAGATTACTACCAAAACCAAAACCTCAATGATGACGAGCTTCTTGAAGATGTGAATGCATTTATAACACAGCTTCTCCGCTCCGGGGCTCTTAAGGATGAAACAAAGCCGTCCGTCACCCCAAACAGATACTTTCGCTTTGCTTCAGTTACAATCGGCTTTACCGGTTATGATAAATGCCTTGACTCCTCACTGGATGATTTTTCCTGTGACTGCGGCAGCGATTCTGTCACTCAGCACTGGCTTTTAAGACCACTTACATATATGCCTGCTTTTTCCGGGAAACTTATCATCAATAACAGACAGCTTACCCTGTTTTTGAATGAAGAAAGTTATATACTTATGTTTCCTTCAAACAGGCACCTTTTGATGTGTACTATTTCAAGAGACGGAAGTTTTGCTGAATTTTTTTATGACCACAGTCTCGAAAGCGACGCAAAAGCTGAACTTTTTTACGGCATGCGCAATGCATTTCTTGTTGCAGCGCAGAATAACGGACTGTTTGCGCTTCATTCCGCATCAATTGAATATAACGGGAAAGCGTGGCTTTTTTCCGGCAAATCCGGCACGGGCAAATCTACCCATACAAAATTATGGAATGAGCTTTATAATACAAAACTAATTAATGGTGACATCAATTTAATCGGCATTGAGAATAACACGGTCATGACCTACGGAACCCCGTGGTGCGGTACATCCGGGATATACTCTACCGAAAAATTCCCGCTTGGCGGAATTGTCATTTTAAAGCAGGCATCCTTCAATAAAGTTGAAGAATTGTCTGAGGACAGCCGTCAGCTTCTTGTTGCCCAAAGAATGCTGTCACCTACATGGCTTTCTTCTCAAACAGACAGAAACCTTGATTTTGCGGACGTAATACAGAAACATATAAATGTATGCCGGCTTTTATGCAATACACAGCCGGAGGCCGCAAAGGTAATGAAGGACTACATTGATTCTAAAGCAGGCGCTTGCGGAATTGGAGATTAGTGTTGCAGAGCCAAATCTGATATTTGGCTCGCGATTCCTCCGACGCCAAAGCGTCTGCGGAATGGAGATTATTATGACTGAAAAAGAAAAACGTGTGCAGTTTTATATCAGACGAATTAAAGAAGGCAGGCTTAAGGAGCTTTTTGCCCAGACGGTATGGCTGTACTCATATGTTCGCCGGTACTGGAAATCCATAATTATTTATACACTTATCGGACTTACCGGAACTGCGACTTCGCTTATCAGCAGTATTATTTCAAAGGATATGGTAGATATTATTACCGGACATCAGACAGGAGCGCTTGTCAGAACCTTCTGTCTTTTTATAGGCTTCTCAGTCGGCAACATACTTGTCACCCAGCTTTCAAACTATGTGTCAAACATTATTTCACTGCGTGTTGACACCGACATAAAGGCTGATATTTTCGATAAAATGCTCATAACTGACCTGGAGTCTCTTACTAAGTATCATACCGGAGACTTAATGACACGGTGGAACTCGGATGCGTCAACAATTTCAAACGGAGTTCTTAACTGGATTCCCAATCTTATAATATATATCGTTAAATTTATAAGCTCATTTGCCGTTGTTATATATTACGACCCTGAGTTTGCACTTCTTGCAATCATGGGAATTCCGGTAAGCATAATAATGTCGCGCTCCGTCTTAAAGCGTATCCAGAGTAACAATAAGGAAGCTGCTGCGATGAACGCCAGAATGTCAGGCTTTAATCAGGAAGCATTTTCCAATATACAGACTATCAAGGCTTTTGACCTGCTAAAGGTTTATTCTCTGCGTCTGCGCCAGTATCAGAGCGAGTATAAGCAGATGCGTACAGGATATCTTCGCCTCAGCATGCTTACATCCGTAATAATGTCTCTGGTAGGCATTCTCGTTTCCTACAGCTGCTATGCCCTCGGAATATACCGTGTATGGAGCGGAGCGATATCCTACGGAACAATGACACTGTTTCTTTCACTTGCAAACTCCCTTACAGGCACGTTAAACTGCCTGATTTCACTCGTTCCTACAGCGATTTCAATAACGACCTCTGCCGGACGTCTTATGGACATTCTAAATATGCCAAAGGAAGATTTTTCAAAACGCAGCGAAGTGTCAGACTTCTACAACAGACACAGCAGCTATGGCCTGTCCGTAAAACTGCACGACATTACATATTCCTACAACAATGGTAATCTGGTATTTAAAAATGCTTCATTTGAAGCACATCCTCATAAAATTACCGCCCTTGTAGGGCCTTCCGGGGAAGGAAAAACCACCATGCTCCGCATTATTCTAGCGCTTTTAAAGCCTCAGTCGGGTGAACTCTCAATTGCTGCCGGCAATGACAGTTCGGCACACATTGAATTTTCTCCGTCCATCCGCCAGCTTTTCTCTTATGTTCCTCAGGGAAATACTATGTTTTCCGGGACAATTGCAGAAAACATGCGCACAGTAAAACCTGATGCCTCAAACGAAGATATCAGGCAGGCGCTTGAGCTTGCCTGCGCATGGGATTTTGTATCTGCACTTCCCGAAGGAATAGACAGCAAAATTGGCGAGCGCGGTCAGGGCTTATCAGAAGGACAGTCCCAGCGCCTTGCAATAGCCAGGGCGCTTCTTCGCAATTCACCTATCCTTCTGCTCGATGAAGCAACATCCGCACTTGACTCTGCAACCGAGCGCAATATTTTAAATAATATCATGAAGGATACTTATCCGAGAACATGTATTGTAACAACGCACCGCCCTGCTGTTTTATCAATGTGTGACTACGTATATATGATTTCAGATAAGCAGTGCCGTCTGTTGAGTGAAGATGAAAAACCGCTGCAAGCCTGATATAATATCAGCTTTGCAGCGGTTTTCTTATCACTGTTTTAATTATTATCTATGCTGTGTTACCATGCCCTGTCATGAGGCTGCTTGCCTTCCTGTTCCCAGCCCGGCTTACGTTTTCCATTATCCTCATCATAAGAACCATACTGATACTCTTCAAGTCCGCAGTAACCTGCTCCTCTGTAGCAGTTACATCCAAGACAGCCAAACGTCTCTTTGACAGTTCCGTCTGAAGATGTGTAATTTGTATTCTGGAAGACTCCGTTCATGTACTTGCTCTCGCACTTAGGATGCCCCTGAGCGTCTCCGCTTGCAGCAAATACACCTTCGTTTATATCTTCTGAAATGGCAACTTCAGGTCTCATATACTTTTTCATCGCTATACCTCCTTTATCTAATACTCCCATATCTATTATATTAATCTGGTTTAATAAGTCAACAGTTTCTTAATTATTTAAATAAATTCATATTTCTGACAACCCTGCTTCTGGCACCTGCCTTTCTCACTATATCAAAGCTTGAAACTCCTCTTATTCTCCGGTTATTAATCAAAAATACCACCAGTGTCTTTATCCACAAATATGGCCATAGTAAAACATTTTTTGAATGTTTTGGATTATTCAGCTTCATCTGGTGATGAAATTCACGCGCATAATCAGTAAATGAGCTGCCACGCATAACCACCATCCTGTCTTTAGCTGATTTCCCAAATTCCTCGGCAGACAGAATTTCCTTCATAAATTCCTGCAGTTCATCCCGTGTATATTCTGCAATGCCGAGAAAGGAGACATTTTCCGGCTTAAGCCCAAGATACTCGACACACACCGCAGTTACTATTCTCACGAAGCCTTCGACTCTTGATTCCCTTATCATCTGCAAAAATTTGTTTTTATCCCCTTCGCCTATATCCCTGTTCCAGAATACCACCCAGTCGCAAAGCAGCTTTAAACCAAACCCTGACCGAAGAAAATGCTGCAGCATATGAAGCATAAGATAATATGCATCATACGCATCTGTAAGCACTGAAAGACTGTACCCCAGTATTACGGTATGCACTCTGTTGTCCATATATTCATCAGCCAGATTGTTCACATAGCTGTTCATCTGCTCATTATCAAACGGCTCTGCCAGCATTCTGTGAAGTTCAATATTTATTCCTTCATCTGACCAAAATTCAGTATGGTGCTGTGAATGCTGCCTGTCCTTTACTTTATATCCGCATTTTTCAAGCAGCCGGCAGGCATGTTCAAAGCTTTCACCGTTTTTCACAAACAGATCAATATCACCTGATTTTCTAAGTTCCGGTACCGGATAAAATCTTGCAGCAGATGCCCCCTTTAAAAGAATCACATCTATTCCTTCATTTTCCATAAGGTTTATCATATTTCCCGATACACACAGAAGCTTGTGGCTTTGCAGAAATGTTCTCTGCGCGGCACATTTTGCATCATTAAGGACGTTTTGCGGAACATTTTCCATGCGGCTCATCACATCGTAAATGAGCGGAAGCACTGCATGTTTTCCTGCCATACCCGCAACCTTATCCCAGTCTGCTCCGGCATTTTCTGAATATATATCCCTGTCAGGCAGCCCTTCCGATGGCACAATAGCATTTTTTAATAACCCAAGAAGAATTTCTTCTTCCGGTTTAAATCCATTACCCATGCTTTCTTTTCTCAACTAACCCCTTTAACTTGTTAAATATAAATATAAACTCCTTTGAACGGCAGTTCAACAGGCAAATAATAGCATTTGGCACAACAATGCATATAATCGCCTTTAACAGAATCTGTTTTGCAAAACCGCCCATGACAAATGAGCATATTCTGTCTGTCATAAACCACAATACCGCCGTTTCTGCGACATATTTAATATATTTTGCAAAATACTGCCATACCGGGCTTTTGAAATGGTGTTTATACAGCACATACGGTTCAACCCATACCGTTGTAAGCAGCATGCTAATTGTTGTTCCCATAAATACCCCTATGGTCCCGTACATTCCGGCAAGGACTATTGATATGCCAAGATTCAGCACTGCCTCAACAATTGCCTTATGCCTGTCAAACCAGAAAAGCCCTATTGAATTGCGAAATACAAGTGTTGCTCTGCCCATACCTGTAAGGAAAAAATTAACACACAAAACAAGTACTATTTCCTTTGAAAAAAGATACTGTTCCCCAAAACTCAGCTCCACAAACGGATTGAGCAGCTCAAATAATCCGATTGCAGCAAATGCATATATCCAGTGCGTTGCAAACAGTACGGATTCAAAAACCTCCCTGACACGCTTCGCATCCGATGTAACATTGAGATTCCCGACGCTCGCGGTTATCCCCTGAAAGCATTCCGTAAGCACCTGCTGTACCGACGCTATAACAAGATAATAATTAGAGTAACACCCGACACTTACAATTCCGACAAGTGAAGACAAAATGAGGTTATCTGTGTTATTCACCACAACGCTGCCCATTTTATGCATAAGCATTGCACGTATATTGCGGAAATTTGAATTTTTCTCATCCTTCGGGAGCGGTTTTACATTTTTCTCTTTGAGAAACGGATACATGGAATCCGCTTTTATTGAAATTGCAACATTTGATATCAGCGTAGTCGCAATACTCACAAACAGGAACAGATAAAAGTTCTTTGTAAATACCAGTATCACTATCTGAAGTATATCCTGTATAATCCATGACGTTGTCTTATACACCGTTCCAATATACATAAGCTGGTGTGCATCAATCATTGTCTTCTTGTATACAAGGACATATGAAAGTGCGGTATTTACCAGATACAGTATGTAAATAAATGTAAGATGCTCAATATCCGGCTTATTCTTAATAAGCACATCCATAAACGGTATAACCAGAAGGCCGAGGCCGAATACAATAAGCGCTACCGTATTATAGAACCGCCTGAAAAGCTGCATTACAGACTTCTGCTTTTCAAAATCACTGTCTGCAATCGGTTTGTATAACGCAAATGCTATCGCCGTTTCCAGTCCCATCTCCGATAAAGACAGTATATTAAGAATATCCATGAAAAGGCCGTTAATACCCACATAGCTCTCACTGAGCGTATGCGTAAACACGACTCTTAACACATACCCCATAATTATTGCCAGTGCCCTTGAAAACATTGCTATGGTAGTATTGTGCGCAGAGTATTCAGTTCTGCTCTTTGTCTCCACCAGAAAGTTCCTCCACTACTTTTCAAAAGATGATTTTTCCGGAAAGATTAGTGCAAAAGTCTGATTAATCCTGTCCTTCATATCATCAAAATCTGTCTTTTTATTGGAATCGTTAATGCAGATAATCTTTGAGCTCTGCATCCTGATTGTTTTTATCAGCTTTTCATTATTGTCTGATACATCAAAATATCTGAGCATGCGGTTTACATTAACAGGACAAAAGTTTTTACTTAACTTCTGCCAGTCTCTTACAAGATACTGGTTTACGTCATCTCCCCGGAACTTGTGCCTGCATGTAGAGTCAAGCACCTCAGGCTCCTTCTCCCACAGCGTTTCAAATGTTTTTTTGCAGAATGCAGACGGGCCATGCGAATTATAAAAGCCCGTAAAAAGCGGAAAGAAAAGCTCCATCAGATTATACACAAAATAAAGCGGCGGATACCCCGGTTTAAAATAACTGCCCGGCTGCGATCTAACATTGCTTCTCTTATCAAAATGTCTTGAAAGAAGCAGTGAATTATTCATAAATATCCTTGACATAACCGGATTCGACGGATTTGCAACCACAGGCTGGAAAGCCAGCATATCACATGGTTTTCCGTTTCTGAAAAAATCCTTTTCGTCTATTTTCTTCAGTATAAACATATCATCATTAAAATACACAAAATGTTCGGAAAGTCCTTTAATTCTGTGCATATTAAGTTCAATCGTGTTAGCGTTAAATGTCGGCATATACACCGGCGGAATAAAATCCTCATGCCTCACAATATTAAGCTTCGGATGGCTCTCATTAAGCCACTCCGGGAGATGCCCCCATGTTATAAAATGTATCTTATTGACCCACGGCGCATATTTTTCGACGCCTCGGAACCAATACTGAAGATTATCCCAGTTGCAGTATCTCTCATCACTGCTGTCACTTCTTATTATTCCCTGTGAATCCGCAGGATACGCTTTTTTAAGATTGAGCCATTCCGGGTCATCACCATTAACCCATGGGATAACAAAATCAATCACTTCATTTCTCTCCACCCTGCTTTTCACCTCCTGTCACAATACATTGATAATTATAGCATCTTTGGCATATAAATGCTATAATGCTGTCACCGGCGTTAAGAAAGGACACACTATATGCGCAAATACATAGTTGCTTTATTAATAATATTCCTGATTTCTTCAGGTGCTGTATATATGCTTCAAAATCTTCATAAATTTTCCCTGGACAGCCAAAGCTTTACAGAGTCTGCCGATGAACTTGCCAATCCCTACTGTGGCTGGTACAACATATATGGATATATTCTGTCAGACAACAATTCACCCGACAGTAAATTAAACTTTGAAATATCAGTTGACCCGCCTGAAAACAGACTTGTTCTTCTTGAAATCAACCTGAAAGAATATCGTCTGGGTGCAATATCCGAAACCGGACTTTCACAGCTTGATTACATACTTTCCGCGTGGGAGTCTGCTGACAGAACAATCATTTTGCGTTTTCTTTATGATTGGGACGGAAAAGCATATGAAACCGAACCGTCAGACATTAATACCGTCATGCTTCATATGACCCAGACTGCGGACATTGTAAACTCACATGCTTCCGGCATTTATGTCATACAGGGGATATTTGTAGGAAATTGCGGCGAAATGAACAACTCCAACTATATGTCACAAGGCGATATGTGCACACTGGCTTCCCACCTTGCATCCGTAATCGATGTTTCAATACCTCTTTCCGTGCGCACTCCTGCACACTGGCGCGAAATAATGCAGTCCTTTGACCCTGCAGCCGCACTGAACGGACAGGGACACCGTTTTGGACTTTTTAACGACGGCATGATGGGGTCACAGTCTGACCTCGGCACTTACGGAGACAAGTCCTTTTCAGGTTCCTCTGTATACTCTGATAAAGGCACACGTGAAGAAGAAATTGCATTTCAGAATACATTATGTCTCTATGCGCCAAACGGCGGTGAAGCTGTAATTGATAACAGTTTCAATGACTATGAAAATGCTGTTCATACTCTTAACAGCATGCACATTTCATACTTAAATTCCCTCTATGACGCACAGGTGCTTAATAAATGGAAAGCTGCCGTACACACGCACAATGATGTATTCAACGGACTTTCGGGATATGAGTATATATCCCGCCATCTTGGCTACCGCTTTGTGCTCCGTGACTGCCGGTTACAGTCCGCCTCCTTATTCAACAGGGGAAAAAATCTTGTTATTTCAATTGAAAATACCGGTTTTGCCAACTGCTACAAGAGCTTTCCACTCAGGCTTACTATTACAAATACCGAGACCGGCTCTGTAACTTACATTGACTCTGATGCTGACACAAGGACATTTGACAGCGGGAAAACAACCGATATTATAATTCCTCTTGACACATCAACGCTTCAGCCGGGAAGTTACTCACTTACATTGGAATGCTCTGACCCCGCACTTAAAAAGCCGATTCTTTTTGCCAATAAAACTGCCACAAAAGACGGCATTTTTCTCGGGACACTGCACATATCACGAATCAGCGAAACCTTTCTTTCCTAGCTTCTGATTCTGATTTCCCCAAGGCGGATTGTATCGGATGCGCCTTCATTGGCAAATCTGATAACACATCCGTCTTTTTTTCTTCTCATCCCAAGAAATACACCATACACTTTATCTTTCTCAAGAATCCCCGCTAAATCCGCGTCCTGCACGCACATAACCGCATCCTCTGCCGGGTTCCAGCTTCTGGCATCACTGTCTATATCAATTCTTTTTAGCAAATCCTTATTATCATATATTTCCAGAAATATCCGGACGTCCTCATAAATATTTGAAAACCCGGTATTTTCCACAATAATCTGAAGCTTTATCCGGTCTTTTTGCAAAATCTCCGCACTCTTTACAACATATCTGTACCCCAGATGTGCACCAATCCACTCATAGCCGTTTTTCCAGCCCTTACCGCCGCTTCCATCACATGAAGACCGTTTCCATTTTTCAAGCACCTGCATGTCATACTGGCTGTTAAGGTACGTTATATGCATTTCTTTAAATGTCTCAGCCGCATTGTTAAAATCATTGAGCGTACTGTCACATACAACTTCCCCGCCGTTTGGCACATTACGGCACAAAGATTTCTGAAATTCAAGCTCTTTGCGTTTTTCCCAAGGCTTCATCCACATTTCTTCGGAAGCTCCGTACTGTCCGGCATCCACGAAAGTTTCAGCATACGTTCCCATATCGGTATCAGATGCAAGAATCCCGTCATTATAAAGACCTATTTCCCCCGAGTCCGCACCGCAAATCCCTCCGGCATTCAGGACACGCCACTGCTGCGGCTTTCTCACTGCAATACGGCATTTATAAGAGGTTGCGGCAAGAAGTGTCTGTGCAAGTATACACATTTTATCGTCTGACAGAAATTTAGAGCCGTGCATTTCACCCCAATTCCCTACAAACAATCCCTGAATTACAAAAATGGAGTCGGCATGGTCGGATATTACAGCTCCTGCCTGCTCCATATGTCTTTGCACCATTCCAAGACCTGACGGTTCTCTTTCCATTCCTCTGCCTTTACGGTCGTACATAATCCGCAGAATTATTTCCATTCCATTATCCGCAAACCAGCCAAGTATTCCGTCAAGCCTGTCAAGTGCATCATCATCAAGTTCTCTGTCCTTATAAGCACCAATGTCTGCCTGCACCATTGCCAGCCTCTCATTTTGTCTTAATGACCATTTCAGTGCGTCAAAGTCAACCGGTTCATTAAGCGCAAACGGATAAATTCCATACCAGCCCTTTGACGGGTTCCCGTCGTCTTCTTTACTTTCGGGCCGCAGCGCTTCTGTGAAAATGTATCTGCCTTTACTTTTTCCAAATGAAAACATCATCATCTCCCAAAGCTTTCTCTGTCTTTAGAACTTTGTCACTAAACAGTACCGCCAGCATGCTGAAGGTCATTCTCATCATATATACCGCCGGCTTAAGCCCTGAATGCATACTCGTTCCAAACTCTCTCTGATGCATAACAGCAGGTATCTCAGCCACTCTGTATCCAAGAAGCAGCATATGCATGATAATATTTGCATCAGGATACTTATCATCAAAATGATTGTATTTTGAATAATAAAGAAATGTCCTGTAACTAAGACCCTGCAAACCTGTTGTAGGGTCTTTGATTTTCCTTCCCGTACCGCAGAAAATCATAAATCCAAACAGATTATATGCAAACTTTTTTACTGCCGAAACCTTGAACGGCGAGCTTCCTTCAACATATCTTGAGCCAAGTACAATATCGGGACATAAGCCGTTTTCATCAGATTCACGCAGTTTATCATAAATGTTTTTAATGTTGCATACATCGTGCTGACCGTCGGCGTCCATCTGAATTACATATCTGTACCCTCTGCGCACGGCATATTTATATCCAAGCTGCAATGCACTTCCGTATCCCAGATTAAACACATGCGTAACAAGTGCATACTTTCTTCTCTTAACAACAAAATTTGTATTGTCTGATGATGAATCATTCATGACAAGCACATCAGCAAACTCCAGTATCTGCATTTTTTCAAGCGAATCAAGCACACCCGATATATTTTTCTCTTCATTGTAAGCCGGAATAATAATTAATACTTCCTTTTGCATGACAAAGTCTCCCGTCGTTATCTTAGTAATTCATAAATCATTTCCATATCTTCCGTATGATTTATTTTTCTTTTTCCTGCCTCTTTTGCATATTTATCCCTTAAATCTTTATTATCCAGCAGTTCTTCTATTGCTTTGGCTATATCGTGTGGTGTAAGCGGACAGAGGACTCCGTCCTTTCCGTTCTCAATCTGCTCCCTGTTGCCGTTACAGTCCGAAGCCACAATTGCACATTTTAACACCTGGGCTTCCTGAATTGCAATGCTCTTGCCTTCAAAGCGGGTCGCATGCACATATATGTCCGCCTGTCGGAAATATGTATATGGGTTGCTGTTCGGACCAAGAAGTATAAAATCCTTTTGCAGACCATTTTCATTGATAAGTCTTTGTATTTTCTCCCTTTCAGGGCCGTCGCCAAGCACATACCACCTTACATTTTTTTGGTCGTCCTTCAGTATCTTCATTGCTGCCACCGCAATGTCATATGCCTTCTGGTACGTTATCCTTCCTACCGTAAGCAGCCTTATACCGTCAAAATCATCATTAAATCCGCCACTCTCCATTGACTTTTTCATGATTCTTTCAGTGTCAAGGAAATTATGAAAGACCTCTGTTGCAGCTTTACATTCGGGATACGCCTTAAGGAAATTTTCCTTCACCTCATCAGAAACCGTAAATATGCGGTCAAAAGAAAGGTAACAGTCCTTATCAAGACTTCGTGTATATCCTGACATTCCGTAATCAATATGAATAAATGCCGCTTTTTTCCTCGCATTTACATGGTCTGCCACATAATATGCAGAGCCGCCCTCAAGATATGCAATTGCCAGGTCAAATGTATTGTCAAATCTTTTGGCGCCATCCGACAGAACTCTCCACAAAAGCTTATCGCTCTGTATTCGGCGTTTTGACAGCATTTTAAATCCATTTGCCAAAAGATAGAAAAACAGCCTGATAAAATTCGCTCTGTTAATGCCGGCACCAAGCACGGTCTTTATCATATGCTTTTTGCCCTCTTTTACCAGAACCGACGTGTCGCAGTATGTGTCATTAAGCAGCCTGACATTTTCAGGAAGATTATGTATCATTTCTCCCTGCCCCATAAGCACATAAAGAGAAATGTCATATTCTTCGGGATTAAACATTTTCATCATTGCAAGCATTGCCATCTCTGCGCCGGCCTGCCCCATTGTATTAATAACAAACAGTACGCTCTTCTTCATTCTTATTCAACCTTATAATTCCGTTATGTCTTTTCCCGTTATGGATTTAAGTTCAGCAAGAATACGCTCATTCTCCTGATTGAGCAGAGAAACCTGCATTGCAAGCTCCTGATTACGCTTTAACAATTGCGAAACAAGCATGGATAATTTGTAAAAAGCAATCAGAAGAATGATAAAAAATATCAGGAATACCATATATTCTTTTGCACACAGCACTTCGCTCCACGAAGAAATTCCCGGCACCACCGAACAAAGTATTATTGCCGCCGCAACTGCCAGCCAGCCAAGCCCTATGTTATCTGTAACTTTCTTATGGGAATAAGCTATAAAATCGAAAACAACTACTAAAATTCCTATTACTACCATTATAATTCGCAACGTTAACGGTGTCATTTTTCAATATAACCTCCATGCCTTATGTGATTTATGCATTTTTGCGGTATGAAATCCCTGATGGTCTCTTTGACCTCTTTCTCTTGAGAATATCACCCCTGCAGAAAATATGTACATCAATATTTTTTTCTACCCATCTTAACCTGAAATATGAATACGTCCATCCCGCAACAGCTCCGGCAAATATTCCCATTCCATACCATATTCTCTGAAACTGCATTGATACCAGACTTCCTATAAATGTCACGACACAGAAAATTATTCCTGTTCTCATCGCACCTGTCAGATCATCAAAATAGTAAAGGAATATAAATGCCGCATACATTATGAAAACAACAAAATACGCTGCTGCCATAACCGGATATATTGTCATTACAAGTCCGTTAAAACCAAACCGCGGAAGAAGGATTGAAAACACAAGATACAGCACCGTAGAAATGATAAACTGTATTCTTGCAATACTCATTATTTCGCTTACCAAACGGCCAAACATCCTGTTTTTTGTCTTTTCAATATCGGCATATCTGCCTCCGATAACTGCCTCCGAATATTCCTTGTATGACTGGTTAAAGTGCATTTCTATGTTTGCTAACAGAATAACGCTTGCCGAGATATTTGTAAACATTGCAATACATGATGCAAGGTCATAGGTCTCCGCATAGATAAATGTATTCTCAACACTTATGCCAAGCTCTGATTTCCAGAATACAAAATTGTGAACATACAGTCCCAGAGTATATGCCGTATTTGCCACTATCAGTTTCCAATATTTTCTCAGATGACCGAAAATTCTGCAATAATTTTTGCTGCACATTTTAAAATACTGTCTCAGCACGGCAAGCGCAAGGCTTCCCGTGATTATGAGTCCCGATGCCACGGCAAGCAGCATACTTGTTTCGATTGACATTCCGATTATAAAACGGAACAGAAGCGACAACAAAAATGCTGCCACCATTCCTACAAGATAGAACAGCATTATTTTTTCATATGTTTTGCATACCGAAAGATAGGTCATTGTGTAAAAAACAAACACAAGCGCCATATATCCCATAAATGCGGCAAAAATCACCGAAGGCGACACTCTTCCGACAATTAATGCCCTGATGCAAAACGCCGCACCTGCACCTCCTGCAAGAACCATATTTAATGCAAGCCCCATGTAGTAACATGGCATTATGTCCTCATACCGCTCCTCAAAGATTACATCTGCAATAAATTTTGATATAACAGAACTGAAAACAGAAGTTGTAAGCAGTCCAAATATAAAAATATAAAGCATCGAACACAGAAATATTTCTTTATCAACATATGTAAGCGTTGAAAATCCCAGAACCTTCTGCATAAGCACTACGCAGGCTATTACGACCACCATCGGCGTAATTGTGACTGCCGTACTGTAGCCGATGCCTACAACTGCCGCTGCCATACTTCTTTTTTCAAATAATTTATTTAATCTGACACCAATTCCAGCCATGTGCCTCTCCTTACGCTTCAAACTTCCTGTAAATATCTCTGTAAGTTTCTCTCATGTCATCAAGCTTATATCTGCTCATGACACGCTTATATCCGTTTTCTCCCATTGCCCGCCTTTTTTCAGGATTTGTTGCAAGCTCCGTGATTGCATCTGCTATTTCTTCCATGTTCATTATATGCGTAATTATTCCGGCATCGCCAAATCCGTCATTCTCACCATAAATCAGTCCCGAGCAGTTGCCGACGTCCGTTGCAATTACAGGCTTACCGGCAGCATAGCTTTCCAGTATTGTAAGCGGCTGTCCCTCACTGATACTCGTCAATATCGTAAAATCCATTTTGCCGAGATAATCCTTTACATCAACCCTTCCGGTAAACACAACATCCTCAATCTGCATGTTCTCCACAAGCTCATAGCATTCTTCTGCATATTCTTTATCTTCATCTGCCGGTCCCATAATCCACAGCTTTAACCGGGGCAGCTTCGCCTTTGCGTATCCGAACGCCATTATCAGCGTTTTAACATCCTTAATAGGCGCTATTCTAAGCACAGCTCCCACATTAATAAATTTATCATCCGGTGCTTTACCTTCGATATTCTTAAGACGTTCCACATCAATTCCGTTAGGTGTTATTACCGCCTTACCGGCAGGGCATCCAAGTTCAAGCTGCAGCTGTCTTGCATGCTCATACAGTGATGTAACCATATCTGCCCGCTCATATGCCAGCGCAGACATTTTCCTGAACTGCTCTATCCACAAATTTTTAAATTCACCCGAAAGCCACTGTGCCTTAATTAACTCCTCCTCACGCTCCCTTGTATATATACCGTGTTCAGATACCAGAAGACGGCTTTTGAAGCGATGCTTTGCCATACAGCCCAGAACTCCCGCATATCCTGTTGCCACACAGTGGTAGAGATCCGCTTTGGGTATATTCGTCTTCAGGACAAAGAAAAGCGGAAGATACATTGAGCGCATTGTCCACAGGAAATCGGCAAAGAGCATTTCACTGTATTTCTCCTTATAGCATTGCGTGATAACACTTAAGAAATCCGGTCCCATAAGAAGGTCATTAACCGATATTCCCTGTCTGCCAAACAAATCAAACAGAGTATCCCAATCCACATTTTCATCCATTACAAGGCTGAAAAGTGCATTATGCTGCTTTTTGCTTAATCTTGTGCGCTTAGGACGTTTTGTTCCCCACTCGTAATCTTCAAGATAAACTTCATGAACTTCCGATACATTACCGGGCAGTTCATACTTAAATTTACCGCTCAGTGACCGGTCAGAAATAATCGCAAGAATTACAAATTCATGCTCAGGGAATGCCTTTATCATACTGTTTATCCAGCCGGACACACCGCCAACCACATACGGATAGCAGCCCTCGGCAACAATGCATATTTTCATATCAATCAATTCCTTTGAAAATGTTTACCTGTAATAATACAAAGTGTTATCAGGCTTTAGCGTTATAGACAGATTTTCGTCCCCTGCAAGTATCAGATACGCATCATCCTCTATCTTTTTCCAGCTTCCGCCTGTGATATCCGCAATTGATTCTCCGTGTGTTCTAAGTATAAAATACACATTTTCCTTATAATTCTCTATGTGTACCTTAATACTGTTGTCTTCTCTCTTTTCGGTGTAATCGGCTGCCAGAAAATGCCTTACCCTGCTGTCAGTTTCCGAAACCGTATTCTTATCAAATGCCGAATAACAGTCTAAGTATTCAGCAAGATTTGTTGCAAAATCCTCATATTTTCTGCCCCACTCAGGTGAATCCTCCTCAGGGAACAGTACATCTGTCATATCAAGCGTAATCGACGAATATCCAAGCGCCGTCTGAAGGCTTCTGTTCTTAAAATCTTTCATAAATGTGTAGTCAAGTCCGTCATTGGTAGTCCTGAGTTCCATTACCTGATTGGAGAGGTAAGAAAACATCTGCGTATCCTTCTCATAATCAAAAACGACTGTCCGCACATCCTTTAAAAGTGCCGTTTTTAGCAGGCTCATCGTTTTTTCACGACTGTTTTCATTCACATACATTGACATAAATTTATAGTTCGGAACCGTTCTGTAAAATGTATCATAGTCCGCAACAATTTTCTGTCTTAAGGTCGCATCCTGAAGATTATATGCGGCCCACCCCGCTTCATCACCATTCTCTCTGAACAGTTTGAAATAGTATTCAATCTCCTCCTGCTTTGGATAACTCTCATCCTGATAGTTATTCTGCGGAGTTACCATATATGTCATCTTCGCATTAAAATGATTGATAAGGCCTGATAAATTAGGCCATATTATATCCCTTAATGTTTCTGTGGAGGAACGGCTGTAACGCTTTTTCATCTGTTCATCATTTTCCGAAGAAAATGACGGATAGTTAATTGCTATTATGTTCTGTGAATTGACAACCGGATATATATCATAATCTTTGGCTTCATACATCATTGCCGTATAAATCCCAAGCCCCGTATTATCCTGTCCGTAGTCTCCGTTAATTGCAAATACACAGGTTTTATCAGTCCGGTATCTCCATATAATGCACGGCTGTAATTCATTATTAACCTCGCCGTATCTGCCTTCATCAAGCACGCCTGCCATATACACCTTTGTACCGGATTTCAGAATATACCACGGCACCTCAAGCTGCATATCCTGATACTTTTCTTCTTTTTCATTGTTGGCAATATACCATTTTTCACCGCCGACAAGAAACCCTCCAAACAGCTTTATTCCCTTAAGCTGCGCTTTATTCTGCTTTACAGATGATATTCCGAGAATATTGCGCAGCTCCTCACTGGCTTCAATTACAGACGGCTCGGGCAGACTGCAGAAAATCATTGTAACACCGCTGTTCGCAATTCCTGAAAGCGCAGAAGCTGACCTTGAAAAATCAATCTGATTGGAGTCAACAAATACCACCTCCGGCATATGCTTTGTGTCAGGAGTGTATTCCTCCGGTGAGCCCACCGAAAGCATATTCATCTTTGAATATGTGCACCACTGCTGCACTGTCCTTTTTGCCGGGCTTGCCGTATCGGCAGCATTTCCGATAAATACTGCATAGCCGTCCTCAGACGCCGCAATTTTATCACTTTCCGATACAGGCCTTACAACTGAAGTCTGCGTAAGACTTCTGTCCGAGGACGCATACACATTTGTATCATAATCATTATAAAAATCCTTTATAAACTCTGAAAACTGAAATAAGAACAGCACCAGCAGCATAATCAGAGTTATCACAAAAAAATTTCTTCTTGAAACCATAGCCAATCCTCTACTTAATCGATAGCGAGATTAAACAGACTGTACATATTCTGCTCAAGCCTGTAACAGACAAATTCATCATCCTCATAATAAACCTTCATTTCATTAGGATACAGCTTCATAAATTTCTGCGCCCAGTAATACATTTTTGACATTACAATCCACCGGTTTTCGCCGAAATATACGCTTATACCGCTTCCAATAGGAGTGTCCTTTCCGGCACCTGCCAATGATACCATTTGACCGCTGCCCTCATACGGGTGAAGATAATCAATAGGTCTTTTCTCTATGTAAAAATATACATATTTTGTATCAATATAAATGCTTTTATTATCTCTCTTACTTTCGTTAAGATGTATAAATGTAATCGGCTCATAGTGATATCCGTGCCCGTAAATCATACG
The DNA here is from genome assembly GCA_945913015.1 of uncultured Bacteroides sp. GTDB lineage: Bacteria > Bacillota > Clostridia > Lachnospirales > Lachnospiraceae > Bacteroides_F. The sequence goes on from CAMECH010000001.1 coordinate 137,448, forward strand.
AAGTTCATCGTTGGCGGAGACTATCGTCCATGTATTGTCTTCGTTATCCTTAATAATATTGGTAAGGCATGTTATTGCTCCGTTGGTTTCAAGTCTGCCTGTGCTAAACGGCCTTCTTATAAGATTCATCTGAAAACCGAATATTACCACTCCGACAACTGCCGCCAGTGACAATAAATTCATTATCCATTCCTTCTTTGTTATAAGGAACCATACCGAACACAGCGCATCAACTGCAACACATGCAATAACCGTAAGCAGGTACGCAAAATAAATTCTTGAACGGTTCGCATCCATCAATTCAGGAAGTCCAAGCATTTTTGCAGAAACAAGTACCAGCATGCACAGTGTCATTACTGCGACAGATATAAGTATTGCTCCGTAGTCCGTCTGTTTTAACACAAACATCAGCAACCCCATTACCGCTGCAAATGCCACTACCGCAAGCAGTGCCGGCAGGAAAAATTCCATGTCAAATCTAAGAACATTCAGCTTAAGACCTGCCTTAATACTGTTATATGCACCATAAAGCTTCTTAGATAACGAAAGCTTTTTATTTTGTGTACTGCTGCCGGACTTACTGCCTGCCGCCTGCTGCGTACTTTGCGTAGAAGCACTGTCCGCCTGCCCGATACTGCCGTCAGGTGCCGTTCCTGTCTGTTTTTCATCCTGCACTGTCTTCTTTTCTTCGCTCTGACTGTTTACATCCGCTGAGGTTGTAGAATCTCCGGAACCTTTTCCCTGCATAACATTCATGCCCCAGTTAAGCGAGCCCTGCAATGGCGTTCCGGTTGCAAATGCAACACCCATCGGAAGCACACCTATCATCACAGCCGCAATTACCGCAACCAGTATCCTGCCGAGATATTTTATATTAAAGAACCGGAAAATAAATCCTATTGCTATTGCCACGCAGAAAATTCCGGCAATCATCGTATCATAAAAATGCACTGCAATCGTCATTCCGAAACTTAATGCATACCCTGTAAGGTACCATGAAGAATCCGACATACCCTTAATTTTTTCAGGCAGTGCCAGCTCTTTTTTTCTTGTCTCAAAAAATCTGATTGCAAAATATATGGCAGGCAGTATAAAGACCATACCAAATTCCTGCGGGAGCGTTCCCAGATATCTTCTTGTGCATTCAAGGTTGAAAATGTCATATCCCGCATACACAAGACACCCTGCATATGCCGCATACCTCGATTTGCAGATTCCTTTTATAAATGCAAGCAGCATAAAAAAAATATATATCATCTGCGTAAATCCGAATACACGAAGCAGCACATATGTATCAATTCCAAACACTTCGTAAAAATAGTATATAATGCAGTGAAATCCAAACGGATAAACTCCCGCCACATAAATATCTCCGTCGCACATGGCATTTATCCAGTAATTGTGAACCGGAAGGTCTGAAAATGAGTATCCGTAATATGAAACATAATTATCGCCATAAACCCACAAAAGACATACAAAAAGCAGCACAAATGCCAGAGATTCAAACAGATTATGTCTTACGAAGCCTGCAAATTTACGGATAAGACGCTTTAAGCCTGCTACGGCTGCACGAATCAGTTTCTTTGTAAATGTCTTCCGGCCCATTATTCCGAAGACAGCCTTATGAAGAACCTGAAGCCAGCGCAGTATGTGGTCTGCCATATTCCCGTCATAATTGCGTATATACACAATAAGTCCGGGTATAACCGTAAATAAAATAAGCGTTATGCGATTTGATATATGCAGAAGCTGGAGCAGAAAAACAATGTGCATAATAAAGAAATTGCCTATTACAAAGTACACCATAAACTGCTCAAGCGGTCTTTTGTCTGCTACCTTTTTATGAAAAATAAGTGCCGGCAAAGCTATGGTAACAAGCGAGTACAATGCAAATATCCCTGCAATCTGCATAATTGTAAGCATTGTCATTGACATATGCAAAAACCTTCCTATTCATTAAAAATACGTATTATTTCCAGTGTCTCTTTATCAATCACAACCTGCGATTTTCTAAGTTCATCCATTGCCACAAAAAATTTTTCTCTGTCTTTAAGCTTGTAATAAAGCTTGAGTCTGCATTTGTAAGGTGCCAGAATACCCGGACACTCTTTCATGATTATTTCACACCATTTTTCTGCTTTCTCATAATCATCGATATATATAAGGTGCATGCATATCCATTCATAGTACTCATCTTTCATGCCTGCCTTGTCAGCCGTATACAGAATATTTCCGGTTTCCTCAAGCATAAGGACATATTTCTTCTGTTCCATCGGCACAAGTACATGCTGCTCAAGCACCGTATTCATATATTCCAGTTCCATACAGCAGTATTTTGAAAGATTCTTATCCCTTTTCTGGATTTCAATGTATATTTTCTGAGCTGTCTCTCTGAAACTTGCAAGTTCATCCCTCAATGCCGTTGCCGCATAGTGCGATGTCTCTGAATCCTGACTGTTTAATGCAAGAGAAATTGATGCAAGCGATTTTTTGATATCCCCGCGCAGCACATTAAGCATAAGCTCCCTTAAGCTCTTATAATCGCTGACCGCAATAGCCTCTTCAAACGAGGTTATGTTAAGCTCCCTGCTTTCATCTGCCCTGTCATATGTCTCTGTTCTCTCTTTGCTGAAAATAACATCTGTCAGGTCAACCTCTTTATGAAAGAATACTTTATTAAACAGCAGTGCCAGCACGTAACCTGCCATACTCACAACAGGGCACATTATAAACACAACAAACAGGATAATATACCGCCTTTTTCCACCGGGTATATATTTTTTCAGACCCGTCACCGGAACAACCGCTACTCCCCATATAAGAAATATAAGCGCAAATATCAGGTTAATTCCGAGAACAGCAATAATTATTCTTTCTGAACTCATTCTCCCATCTCCTTAGGAATCCGATAGCTGTATCCTGCCTCCGCAATTCTTTTCTCAACATAGCCGGTCGCTTCATTGTCCGTGCTTACAAGCATTACACACAGCTTTCCGTCCCCCATGTCACCCATATAATCTGTGTTTCTTATAACCTTTTCAATGTTCATGCCTGCCTTTTCAATACTCTCGCCCGCCATGTCAATTTCAAGAAATGAGCATTCCGCCAGCCCGCGTTTTCTTGCGCTGTTAAATGCCTTAACAAGCGAGCCAAACGCTTCTTTTTCCAGTACATGGGTTCCTGCAATATACCTTTGATTTTCAAGTATATCCATATAACGGTTCGCACGCACAACTGAATTCTGTGTGAGAGAACCTATAATTTTCAGTCTGTTTGCCATACTGAGATTCATGCGTTCAAACGGAATATCCCACAGCATGACGATAAGATTTATCGTCCCCTCCGGACGTATTGCCAGCGCCATCATAGGAAGATCCGGATTCATCTTTCTGTTGATAAAAACGCGGTCCTGCTCAAATTCAGTGTACATTTCGCCATACTTTTTATACTCAATTGAATTGCCAAGCTTCCTTGCCTCTTTGGAAGTAAATGAAATAAGTCTCGCAAAATTTTCATTGGATACCGTATAAATTGCCACATCACGGCTTTCCATAAGCCTCGACACAACATCAGCCGCATAGAACAGTACTTCCTCCGGCTCATATTTATCAAGGGACGAAGTAATCTCGTAAATTTTCCCCATGCTGTCGCTCTGGCTCACAATCTGCCTTTCCATTTCATTCTTTAACCGCACGTTCGTTTTATTAATATCTTCAATATCTCTCAGCCTGTGCTTAAGATAATCAATCTCATCATCCTTATCCTTGCGGATAAGTACAAGCTGATCCCTTAAGTAACCTACGGCAAGCCCAAGAATCAAAAGCTGTGCAATCCATACATATGTATTGTAGTCAATAGCAACCTCAAATCCGCTCTTTGTATACATTTCCCTGAAGCAGAAGCCTGCAACCGACAGAATTGCCGAAAATGTTGCTTGCTGCTGTCCGAATATAATGGCAAAAAGCAGTACGTATATAAGATAACTGTCCAGCTTTCCGAAAAACTGGCTTCCCACCGCCCTGTTGTTTATCATGAAAAACGGAATAAAACAAATCATATTCTCAATAAACGGAATAAATGTGATAAGAATTGTTTTTATTGAGAGCATAATCTGCATAAATTTATTCTGCTCATGCTTTTTTTCACGTATAAATTTTTTGGAATTTTTCTTTATTGCTTTAACGGTTTCTTCAACGCAGTCTTCCGTCCTGTAAAATACAGCAAACGGAAATTCCTCCGAATAATCGTGCACATCAAGTTCTTCAATCCAGATTACCGAATTGTCACTTGCATATCTTACAGGAACTCTGAAGCCAAATTCCCTGTTAATTATGTCAATGGCATCTCCGCTTCGCATTTCGTTTCTGCATGTCAGTGTATATATATTGTATCTGTGCTTCTCAGCAGTAAAAATATTGTACATAAACTGAACTGCATCAGGAAGCGCCAGCAGCGAGATATCCATCCCGTTACAGTTGATTTCGTTTTTATTGAGCGCTTCAATGCACATTCTCGCACATTCACCATACGCCTCCGAAATATTTGCAGGGGCATAGCTTATATTCTCAGCGCGCACAACAACTATATCAAGTCCTGTTGCAATCCTGTAATTAACACATGTTATCTCACCCTGACGTACTGTTCTTGCTTTTATAATCTCACCATCGTTATCTTCCTGCACTTCTGCCGCATTGTACACCTCCTCCGAGGATAAATATACAAAACGTCCTTTGCCAAGCCTTGAATACGCCGCAAGCACATTGCTTAATCCCGTCGAAAACGAAAGCTGTGCATCCTGCTCTCCCTGCCAGTCAAATGAGGTATCAAACACTCCCGTAAAAACTGTCAAATCCGGAGAAACACTCTCGAACACATCCTTGATGCAGTTGTTGCCATAATCAAAAATATACTTTTCATAGACATGCCTGAAATGTGTTTTTCTGCTGCTCATAAGGACATAAACCGTATGCCCTTCCTTGTTCAGCTTATTGACGATTTCACTTGTTATTCGGTTTGCATCACCAATTAATAATATTTTCACTTTTAGCTCCAGCCTGTTATATATTTTTATTATAAATCAACGCCCCGTGACTTTAGTTCATTTATAAACGCATCGACGTCCCTGACAGCCTCTTCATGCTGTATGCCATATTCTTTTGCAAGCATATCCGCAAGTTCATCCGATGTCATATCACCTGCAATCCCTTCCCATATCATTGCTCCGCACTCATTTACAGGTATCGGAGGCATATATGCATCCTGCTTTTGTGCACATTTTACAATCCATTTGCTGCCTGCTGCCTGCCTTACAACATATTCTGTTCCCGACCGCATAACTCCACTCTCCATTCTGACGCAGCTGTCACAGCTGTAGGCACAAAGGTAATCTTTGCACCCTCCACTAAACTATAGCTATTTATTATATCATAGAATATGCCTAAAAAACACTTACTTTTGCCTGTGTACTTGAAAAAAAAATCATCATAAGGTAATATCATTATCAGCAATAAATTCAGGAGAATTATAAATAATATGCACATACAACTTACCGCTGACGAAAAATATATGAAAGAAGCATTAAAACAGGCACGCAAAGCTTACAGGCTCAATGAATCGCCTATAGGCTGCGTAATTGTATACAATGATAAAATTATCGCACGCGGTTACAACCGCCGCAACACCGACAAAACCACGCTCGGACATGCCGAGATTACTGCCATACGCCGCGCAAGCAAAATTCTTGGTGACTGGAGGCTTGAGAACTGTACTATTTATATTACGCTTGAACCTTGTCAGATGTGCGCCGGAGCAATTGTGCAGGCACGCATTCCAAAAGTCGTAATCGGTGCAATGAATCCAAAAGCCGGATGTGCCGGTTCAATCCTCAATCTTCTCGAAATACCGCAGTTTAATCACCGGTGCGAAGTAACACGCGGTATTCTTTCCGAAGAATGTTCAGAACTAATGTCGTCGTTTTTTTGTGCACTCCGCAAAAAAAATAAATAAATTTCTGATAACAAAAAATGACGCCCGTAAGCCTTTTTGCCTACTGACGCCATTTTCTATTATCCAATCACACCGTTAAGCGCAGCCTTTGCTGCTGTTGCAGGTGAACCGAGGAAGATTTCAACTTTGGATGAGCCCATTCTTCCCAAAAAGTTTCTGTTATTTGTCGCAAGAATTTTCTCGCCGTCTGCCATAATTCCGCATGCACGTCCACAGCACAGGCCGCAGCCCGGTTGTGTTATAATTGCACCTGCCTCTGCAAGGTCCTTAATATAGCCTGCCGCAATTGCTTCCCTGTAAATGCTTCTGCTTGCAGGTGTAACAATCAGCCTCATATAATCGGCAATCTTCTTACCGCGGAGAATATCTGCCGCAACCTTCAAATCCTCAAGTCGTCCATTAGTACATGAGCCAATAAACACCTGGTCAATCTTTGTACCCTTAAGCTCACTTACAGGATGTATATTATCAACCTGCGAAGGGCATGCAAGCACAGGAACAAGCTGCTCTGCGTCATATTCCATGACACGGCAGTATTCTGCGTCATCATCTGCCTTAAGCCACTTAACATCATCATAATCCACTTTTGAATACTCTGCTGTCTTTTTATCCGGCGCAAACAGTGCCGCTTTCGCTCCCGCCTCAATTGCCATATTTGCAATAGTCATTCTTGAGGCTACGCTCATTTCATCAACAGCACTTCCCGAAAATTCAAGCACCCTGTATGTGGCTCCGTCAGAACGCAAATCTCCGATAAGTCTGAGGATAATGTCCTTTGCGTATACGCCCTCCGGAAGATGTCCGTTGATTACAACCTTGATTGTCTCCGGCACCTTAATCCACATTTCGCCTGTTCCGAGAACCGCTGCCATTTCCGTATATCCTATTCCCGAAGAAAAGCATCCGACACAACCGTATGTCGTCGTGTGTGAATCCGTACCAAATACAATATTTCCCGGCTTTGCATATCCCATTTCAGGCATAAGCTGGTGGCATATACCGTCGGCTCTGTGGAAATGTGTCAGTCCCTGCTCCTTAACAAATGCATCTCCTATCTGAAAATGTCTTACATCCTCAACCGCACTCGTAGGAACAAGATGGTCATAAATAAGTACAACCTTATCTGCATCCCAAACCTTTGTAAATCCCATTTCACGGAACTTTTCCACAACAAACGGAATAAATATATCATGAATCATTACTCTGTCAACATTAACAGTCACAATTGCCCCCGGTCTGACATCTGTCTTTCCGGTATTTTTCATTACTATTTTTTCAATTAATGTATGTCCCATTTGATAATCCTCTCAACCTCGATTTATATGATTCCGTTGCGTTTCTGCATGGCTTTTACAAGTCCGCCTGCATTAAGAATTTCCATCAGATTGTCCGGAAGCGGCTGTATCGGATACTCCCTGCCGTTAAATACAATCTTGTCATTCATTATTACATCAATCGTATCCCCTTCTTTAACCGCATCCGGAATCTCGCTGTTCTCAATAAGCAGAAGCCCGTTGTTAATTGAGTTGCGGAAAAAGATTCTCGCAAATGATTTTGCAATCACACATCGCACATTGAGATGCTTAATAATTTCCGGTGCCTGCTCTCTTGAAGAGCCGCAGCCGAAATTCTTGCCTGCAACAATAATATCTCCATCCCCTATCTGTGCCGCAAGTTCAGGGCGCAGCGGAGAAAATGCATATTTCTTCATATCGTCAACAGTCTTTAATGCAAGATATTCCGTAGGTATAATGATGTCAGTATCAATATCGTCACCAAGCACCCAGACCTTTCCTGTAAACTTATCCATATATTTACTACCTTTCTTTGTTTTATTTAGACCATGCCGTTAGACCGTACCGCAGATTTTGCCTGCAATTGCGGATGCCGTTACAGTGGCTGCCGAACCGAGATATACCTTTGAGTTTTTATGTCCCGCACGTCCCTTGAAATTGCGCGTTCCTGTTGATATAAGTACTTCTCCGTCTCCTATTACTCCCTGACAGCTTCCCCAGCATACGCTGCAGTTTGCATTCATAACCATGGCTCCTGCTTCCATGAATATGTCAATCAGCCCCTCATCAAGTGCCTGAAGATACACATTATTTGATGCAGGTGCAACAATAAAGCGCACATCCGGATGTACCTTTTTACCCTTAAGAATAGATGCTGCCACTCTCAGATCATCAATACGTCCATTATTACATGAGCCAAGAAATGCTTCATCAATCTTCACATCACCAACCTCAGAAAGCGAAATTACATCATCAACAAAGTCAGGTCTTGCAACTACCGGCTCAATTTTACTTAAATCATACTCATAAACCTTTAAAAACTTTGCGTCTTCATCGCTTACATACATATTGTCAGCATTACGCCCATGCTCTTTTATAAACTGTTCAACCTTCTCGTCAGGCTCAACAATGCCTGTCTTTGCACCTGCCTCAACCGCAAGATTGCAGAGTACAAAACGGTCATTGACACTTAAGTTGTGCGCGCCCTCTCCCGCAAACTCCATAACTTTATAATTGGCGCCGTTAGCTCCGATATCACCGATGATTGTAAGAATCAGGTCTCTTGGATATACACCCTCTCTCAACTTGCCTTTCAGATTAAATCTGAGTGTCTCCGGGACCATAACCCATGACTTTCCGGTAACCATCGCGTAAAGGAAATCAGTACAGCCTACACCCGTACCAAATGCGCCAAGCGCACCATATGAACAGGTATGTGAGTCAGCTCCGAAAATGAGCTGTCCCGGCTCAACGAATTCCTCAAACATAATCTGGTGGCAGACACCTTTGCCCTCAAAAAATTTAATTCCGTTAGCTTTTGCAAACTCACGCATTTTCTTATGAACTGCCGCAGTTTTCGGGTTTTCTGCCGGAACATTGTGGTCAACTATAAATACGAGCTTATCCTTGTCTGCAATCCTCGGATTCTTAAGCTTATTGTTATACATATCAATCGTAAGATGTGTTGTTCCGTCATTGCTCATAAGATAATCAAGCTCAACCGTATGTATCTGTCCGGGCTTTACCTCACTGACACCTGCTGCCCTCGCAATAATCTTTTCTGCTATTGTCATTCCCATGATTTTCCTCCATCCTGCTCTTTTCAATAAACCTGCATCACTCTTTGCTCAGTTAAGCAGCATTACTCTTTATTAAGTGAAGCAATCAGTCCGCCTGCATTAAGGATATTCTGCATATATTCAGGCAGCTTTGTACATGTAAATTCTTTTCCGCCGGCACTTACTATTCCCTGTGTCAGGTCAACCTCAACCTCATCACCTGCATTTACATTTTCATGGACATTTTCGCACACAAGTACCGGAAGGCCTATATTAATCGAATTTCTGTAAAATATTCTTGCAAATGATTTCGCAACCACCGCTTTAATCCCGAGCGCCTTTAAAACGCTTGGAGCCTGCTCTCTTGAAGATCCGCATCCAAAGTTATCTCCCGCAACAATTATATCGCCTTCTTTAACACCCGATGCAAAATCAGCATCAAGTGACTCAAACGCATGTGACTTCATTTCATCGATTGTAGGCAGCAGAAGATACTGCGATGCTATAATCTGGTCTGTATCGACATCATTATTAAACTTAAAAACACGACTCATAAACTAACTGTAACCTCCCTGTATAAATTACCAACTTATTCATTATACAGTTTAGGGCATGCTTTTGTAAACAATAACCAAATTAAATCATTAAAATTTTATTGATTGCAAATTTAAATATTGTATGATAGAATACAAATAAGTAATTAAAGTTCTTGTTAAAATTTTCTATAATTCTTTAAGGCCTTTGGCCGTCCTGAGCTTGTAAGCCTACTGCAGTACATGAAGAATACAAGGCTTGACAATCCCGCGATAATAGTTCAGGATGAACGTATAGTTAAGCTTGACAAGGTAGTTGAGGAAGTGAAGCAGTCAGAAGAATGGGAGGCTGTGAAGATGACTTTTTTAAATACCGGTCGGAATAGATTGGAGCAGTATAGAAATGAATTCTTTAAAATTTGAATACAGAGAAAACGGAATTATACTGCGTATACTTTCTGCTGACGATGCGGAAAAGGTACTGCAGTTTTATGAAAAAAATAAAAATACATTTGGTTCTTATGAAACAGAAAAGCCCGAAGGCTTCTACACAACGGAATTTCAGGAGACTCTGCTGCACGCAGAAATGGAAAGCTTTCTGAAGGGAGTACACGTCCGCTACTTTTTGTTTGACGAGCGCTTTCCTGATGACATCATCGGAAGCATTTCATTTTTTAATATAAGACACGGCCATTTTGAGCAGTGTACAACCGGGTACAAGATTGATGAGGAATACCGCCGGCTTGGTTACGGCACAAAAATGCTTTCTCTTGCGACGCGCATTATCACGCATGATTTCGGAATTCACCGCATAGAAGCTTACATCATGCCTTCAAACATACCTTCAGTTCATCTTGCCGAGCGATGCGGATATGAAGCTGAAGGCATTGCCAAAGGCTATGTGCGCCTGCATGGCAAATGGACAGACCATCTGCGATATGTCTATATTGTCTGATACCAGTATCCGAAATAAGGATTGCGGCAGTCGCTTCTGTGGCTTCTTTTAAAGTTATTAAAGTTAAACATAGATGCCATAAAGCGTTCTTTGTTATTGTATACTCCCGGGACTCCGACAAACAGTGCATCCGGGTCATTATGCACCCTTGCAACCAGAAGATGACGGAATGTAAAATACCCATGCATGAGAAAGCTGTTCTCTGCAACCTGTAACGTATTTTTTTCCTGCATTGTTCCAAATGCACCGTCAATCTCCGGCTGCTGCCGCCTTGCATCAAAAATCTGCTGCAGCTGCTCCGGTGTGACCTCCATACAATCATAGAAATCATCATCATCAAATGCATCCACAAAATTTCCATCTATTTTTTCAAATGTTTCTGATACTGTAAGTATCTCAGGTTTACTTTGTAATGGAACCAGACTGATTTCTTCAGCGCTGACCACCGCTTTCTCTTCCTTTTCTGCCGTAGCATCTGCCTCATTTACCGTTACTTCAACCCTATTTTCGTCTGTATCCTTGACTGTATCCTCAACTTCATCTGCCGCCTTGACTGTATCCTCAGCTTTATCTGCCTCTTCGGATGTATGCCCTGTCGAGGTACGCCTTTTTGCAGCTCCATATCTCATGTCATTTATGTCGGCGTTCTCATTTTTCCACAATACCGCAGCTGTTGAAGCCCGGCTGTCGGGTACAATGGCAATCCCCATGACATCATTCCAGTCAAATCCGCTTCCTGAAATATTTTCGGCAACGACCTGACATTCTGTCTTTCCAAAGCCATTGACAATGCTTACATCACAAAGTCTTACTGCCCCTGTAAGCCCGTTTTCTTCAGGCACCAGTGCATATACGCCGTCTTTTGCCGTTCCATGTGAGTAAAGTCCTCTTACATTTATTGAAATGTTAACATTTTTGCTCATCATCCAGCCGGTCTGCCGGCAAAACTTTACGAATCCGCAGGAATGGCTCATATCAGGCTGTCCTGCTATGTATTCATGCAAATAAAATAAATCACCCATATCATAGTCCCATCTACAATTACTATTGCAGTATATTCATGATATGAGTGATTTATGATTTATTTCTGCGCAAGCAAATCTGAAAGCTGTGCAAACTGCGCAAGCGTGAGCGCCTCGCCTCTTATACTTGGCGACAGGTTCATTGTTTCAAGCGCATTCAGTATTTTGTCTTTATCAATATTGTGCTCTTTGCCTTTAAGTTCACCGCTGTTTGAAAGTGAATTGACAAGCGTCTTTCTGCGCTGGTTAAATGCAGCGCGGATAACACAAAACATAAACTCCTCGTCTTCTACGTTTACCGGAGTATTTTCGTGGCGTACAAGCTTAATTACCGCCGAATCTACATTAGGGCGCGGCATAAAGCAGCTTGCCGGCACTTTCAACACAATCTGTGCAGCGGCATAGAACTGTACTGCAAGTGAGAGTGCACCGTAATCTTTTGTTCCCGGGCCTACCTGCATGCGATCGGCGACTTCCTTCTGAACCATTATCGTTATGCTCTCCACGGGTACATGGCTCTCGAAAATCCCCATTATAATCGGTGTCGTAATATAGTAGGGCAGATTGGCTACAACCTTTATCGGCCTGCCTCCGTTTTTCTTTTCTGCCAGCTCCTTTATATCTACCTTAAGAATATCTTCATTGATTACCGTAACATTGTCATATGGTGCAAGTGTTTCCTTTAATATCGGAATCAGGTTTTTATCGATTTCGACCGCCGCCACTTCTCTTGCATTTTCACAGAGTATCTGAGTCATTGTTCCTATTCCCGGACCAACCTCAAGGACGAAGTCATCCTTTGTAACTCCTGCCTCGCGCACTATCTTTTCAACAACATTCCCGTCAATAAGAAAATTCTGGCCGAAACGCTTCTGAAACGCAAAATCATATTTTTTAATTATTTCCAGTGTGTTAGTCGGATTATATAAATGTTTGATATTTTCCATTAATTATCCTTTCAGATATTTAAAAGGCGTCTTGCATTCCGGTTGGTCACAGCGACAACCTCTTCGTATGAAACACCCTTGATTGCAGCGATTTCCTTCGCAATATAAGGTATGTTAAGCGAGGAATTTCTCTTTCCCCTGTTTGGTACCGGTGAAAGATACGGACTGTCCGTCTCAAGCACAATCTGCTCAAGCGGTACATAATCCACTACTTCCTTAAGCTTTCTTCCGTTCTTAAATGTGACAACTCCGCCTATTCCAAAATAAAAGCCATTGTCAAGATAAAAGCGTGCGCTTTCTTTTGAGTATGAATAGCAGTGGATTATACCGCCTATTTCACCTGCATGTGTGGCTCTAAGTATATCTTCCGTATCCATCGCCGCATCCCTTGAATGTATCATAATCGGAAGGCTTACCTCGCGCGCAAGTTCAATCTGGCATTCAAACCACTTTTTCTGCTCTTCCCTTGTTGTTTTTGGATTATCATAATCCTGACATTCGTAGTAATCCAGACCAATCTCGCCTATTGCCACTATCTTATCAAGACCGACAGCCTGCTCTTTAATCCAGTCAATATCTCTTTGCGTAAGACCGGCTACCTCATCAGGATGAACACCAAGAGCACCATACATAAAATCGTACTCTTTTACAAGTTCAATGGTATTGTGGCAGCCGCTTACCGACGCTGCCACATTTACCACATATTCAATTCCGTTGGAAGGAAGGCTCGATAAAAGCGCTCTCCTGTCCGTGTCAAATGCCTCATCATCATAGTGGGCATGTGTTTCAAATATCATTGTCTTTTCCATATCAGTATCAGCTTAGCAAATCTCAGAACCATTGATAATATCACGGTCAACAGTCATAACTGAAAGATTTCCCGCATCATCTCCTGCCGCAAGAATCATTCCCTGCGATTCAACTCCGCAAAGCTTGCACGGCTTTAAGTTTGTGATTACGGCGACTTTCTTGCCAACCATTTCTTCAGGCTTATAGTATGCTGCAATTCCCGATACAATCTGACGCATTTCTCCGCCAACCATAACCTGTGAAACAAGAAGCTTCTTTGACTTCTTAACCGGCTCACACGCCATGATTTCGCCAACCTGAATCTGAATCTTGTCAAAATCGTCGATTGTTATTTCCGGTTTTGCTTCAACCTGAGGGTACTGTGGTCCGAGTTGCTTTTTTTGAATTTCTTCTGCCTTTGCAAGTACCTCTTCCAAATCAAGTCTTGCGAAAAGGATTTCAGGAGTATCAGTTACCTTCACCCCGTTTTCGCGAAGCCCGAACTTATTAAGGTCATCATAATCTCTTGCCTGCGCATTAAGCTGGGCTAAAATGCGTTCTGCTGTTTCAGGCATATATGGTGTAAGAAGATTTGCACCGATTGTAATACTTTCAACGAGATTGTATAGTACGTGCGCAAGCTCATCCTGCTTTGACTCATCCTTTGCAAGTGCCCAAGGCATTGTCTCATCAATATATTTATTGCACCTTTTGAACAGTGTAAATATCTCTGTCATCGCATCTGCCACACGGAGCTTATCCATATTCTTTTCAACAAGCTCCCTCGTAGATGTAACAACCTTCATAAGGTCTTCATCAAAATCGGTAACAGCATCCGTATTATTTACAACACCACCAAAATATTTGTTAGTCATTGCAATTGTACGGTTGACAAGATTACCAAGTGTATTGGCAAGCTCAGAATTCATTCTCTCTACCATGAGCTCCCATGTGATAATACCATCATTCTCAAAAGGCATCTCATGAAGCACAAAATAACGAACCGCATCTACACCAAACATTTCTACAAGGTCATCCGCATAGATTACATTTCCCTTTGACTTACTCATCTTTCCGTCGCCCTGAAGCAGCCACGGATGTCCGAAAATCTGCTTTGGAAGCGGGAGGTCGAGCGCCATCAGCATAATCGGCCAGTAAATCGTATGGAAACGAAGAATATCCTTTCCAATCAGATGGAGGTCTGCCGGCCAGTATTTATTAAACTTCTCATCAGAATTGCCGTCTGCATCATATCCAAGTCCCGTAATATAGTTTGTGAGCGCATCAAGCCATACGTACACAACATGTTTGTCATCAAAATCAACAGGTATTCCCCATTTGAAAGAAGTTCTTGATACACAGAGGTCCTGAAGTCCTGCTTTAATAAAATTGTTCATCATTTCATTTTTACGTGATTCAGGCTGTATAAACTCAGGATGAGCCTCGATGTGCTCAATCAGCTTATTCGTATATTTCCCGAGCTTTAAGAAATATGCCTCCTCTTTAGCAGGCTGGCATGGTCTTCCACAATCCGGGCATTTGCCGTCTACAAGCTGGGATGGAGTAAAGAAAGACTCACATGGTGTACAGTACATTCCCTCATAGAAACCCTTGTAAATGTCGCCCTTATCATAGAGCTTCTTAAATATCTTCTGCACCTGCTTCTCATGATATTTATCTGTTGTCCTGATAAACTTGTCATATGACGTTCCCATCAGATCCCAGATTCTCTTGATTTCTCCGGATACGTTGTCCACAAATTCCTGTGGGCTTATCCCCGCATCCTGTGCCTTCATCTCAATCTTCTGCCCATGCTCATCAGTTCCTGTCTGAAAGAACACATCATAGCCCTGCTGTCTTTTAAAACGTGCAATACTGTCAGCAAGTACAATTTCATATGTGTTTCCGATATGCGGTTTGCCTGATGTGTAGGCAATTGCAGTTGTAATGTAATACTTCTTTTTTTCTTCCATTTTCCTATTCCTTTCTCTTACAGATATAAGATTGGCTCTGCGACAGAGGTTCGCCTGTGCTTTCTGTCGCACAAAAAACGCCCTCCCGCCAAAAAATTTGACAGGAAGGCGCATAATTAACGCTGTACCACTTCCATTCGCCGCACAAAATATCTGCCTTCCGGTCAGATATTCCGATTAAAGCCTCATGTCCGATATAACAGTCGGTCCTGTCGCAGCCTTGTGAATTCTTCTGCAATTACAATACGTCTGTCATAATGTGCCAGAACCCATTCGGTGCGCCACTCCGGAGCCATGTTCAGCAGTCCTCCAATCATCCGTTCCCAGCCATCGACGGAATTCTCTGTGCATCATCCTACTGCTTACTCTTTCCTTCACAGTGTTTAATTATTCCAATTCTTTTCATAGCCTACCATAACGTCCCGCCGGTGTCAACGATTTTCACAATTTAATACATTCAATTACTATGCTCTCTAATGTGTTCCATACACTATATAATCATCCATATAATTTCTGTTACCGCTGTAAAGTGCCACATCTCCCCATCTTGGGGAACCACCTGCCTTATACCCTTCTGTTTTCCACATGTTGCAGTAACCATTTGCGCTGTTTTCCACATTTGCATAACTTAAATACACATCGCCGGACTTTTTTGTGTATATGTCAAAATTTACGATTATTAAGCCGCCCCGAGCGCGCTCATTCGGTCTGATTATATAATTTTCCCAGAGATTATCGTACCCTGTCACAATCTGCTCATCAATCAGTTTCTGTAACTTTAATCCGCATTCCACCGCCGCAGTGACCTTTGGCAGTTTAAATGTACCTCTCCACCGCTTAATATGCCCGTCATATTCCTGCGCTATACATGTTATACTGCCGGCCTCGATTACATCTCCAAGCTTTGTTACTGATATCTTTCTGCTGCCATTATTATAAACCTCATATAAATCCACCTCTCCCGAAAGACTGTAAGGCTCCTCCGCCTTATTATATCCTCCTTCTTTTTCGTGGTAAAAATGCGGCTTTATGCATACCATATCTTCTTCAGTCATATTCCCGGATGTTGTAAGCTCAAATGTAAACTCATATCCAAGCTTTAAAGCAGGATTTCTTAACGGAAGTCTGCCGGCCGCTGCCGGATACATCTGCTCCCATCGCGGGTCATTACACTTCGTTATTGCAAATCCGTATATCTGGCCTGACACATACACTTCACATGTGTCATACGCGCAATAATATTCAGGATTTATATTGGCTTTTTGCTGTGCACAGTCTTTTGCATCCGGCGGCAATTGTTCATTAACGGCACGTGTACGGAATTTTACACTGTAAATTCCCTCATCTACCGTGACAGGCAGATAGAAAACATTATTTTCGCACATTTTACCAAGACTTATCCAGGTGCCTGCTTTGATTTGCTTCCCATCCGTACTTCCAACAACCACATTAAAAGGAAAACATATCTCATTGTCGAGCACATATTTATTATAGTCCCTTGTTCCATACCCTTTATTGTAAATGTGCTCACCTGCATTGTCTGCATTTACTCTGAAAGATTTTCCAATAACCAGCGAAATTCTTGTTTCATCAGGCTCTATTCGCTGATTATCTGCACGGTTATCGCTAATCCATCCTCCGCATACAACGGGAGTATGAATGGTAAGCGGATTTACCAGAACATTTTTATATTCAGACTGAGGATGGTCTGAAGCTGTCTCAATCCCTCCAATCTCCACCCTTTGGTATTCACAATGGCTTTCTGTTGCAAATGTACTGTTCGGTGTATTCTCATTTATTTTGATTTGTGAAAGCGAAAGGTCAGTCATTATATCATATGCAGGCTTTTTAGCACCGTTTTCGCCGAGAATTTCAAAATTATTTACCAATATGGAGTCACTTACTGCATTGATATCACCTACCACACTCTCCGCAAGCCATTGAAGGTCATTATCAGGAACCGGCGGCCTTTGTCCCTGTCCGGTAATTACACCGCCGTCATACCGGACTTCGTCCTGAAATGGTGCATCTTCAATATACGCTATTGCAGAACGTATAATCTCAATATTGTCTGTATTTTCAATTACATGACTGCCTATTGCGGGATTTTCAAACTGCCAGCATTTCAGTCTGTAAAAATCCAGTGTATCTGCCACATAGTGAGAATATGAGCGGGTAACATCATACCAGTCGGTGACACAGACATTATCTCTGTACTCATTGCCATATATATCTTTCCACTGAAGAGTATATTCCGATACTACCTTCACTCCGTATGTCCTGTTTCCCGACTCCTTCCGGTAACACAGTCTGTAGCCATATGTGCTGAAACTACCCTGTGCGTCAACATTTTCAAGAACCGGGACGGCCTGCTGCACATCATATTCCTTACTCGTAAGCCTCCCTGTACGCCCTATCGAGAGTCCGCTGTCAGAATAATTATAATCCGATACCATACTCACATTTTCGTCCTCCGGCGGCTTTTGTTCATGCTTCGGCTCGTCCGCCGGAATAGCAACCATTCTTCCGAAGTACTGCTTTAAGTCTTCAGGATTTTTCCAGTTTCTTGCCTGTGAAATTCCCTCAAATGTATCATAAACCTCTCCTTCATAGCTGCCATCCTCAAGAATCGCTCCCTGCAGCACTCCGTCAACACTTACCGTCATTATATTATCAAGATAAGCGATTCCGCCGCTTCTCTTAATTTCATCAAGCCAGTCATCTGAACATTCACGCACCTTTTCAAGTATTGCCTCCCTGCTTACATAAATTGTAGTATGCATAAATCCATCATCTCCGAGAAAAGATTCATCCTCAAGCTGCACCGTTACAGTTATATTATCAGGATGTCCGATAGGCAGATCATATTTTTTAATTGTCCATGCTATCGTCTTATATGCCGTATGTATTGCCGGGTTGTCCCTCATTGTAAATGAGAGCCTGCCCTGCTCATCAAAATATTTTATCTCTCTTTCCTCTGACCGCGCCTTAATTATAAACATTCCCCCAAGCATAAATAACGCACAAAATATAATTGCTGTAATTTTTTTATTTCTCAAACTTTTGCCCCCTTTAATTTAGAGTTGTATAATTTTAATAAACATTTGTTTATTCCCATGATAATATGATATATTGAACTATATAATTAATAATGGATATTAGTAACATAGGGAGGAAAAATATATTGAAAGCCTTAAAGATTTACAAAAAGATTTCTGCGGCATTACTGGCTGTAATTTTATCAATTTCTCTTGCCGGATGCAGTTTTACCGGTGTAATCAGTAATGAGGAAACCCCATCAGCATCAATAAGTTCTGAAAATCCTTCTCAGTCCTATGCAGAAAAGGATTTACAAAGTTTTAATGATTTTACCAACGAAATATTTAAGGATGAACTGTCAGACAATACTCTGAACCTTCACTGCGTTGCAAAGGACCCTGCAAAATTCGGCATAGAAAAATATCCTGCCACGTTTGGCAAAATTGAATTTGATAAGCTTGACGATACAGCCAAAATAACAGATTTACTCAACCGGCTTTCAACCTTTAAATATAATGAATTGTCAAAAAGCCAGCAGGCTACGTACGATATTCTGAAAAATATGTTACAGACAGAGCTTGAATACAGCGATTTGTATATGTATGGCACAGAACTTACACCATACAGCGGTGTAACCGTGTATCTTCCAATACTACTCACCGAATATGAATTTTACTCAAAAAGTGATGTAGAGGATTACATTGGACTGCTCAATGATATGAAACGCTATTTTACCGAGCTTATTGAATTGGAAAAATTACGCTCCAAAGCCGGTCTTTTCATGTCAGACGATATAGCATCGGAACTTGTGAAGCAGTGCAGTACATTTATTGATGAAAACAGCGGTGATGACTCTTTTCTTATAAGGACATTTGAAAACAGGCTCAACGGGCTTACGGATATTTCACAGTCAGAAAAAGCTGCTTTTATATCTGCCAACAAAACTGCGGTTACCGATTCGGTTATTCCGGCATATCGGATTATTATAGACGGCATAACAGGTCTTATGGGCACCGGTAAGTACAGCGGCGGGCTTAGCAGTTATCCTGATGGCCGGAAATACTATGAGTATATTATTAAATCAGACCTTGGATGGTCAAAATCAATGGATGAGCTGGATGAGATGCTTGACCAGTATATTACTGCATCATATTTGTCCATTCAGTCAATACTCCTCTCAGACCAGACAATCACAGCGGGTCTTGATAACTTTTCATTTACATCAACTGAACCCGATAAAATTATTACGGATTTAAAGAAAAAAATAGAAAATGATTTTCCTGCTGCGCCAAATGTCAATTACGAAATCAAGGATATTGATAAGTCCCTTGAAGCATTTGCCAATCCTGCAATGTATATTATTGCTCAGATTGACAATTACACTAATAATGTCATACTTGTTAATAAGTATAATTGCAATTATTCGGAATTATATCCTACCATTGCACATGAAGGATATCCCGGCCACCTTTACCAGCACACATATTTTTTAAGTCTTAACCCTGAGCCGATAAGAAGGCTGCTTGAACCCGGCGGATATATCGAAGGCTGGGCAACATATGCTGAATTATGTGCCTACGACTACGATGATGCTGCCTCCGACAATAAATTATTCCAGCTTCTAAGGGAAAATCAGAAGGTAACACTCGGATTGTATGCCAAGATGGATATGGGTGTGAACTATTACGGATGGACAAAGGAACGCCTTAAGATTTTCCTTAAGGACTGGGGAATATCTGATAATTTAGATATCGACCATCTTTACAATTATCTGATTGCAGAACCCGGATCATATCCAAAATACTCTGTTGGCGGCTTTGCATTCATGGACTGGAAAAATCAGGCTTCTTCAGCTCTTGGAGATAAGTTTGATTTGAAAGAATTTCATAAATTTATTATGGACTTAGGACCTGTTCCATTTGATATCATTGATAAAAAGCTGCCTGAGTGGATTACCACACAGAAAAATAAGTAAATTTACTATATGATTATGTATCTGATTGCTGTAAAGAAATTCTTTACAGCAATCTTTTTTACTCAAAATAAACCATCGGGTCTACCGGCGCATCAGCCTTTGTCAGTTTAAAATACAGGTTAGGCCCTTCCTCTGTATAATACTTGGATGGCTCTGCCACTTTGCCGATTACGTCCCCTGCCACAACAGTCATACCCTTTTTAAGGTTGACACCGTCCAAAAGACCATATGTTGTAACATAGTCATTGCCTATGGAAATTGAAACGGTTGTGCCTGTCTCTTCACTTTGTGTAACTGAAGTTACAACACCTGACGCGGCCGCTACAACACCGGTGCCGACAGGCGCAGAAATATTTACTGCCGGATTGACCTTATAAAGCCCAAGTGTCTTGAAATATACGGTGCTGTCCATGCTGAATTTCATCACCACATCACCTTTAACCGGCCATTTGAGTGTGTCATTCTCGCCGAATGAATACTTTGCACGCACACTGCCATCGGAATCCGCCGCAACGTTCTTTGAATTCCCCTTAGTCGGAAGCTCTGCCTGAGACGGCGCAGTAATCAATGACTTGTCATCAGCCGCCTTTGTCGCTTCATTCTTCACATAATTATCCGGCTCTGTATCTGCATCGTTCTTTTGGTTATCTTTTTCATTATCGTTATTAATATTTTTCGCCTGCTCAGCCTTTGTCTCATTGAGATCTACAATATTAGCCGTCCCATCTTTGGTGCTGTTTGCCACAGAAATAACACCAACAGCCAACGCGCAGACAAGTGCACCTGCAACTATTATTGATAATAGCTTTTCGGGATTTCTCTTTTTATTCTTCCTCATATTAACCTCACATTCCGCCATCGCAATTGCTGATGTATGGCTTATTGATGTTAATATTCTGTCCTGATTTGTATTTTCTATACGTCAGTTATTGTTATTCCGCTGTAAAAATATTTTAAAATTTCTTCATAATTTTTTCCATCCGAAGCCATTCTGCCCGCTTCATTAAGGCTCAGTCCATATCCGCTTCCGCTGCCTTTAACTGTTATTCTTATGCACTGCGTTCCATCCTGTTCCTTTGCATTGTCAAAGTAAAAACAGGGTGATGCAAGTCCCAGTGCATCTGCTAGTTCCTCACCCGTAACAATGACACTTCCCACCTTTACTTTATTCACATAATCCGCTGCATCCCTTGATACTATCTGCACTGACTCAAGCGGTGCATTCCTGCTGATACCTGTATCTGTCCCGACAGTCGATGCATTAAATCTCTTATTGCACAGCCTGACAAAATCATCATTCGACCTGGTAAATACGCACAAAAAATTATCTGCCTGAATATCGCCGGAACACTCAACCGACTTTAAATAATTTAATGTTCCCGAACCGTTATTGCTCCCATCTCTTGTCCTGCCTGAACTTACTGCCGTATAAGGACAGTGGATGAAGCTGCCTTCATATTGAATTGCCAGATTGGAAACCGAGCTTATGCAATCCTCGACAAGCGATTCCTTCTCATCATATTCACTTCCCCAAAGCTTTCTTCGCTCCTTGTCGCTTAGATAAGTCATGGAAAGCTCATCATCTTCTATGCAGATTCCGTCACCCATTGCCGCATATACCTCAGTTCTTACCATAACAGCCTCTGCTTTAAGAAGTTCTATCTCCTCGCCATACGAAAGTCTTGATGCAAGCACACCTGCTATGTAATCGTCAACACTTATCTCCATAACTGTCTTGCCGACATCTATCCTTACGCGCTTTACATCCTGTCCGACATCTGAAATCTCTCTTTTCACAACGCCGGTAACAGCAATTGTTATCAACCACGGAATAAGAATACAAACTGACATTACCGCCGTAATTTTTTGCATGGCTTTCATCTGCACGTTCTCACCTCCCTGCCTCTCTAAAGACTATGAGCCCGTACACATTTTTATGTTGGATTTTCATTATACAAAAATAGTACCCCCGAATCAATTAACGCATTCACCAAAAAAATGGTTAAAAATTCGTAGGGTACTACAAAATTTGAAAATATTTTAATTTTAGAGTTCTACTTTAACTTTCTCAAGCTTCCAGATATCTCTTACATACTCCTCAATTGTACGGTCAGATGAGAACTTGCCTGAGCATGCAACATTTAACATCGCTGACTTGGCCCAGCCCTTTTCATCCTTGTACTTTTCTATCATTCTGCGGTGTGCATCCGCATATGAGCGGAAGTCCTTAAGAATAAAGTATGTGTCTGCCCTTCTGCCGCCTGCATTATACAGAAGTGAATTGTAAATATCCCTGAACAGCTCAGGATTTTCTCTGCAATATTCACCATTGATAAGCTGCATAAGCACCTTGCGCACATCCTGGTCATTGTTAAAGATTTCCATTGGGTCATATCCGCCCTCATTCTCATAACGGATAACCTCATCAGAGCTCAGACCGAATATAACTGCATTGTCCTCGCCAACCTCCTGAACAATCTCAACATTGGCGCCATCCATTGTTCCGAGTGTCAGCGCGCCGTTAAGCATGAATTTCATATTACCTGTTCCCGATGCCTCTTTTGAAGCTGTAGAAATCTGCTCGCTTACGTCTGCACCCGCAAATATAATCTCTGCGTTTGAAACACGATAATTCTCAATAAATACAACCTTTAACTTTCCGTTGATTGAAGCGTCGTTGTTAATGACATTGGCAACATTGTTAATAAGCTTGATTGTAAGCTTTGCAATCTTATAACCTGCTGCTGCCTTCGCACCAAATATAAATGTCTGCGCCGGCATATCCATATCCGGATGTTCCTTAAGTTCATTATACAGATACATTACATGCAGAATGTTGAGAAGCTGTCTCTTGTACTCATGCAGTCTCTTTACCTGTACATCAAAGATTGAACGAGGGTCTACATCAATACCGTTATTTTCTTTGATGTATTTTGCAAGTCTTAACTTGTTCTGATACTTAATCTGCATAAATTCATGCTGGCATTTCTCATCATCAACATAAAACTTAAGCTTTTCAAGATGTGAGAGGTTGGTAATCCAGTCATCACCAATCTTGTCATTAATCCAGTCAGCAAGAAGCGGATTGCCGTGAAGAAGGAAACGTCTCTGGGTAATTCCGTTAGTCTTGTTATTGAACTTCTCAGGGAACATTTCGTAGAAATCCTTGAGCTCCTGATTCTTAAGAATCTCTGTGTGCAGCCTTGCAACACCATTTACCGAAAATCCCGCTACTATAGCAAGATTAGCCATCTTTACCTGACCGTCATAAATTACAGCCATCTTACGGATTTTCTCCTGGTTGCCCGGATATTTAATCTTAATCTGCTCTACAAAGCGGCGGTTAATCTCCTCCACAATCTGGTATACTCTCGGAAGAAGTCTTGAGAAAAGCTCAATCGGCCATTTTTCAAGAGCCTCTGCCATAATTGTATGATTTGTATATGCACAGCAGTGAGTTGTTACCTCCCATGCTTCTTCCCAGTTCAAGCCTTCCTCATCCATGAGGATTCTCATAAGCTCTGCAACAGTAACTGTCGGATGTGTATCATTAAGCTGGAATACATACTTATCAGGAAGCTTTCTGATATCATCATGATTTTTCTTAAATTTTGCAATAGCTCTCTGAAGGCTGGCAGATACAAAGAAGTACTGCTGCTTTAAACGAAGCTCCTTACCTGCATAGTGGTTATCGTTAGGATAAAGCACCTCAACTATATTCTTTGCAAGGTTCTCCTGCTCAATGGCCTTGTGATAATCTCCCTTATCAAATGATTCAAGGTTAAATGTATTAACCGGTTCAGCATCCCAGATAATCAGTGTATTAACGACATTATTGCCATATCCGACAATTGGCATATCATACGGAACCGCAATTACGGAGCGGTAATCCTCCTGAACGAATTTATCCTTGCCATTCTCGTCCTTATAGCATCTTACATAACCGCCAAACTTAATCTCATATGAATACTCCGGTCTTTTAAGTTCAAACGGATTGCCGTCCTTAAGCCAGTTATCAGGAACTTCAACCTGATATCCGTCCCTGATTTCCTGCTTGAACATTCCGTATTTATATCTGATTCCGCAACCATATGCAGGATATCCAAGCGTTGCAAGAGAATCAAGGAAACATGAGGCAAGTCTTCCAAGACCTCCGTTGCCAAGAGCTGCATCCGGCTCCTGGTCTTCTATTACATTAATATCAAGCCCCATCTCACTGAGAGCTTCTTTGATTTCCTTATACATTGTAAGGTTAATCATATTATTGCCGAGCGCGCGTCCCATAAGGAATTCCATTGACATATATACAACTGTCTTGGCATCCTGCTTCTCATATTCATTCTGGGTTGCGAGCCAGCGGTCCATTACCATATCCTTTACAGAGTAGCTGACCGCCTGAAAAATCTGCTGCTTGTCAGCTTCTTCCACTGTTTTTCTATACAGCACCTTCAGGTTATCCGAAACACTTTTCTTAAACTCTTCCTTATCAAAATTTACTGCCATATTTTTTCACTTCCTCCATTCCGGAAACAAATCCGTTCCCTGTAAATATTTATGAAAGCTTCTCAACACCTATTTTAACACTTTCACCGTTAATATTCCACTCTTTTGTGAAACCTTTAACAGAGTCATACTCTGCCCTGTCAGCAAGCACTTCCGACTTAATCAGCTCCTCATTTCTCTTAACAAGTTCGGCTATCTTTTCGTTTCCTTCAAACGAAACCGCAATCTTATCCATAACCTCAAAATCAGCTTCCTTACGCATCTGCTGGATTTTACTGATAATCTCACGGACAAAGCCTTCCTCGATAAGCTCAGGAGTAAGCGTTGTTTCAAGGACTACAGTTACACCTGCATAGCTGTCAGCCACATACCCTTCCGTCTGTGCCATATCAATGAGCAAATCTGCCTTTTCAAGCTCAATATCAGTTCCGTTTATATTAAGCTTCAGATAGCCTAAAGAATTAAGCTGTTCCATAGCTTCATTGCCATCAATCTCTGCAAGCGCTTTGCGGATATCATTAAGAATCTTTCCATACTTTGGTCCGAGCGTCTTAAGCTGTGGCTTAAATGTGTATGATGTAAAATCTCTTACGTCATCCTTAAATTCTACGTTCTTTACGTTCAGCTCTTCCTTTACAATATCGAGATAGAACTCACCAAGCGTCCACGGTGCCTTGATGAACATATTTCCAATCGGCTGACGGTTCTTGATGTTGGCTGCATTACGGCACGCACGTCCGATTACAACAACATTCATTACGTCCTCCATGTCATCCTCAAGCTCTTTGTTAATCCATGCCTCATTGGCAACAGGGAAATCACAAAGATGTACGCTTTCAGGTGCCGTCTTGTCAATACTTCTCACAAGATTCTGGTAAATGTCTTCTGTCATGAACGGAATCATAGGCGCTGCACATTTAGCAAGCGTTACAAGTGTTGTATATAGAGTCATGTAAGCATTTATCTTATCCTGCTCCATTCCCTTTGCCCAGAATCTTTCACGGCTTCTTCTTACATACCAGTTAGAAAGTTCGTCAACGAAATCCTCAAGAGCTCTTGCTGTCTCAGTAATCTTGTACTCTGCAAGATTATTGTCAACTGTTTTGACAAGTGTATTCAGCTTTGAAAGAATCCATTTATCCATTACAGGAAGCTTGTCATATTCAAGTGCATACTTTGTTGCATCAAATTCATCAATATTTGCATAGAGTACAAAGAACGCATATGTGTTCCAGATTGTACCCATGAATTTACGCTGTCCTTCAGTAACAGCCTTGTCATGGAAACGATTTGGAAGCCACGGTGCGCTGTTCTCATAGAAATACCAGCGGATTGCATCTGCTCCGTGCTTTGAGAGCGCATCAAACGGGTCAACTGCATTACCCTTAGACTTGCTCATCTTCTGTCCGTCTGCATCCTGAACATGTCCCAGAACGATTACATTTTCATATGGAGCTTTATTAAACAGAAGCGTTGAAATGGCAAGAAGCGAATAAAACCATCCTCTCGTCTGGTCAACTGCCTCCGAAATAAACTGTGCCGGGAACTGCTGCTCAAAAAGCTCCTTATTTTCAAACGGATAATGATGCTGTGCAAACGGCATTGAACCCGAGTCAAACCAGCAGTCAATAACCTCAGGTACCCTGTGCATAGGCTTTCCGCACTTCGGACACTTGATTGTAACTTCGTCAATATACGGTCTGTGAAGCTCAATATTGTCAGGGCAGTTATCTGACATTTCCTTAAGCTCTGCAATGCTTCCTATACTGTGCTGGCATCCGCATTCACACTCCCATACATTAAGCGGTGTACCCCAGTAGCGGTTACGGCTGATACCCCAGTCCTGAACATTTTCAAGCCATGCTCCAAAACGTCCCTTGCCGATGCTCTCAGGAATCCAGTTAATTGTATTATTATTTCTAATAAGGTCATCCTTAACCGCTGTCATCTTGATAAACCATGATTCTCTTGCATAGTAGATAAGCGGTGTGTCACATCTCCAGCAGAATGGGTAATCATGCTCAAACTTAGGTGCGTCAAAGAGCAGGCCATCCTTTTCGAGGTCTGTAAGCACCATCGGATCGGCCTTCTTAACAAATACTCCCGCATATGGTGTTTCCTTTGTAAGCTCACCCTTTCCGTCGACAAACTGTACAAACGGCAGGTCATATTTTCTGCCGACCTTGGAGTCGTCCTCACCGAATGCAGGTGCAATATGAACTATACCTGTACCGTCTGTCATCGTTACATAGCTGTCACATGTAACAAAATGTGCTTTCTTATTCTGCTTTGCCGCAGCTTCTCCCGCACATGCGAAAAGCGGTTCATATTCCTTATATTCCAAATCCTTTCCCTTATATGTCTCAAGGATTTCGTATGCCTTCTCATCAGAATCCTGCTCTGCAAGCTTGCCAAGTACTTTATCGAGAAGCGCCTCCGCCATATAATAAGTATATCCGTCAGCAGCCTTTACCTTGCAGTATGTCTCCTCAGGGTTAACGCAAAGTGCAACATTGGAAGGAAGTGTCCATGGTGTTGTCGTCCACGCAAGGAAATATGCGTCTTCTCCAACGACCTTGAAACGCACGATTGCCGAGCGCTCCTTTACTGTCTTATATCCTTGTGCAACCTCATGGCTTGAAAGAGGTGTTCCGCAACGAGGGCAGTACGGAACAATTTTATATCCCTTATACAAAAGACCTTTGTTCCAGATTTCCTTAAGCGCCCACCATTCAGACTCAATAAAGTTATTGTCATATGTTACGTATGGGTCATCCATATCAGCCCAGAAGCCGACGGTATTTGAGAAATCTTCCCACATACCTTTGTATTTCCATACGCTCTCCTTACAATGCTTGATAAATGGTTCAAGTCCATACTCTTCGATCTGCTCCTTGCCGTCAAGTCCGAGCATCTTCTCAACCTCAAGCTCGACAGGAAGTCCGTGTGTATCCCATCCTGCCTTTCTTGGAACCATATATCCCTTCATGGTCTTATATCTCGGAATCATATCCTTAATAACACGAGTAAGCACATGACCTATATGCGGCTTGCCGTTAGCTGTCGGAGGTCCGTCATAAAATGTATATGTCTCTCCCTCTTTACGGCTGTCGATACTCTTCTGGAAAATGTGATTGTCTCTCCAGAACTGCTCTGTTTTCTTCTCTCTCTCCACGAAATTCAAATCGGGTGATACCTTTTCGTAAACCATTGTATTTGTTTCCTTTCTTCAATAAAATACTAAAAAGCCTCCGCCGTAATGGGCGAAGGCTAAAACTGCATTCTTGAAAATTCCTATTACGACATACCAGCATATGCGTCCCTGCTAACGGTAGGAGCCCCGTCGGAATCTACTCTTTCGGCTGCAGTACAGCTTTAATTTCGGACCGATGCTTAGAAGTGATATTCGGATAAATTCTACTCGTACCGGCTCGCAGCTGCCCCGGCTCTCTGAGACTTTTGAAAAAATCCTACTGTCTTCGTCACAGCATTTATGCTAATTTTATAAAAATGTAGAGTGAATGTCAAGCATTTAATTATCTTTTGATGTCATGTTCTTCACGCATAATTGCCTCAATCTGCTCACGTGTTGTAATGTTGGTATCACCGTGAATTGAATGCTTCATTACTGATGACGCAACTGCGAAATCAACTGTATCCTGACAGCTCATGCCTTCCATCATGGCATATATAAGACCTGATGAAAATGCATCACCGCCTCCGACACGGTCAACGATATCAAAATTAATCAGCTTGCTCTCATATGTCTTTCCCTCAGTATAATAGAAAGCTTTGAGAGAATTATTGCTTCCTGAATGTGCATAGCGCACAGTTCTTGCAATTGCCTTAAGACCGTATTTATTGTCAAGGGCCTTGAAAACCCTGTCCTGATCTTCAAATGAAGGTTGCATTGACAGGCCATCCTTAACATCTGTCACGCCATCCTCATTATAGCAGTGGATAGGCTCAATACCGATAAGTACATCCACATAAGGCATATAAGTACTTAAGACATCTCTCGCTGTCTCAAAGCTCCAGAGATTAGCCCTGAAGTTAGGGTCAAAGCTTACCGTAAGTCCCATCTTATGCGCAGACTTAAGTGCCTTGTCTACAAGACGGCGGCAGTTATATGAAAGTGCAGGAGTGATGCCGCTGATATGAAGCCAGTCATACTCCTTCATAATTTCATCAAAGTCAATATCAGAATAATCATATTCGGCAAATGCTGAATGCTCTCTGTCATAAATTACCTGGGAGCGCCTTGCTGCAACGCCTTCCTCAAGATAATAAATACCCATTCTTCCTTCCGACTTGATAATCTGCCTTGTATGCACATCATTTGCCTTGAGATAGCTGATTGTGGATTTTCCCAAATCTGTATTAGGCAGAACCGTAAACAATGTTGAATCAACGCCGAGACACGCCAGTGAAACAGCCACGTTAGCTTCTGCCCCTCCGTAGTTTACAATAAGATCATGCGTTGATACTAATTTATCATAGTTAGGCGGCGAAAGTCTCATCATGATTTCACCAATAGTAATAAACTTCATGCAATCCTCCAAATAATAATCCTACTACTCCTATTTTTCAATGTTAGCATAGATTTTACCAAAAAACAATCTATTCGTGATTTTTTTCAAAAAACATGTTAAATTATTCAATATACATTACAAAGTAAAGAATTTTTCAGCAGACATCTGCAGAATGGAGTTTGATATGCTACAGGACATCCAGCCACATGTTTACCACAATGAGTACAAGCCTGCCGCACCTGATGGTGAAGGCATTATTCTTGCATATAAGGAAAGGAAAGTGCTGCTTCGCAGTGAAGCGGAGGACAGCACAAGGATACTGTATCCGCAGTTTAAGGAACTGGCAGACAAAATTCCCGGCATTTATGAAAACTATACATACCTGTTCACAATCGATGAATGCCACTACTACCTGATTCCTGAATTTGATGAGGCCTTACTTCCGGGATATTCATACACTGAAATCTCCCGCCTTCGCACCGCACTTCCAATGTACAGGGCATTTGCCGGTGTCACCGGTCTTCAGCTTCACAACTGGTATGACGACCGCCGTTACTGCGGTCACTGCGGCCATCCTATGAAGCACGGTGAAAAGGAACGTATGATGTACTGTGAAAGCTGTAACAATATTGAATACCCGAAAATCTGTCCTGCCGTTATAGTCGGTGTTACCAACGGCAACCGTCTGCTTGTATCAAAGTATGCCGGTCGCGAGTATAAGCGTTACGCCCTGATTGCAGGCTTTAATGAAATAGGTGAGTCAATCGAAGATACCGTGCGCCGCGAAGTAATGGAAGAAGTAGGTCTTCATGTCAAAAACATACGTTTTTACAAAAGCCAGCCCTGGCCTTTCTCTGATACGCTTCTCATGGGCTTCTGGTGTGAGCTTGACGGTGATGACACAATCACTCTTGATGAAAATGAACTCTCCATGGCAGCATGGGTGACAAAAGAAGAACTCCCGGCAGAGACCGATATAAGCCTCACCCGGGAGATGATTAATGTGTTCAGACTTTCTTAGGCTGGTACGTCGGCACAACCTCTTTGATTAGCGAGCGGATATCCTCCTTCTCGTCATATGCCCATTGTTCAAGGCGTTCAAGGTTATGTGCAAAGTTTTCCTTATCAAAATCAATTGGTTTGCCGATGTGTATCAGCTTATTTGCCGTTTCCTGAAGTCCCTCCTCGTCCATAAGAAGCTCCTCATAAAGTTTCTCTCCCGGACGCAGGCCTGTGTATACGATATTCATATCCACTCCCAGCGTGTAACCGGAAAGTCTGATAAGGTTCTTGGCAAGGTCATCAATCTTAACCGGCTCACCCATATCAAGTACAAATATCTCTCCTCCCTTAGCATAGGCTCCTGCCTGAAGCACCAGAGAAACTGCCTCCGGAATTGTCATAAAATATCTTATAATATTAGGGTCCGTAACCGTTACGGGACCTCCCGCTTCAAT
This sequence comes from uncultured Bacteroides sp., assembly GCA_945913015.1. GTDB lineage: Bacteria > Bacillota > Clostridia > Lachnospirales > Lachnospiraceae > Bacteroides_F. The sequence continues at coordinate 168,252 of CAMECH010000001.1, forward strand.
CTGCTTCTTAAACAGCGGTATAACGCTTCCGTTACTTCCAAGAACATTGCCGAATCTTACAGCTACATAATCGGTTTTTGACTTTTCATTAAATGACTGGACAATCATTTCGCATATGCGCTTTGTTGCTCCCATTACGTTAGTAGGGTTGACCGCCTTGTCAGTTGATATAAGCACAAATTTCTCAGCGCCGTATTTATCTGCCATTCTGGCTACATTATATGTTCCGATTACATTATTTTTGACTGCTTCATTAGGACTTTCCTCCATCAGCGGCACATGCTTGTGAGCTGCCGCATGATAGATAATATCCGGTCTGTACTGCTCAAATATTGACTCAAGACGGCCGACATTGCGCACAGAACCTATAAGCGTCTCAACATTGGCATCTCTGTGTTCCCTGAAAAGCTCCTGCTGTATATCGTAGGCATTGTTCTCATAAATATCAAAGATAATCAGCTTTCTCGGCTTGTGAGAAACAAGCTGGCGGCAGAGCTCGCTTCCGATTGAGCCGCCTCCTCCGGTAACAAGCACAACCTTATCCTTAACATAGCCCATAATTGATTCAATATCGACTTCTACAGGGTTTCTTCCAAGTAAATCAAGCACATCAACCCGACGGATATCTTTGATATTAATCTCTCCGTCCACCATCTGGTAAACACCCGGAAGAATCTTCAAGTCACAGTCGGTTTCCTTACAAATGCTGAGTATAGCTTTACGGTTCTCAACGGAAGCTGACGGGATTGCAAAAATAATTTCATCCACATCATACTGCTTTGCCATTTCCTTAATGTCATCACGGGTTCCTACAACCTTAATACCGTGAATATATTTTCCGACCTTGTTAGGATTATCGTCAATTACACATACAACCTTGCTGTTTGCAAGATAGTGGCTTATTGAAATCTCACGTATAAGCACATTCGTTGCATTGCCCGCACCTATAATCATGATTCTGACATCATCTTCTGTTGTGCGGTATCTGTTAAGTCCGGTACGGATAAAACGGTACATAAAACGGCTTGCACTCACTGAAACAACAAGGAATATCCATGTCATAAAATATGTGCTTCGCGGAAGCCCCAGCCCCAGAAACATTGTCACGCAGCAATGAATTACCTCTGATATCGTACATGCCTCAACAATCTTGTAAAGCTCGGTTATGCTGGCATATTCCCACAGACTGTGGTAGATTCTGCAAAACCAGAATACAAGAAGTGTAATCAGGGTGAACGGAATCATAAACTGCTCATATTTATAAATATATTCTTCAGGTATACTCTCTATTGTTACATTAAAACGCATAAGGAGTGCCAGAAGCACGGATATATTTACAAGAATTATATCCATTGTAATCAGGCAGACGCGTCTTACAAAAAGTTGTATTTTATCCTTTCTGGTCTGATTCATCACAATCCATCCTCAAATAATACTATATTAATTAATGATTCATGGCGCATTATAACACATATATGTTTAATATTCCATTAATTTTTATATTCACGTAAAAATGCCGGAAGTTTCAGGAAACCTGCAACAGTTCCTATGCCGTAGCTTATATGCAAAAGGAAGAAGAGTACCGGAAGGCAGACATTAGTTATATTGCGCGCCTTTGGTTTTGCCGTTACAACAGCCATTACAGCCATCAGAACCGCAAGCAGCCAGTATGCTCCCCACATAATTCCGGTAAGACATGCCACAACGCCGAAAGCTGCTGACGCATGTACGCATGAAGTAACAGCAAGCAAAAGCGCAGACATAATAATTGCCATAACAAATGCAAACGGCACATAATGATACAGTGACAGACATTCAGGGCATACGCCCGTTGTCAGCGCTATCCAGAAGCCGTTGGCATATTTTTGTTTAAGCATTTTGCCCAGAGAGCTTCTTATATGCTGGAAAGAGACAATCTGAGGGTCAAAACACAGCCTGTATCCTGCCTTGCGTATCCTGTAATGAATTTCATTGTCCTCAGTTCTTCCGAGCTTTTCATTAAAACCGCCTACGCTCTCAAACACCTCACGCCTGTATGCCGCATGAAACATTGAATTTACATAGCTTCGTCCCGGGTTACGACGGTACGGCGCAATGCTGCTTCCAAACATCGAGCTTTCCGCAAGCAGAAGTGTCTGCTGCCACGGCGTATCATCATCAATTACATTTGGTCTTGCACCTCCTGCAATATCTTCACCGCTTTCAAGCACCCGGACATTCTTAGTCACGAAATCCGATGGTATTCTCGCATGTGCATCCACCTTAAGAATCGCTTCGCCATTATATGCTTTAAGAGCAACATTCCACCCGCACGGAAGCGTTTTCTTCGGATTATCAAGTACCAGAACCTGTCTGAACTCCGTGTGCACTGCCGCAAATTCCTGCATCACGGATTTGGTAGAGTCTGTTGAAGCGCTGTCAACTAACACAATCTCCATATAGGAATGGTCATAATCCTGTGCGCATATATCCTCAAGGATACCCGGCAGAGTCTTTTCCTCATTGTATGCAATTACACATATTGTCATGAAAATCATGTCTTAGTTCCTCACTGAAAATGTCAAAACAAAATAACAAATCCTAAAATACGGCAAGAACTGTCTGTACCATTGTGGCAAGCTCTGAAATAAAGCTGAATTTACGAATGCTCTCAAGATTATATCGCATTTTGCCCGGCAATACTTTCTCTATATAAACTTTGTCTATGTCATCGGCACCCGCAAGCAGCTCATCCTCATCCTTATATTTTATACTTGCCTGCGAAGTGATTCCTGCCGGCAAAAGCAGCGTTGCATTCATCTCGTCGGTATATGCATCAACATACCGTTTAACCTCCGGCCTTGTCCCGACAAATGTCATATCGCCGTTCAGCACGTTAATTAACTGCGGAAGCTCATCAAGTCGTATTTTCCTGAGCATTTTGCCAACACGTGTAATCCTGCTGTCATGCTCCACCGTCACAAGTGAACCGAGCTTATCTGCCCTGTCAACCATCGTTCTGAACTTATAGATTCTAAAAACCCTTCCATAGCGCGTTATGCGCTCCTGTCTGAAAAAGACCGGTCCCTTTGAGTCCAGCTTTATCATAACAGCAATAACCAGCATAACCGGACAGAGTATTATCAGCATTAAAAATGAGGCAGCTATGTCAAAAATGCGCTTAAGCACAAGGCTTACTTTCTTTTTTGATAAAATGTCATAGTATTCCCTGACTGCATTTGTTCTCATAAATTCAGGAAGCTCGTCCCATTTTTTCAGATGCATACCCTCTCCTTTCCCCGGTTACATAACAGCGTTTAAAAATATTTCTACTGATTATTGCGGAGTGCTGTCTTAAAACACTCAATTACATACTCCGCTTCCTCATCAGTAAGACATGTATGAAGCGGAAGTGTGATTTCATTAGCATACTGTGCATATGCATTCGGATAATCATCAATTGAAAATCCGAGATTCTTATATGCAGTATGAAGCGGAAGCGGCTTGAAGTGAACGTTGGTAGCCACGCCCATCTCTGCCATATCCTTAATAATCTTATTGCGGTAATCACTGTCTTTTCCTTTAAGTCTTACAAGATAAAGGTGTCCGCTTGACCTAAACTCATCACCTGTGCCGTTGTCAGCACTGTCTGACAGTATATCCGCAGCCTTTCCAAGTATCTGCGGCTGATTGGAGTAATGCTTAAGCACTTCCACAGGACAGTCCGCAAGTCCCTTTGTGTATACATTTATTATATCTTCACGGCGCTTCAGGATACCCGGATATCTCTTCATCTGAACAAGACCTATCGCTGCCATGATATCTGTCATATTGCATTTGTAGTACGGAGCCACAATATCATATTCCCATGCGCCAAGCTGTGTCTTTGCGAGGGCATCCTTAGACTGTCCGTGAAGACACAGAAGCATAAGTTTCTTATAAATGTCTGCACTGTCCACTCCGTCAATTTTCTTCCAGACAAGTGCTCCGCCCTCTCCTGTTGTAAAATTCTTTACCGCATGGAATGAATATGCCGTAAAATCCGCACACTCACCGCTCATTCTGCCTGCTCTTGACGCACCAAGGCCATGCGCGGAATCAGCCAGTATCATTATCCTTCCAAATGCCTCCTGCAGCTCATTGGCAGGCTTAAAAAGAGATTTTTTTGCTTCGGCTGTCGCATGAAGTCTGTTGTAGTCAACCATAACGCCTGCAATATCTACGGCAATGACAGCCTTTGTCTTCTCTGTGATTGCGGCTTCAACCGCATCATAGTCGATATGGTATGAACCCGGTGCGACATCAACAAGCACAAGCTTTGCACCGACATGGCACACAACACTTGCCGAGGCTGTATATGTGTATGCAGGAACAATAACCTCATCCCCCGGTCCCACGCCAAACAGATGAAGTGCACACTCAAGTGCCGCTGTTGCGGAATTAAGGCATGCGCAGCCATCGGAATTGACATATTCTGCAATTTCCTTTTCAAGCTGCTTTGTCTTAGGTCCTGTCGTAAGCCATCCCGAGCGCATTACTTCTGCGACTGCTTCTATCTCCTCCTCTGTTATGTCCGGTGGTGAAAATTTTACATTCATTTTCTTATTCATAATATTATCCTTTCACTGCTGTTTTATCCATTGCGGACATCTTCCGCAAATACACCTTTAATTATATCTTTACTGATATCTTTAATGATACCTTTAATTATGCTCTCAATTGGCTGCCGGCTTTGTTTCCTGATGCGAAGATGATGACTCTGACGCTGTCTGTGAAACACTTTCCTGACCAACCGCATTTTTTAATTCAAGTTCAGGAAATGAGTAGTTAATATCTCCGGTTGCATTCGGTATGTCTATTGAATAGCTTCTTGTCTGTCTTCCTGCCATCGTAAGCGCAATAACCATTGTTCCTGCCTTTTTTTCAACCGAAACCGGAGCCATTCCGACGTAGGAATTATTAACATAAACTGCCGTACCCTGCGGTTCTTTGATATTGACATAATATCCTTCTGTAAGATTTTTTACGGTTCCGTTTACAATGTCTGTGTTGCTTTTCGTGGTTTTCACGGAAGATGTCCAGCTTTGTATCTGTCCCGACTTTGTTGTCTGCGCTGCACCGCTTGTCTGTGCCGCAGTCGCTGACTTTGAGGTACTCGACTTTGATATTGACATATCAATTATCTTTTTCTCATAACTTTGCTTTACAAAAAATACTTCTTCATAAACGAGATAATTATTCGCCCTTAACACAACCGTGTGCTTTCCGTAGTCAAGTGTAAGCGGCTCATCATATGAAACCTGCGTTCCGTCTATATACATAACCGCTCCCGCAGGAGTTACGGAAAATTCAACCATTCCGTTCTTGACTGCCTCAGTTCTGTATTCACTGAAATCAAGCGTCACATCCTTATCCTTTTCAATTTTGACTGACTTGCTTCCTGACAGAGTCCTCGACATATTCTGTATTGAAACCTTATATTCTCCCTCAGGCACGGTCATAAGCATGTCCTTGCTTACGATTGCAACCATTTCTGTTCCGACATCCACAAATCCGCCGACAAAGTTATCAACTCCCGTAAGTTTAAGATAGCCATGTCCTCTGTCAACATTGACCGAATAAACGGTTTTGTCAATCCCGCAAACTGTAACAACATCCTGCTTCATAATCTCAGCCGGCTGTATCCTGTCACTGCCCGACATAACGACTGCGGATTTTGCATATTTGTATGTATTTGAACTTACAGTCGCAACCTGCTCACGCTCGTCTGCCACAAATCCCGTAATCTCCGATATTCTCCACGCTTTCTTCGACTCGGTTATGCTTACCGCCAGTCCGTCTTTATTGCATACAACATCATAGATAGCACACATCTTCATCTTGGCTGTGGTAATAATTGTGTCATATTTATTTCTGATGTCAGTGCTGCCACCAAATGCAACCTCATATTCATTGCCGCTCTCAACATCCATATAATGCATCTTGCGGGAATTCGTATCAATATATGTAAATACACCGGTAAGCCTGATTTCATTGGGATTTTCCGCCGCTTCACTTTGCTGCACCGCCTTACTTGCAATCGGAAGTATGGCACTTCCCGGCGTTATTGAAGAACCTGACTTTTTTGAAAATGAACACGCTACAAGCGAAAAAGACATGACAACCGCGAGAATAACCGCTCCCGCCGCACTGCATGCCTCTTTACTTTCTTTTATTAAGTTGCTGAATCTGCGCATAAAATCCATATTTTTCTCCACTGCATTCAGGTTCGGACTATAACGTCTCCACTACTGCTATATATCTAAACCATTTTAGCATAACGCCTGTTTTAATGCAATGACTGTACAAATTTTTGACGAATGTCATTCTGCGCTATTACATTCTCAAGCTTTTCAAAGCTCTTCCTCGGAATCCAGCTCTTATTGGAACTGTGATAAAAGTTAATTATTTTCCAGAATTTCTCCGGATACATAAAATTTATCTCCAGCAATTTCCTGTCTGTTTCACCGATTGTACGAACAGAATCGTATGCCTCAAGAATCATATGCCCCAGACTTACGTCCCACTCATTTTTTTCAAGAAGTTTGCGCATGAACTGATATAAATCAGAAATCTGGCAGTCAACACAGCAGTGCTCAAAATTAGTAACCGCATTCCCTCGATTAGACAACAGCACATTGTGATAATTATAGCTGCCATGACACAATTCAAGTGATGTACGTGCCTTTTCCAGCCTTTTTCCATAATCTGTTCCCTCCAAAAGTTCTATTGCCTCAAGCGCTTCTTCATGAAAAGGCACCAGCACCTTTCTTATCAGCATTTCAAAATCATTCTTGTTTTTCTTGGTTTTAAGATAATTTCCCACCATCCTCATTTCTTTTGTATGCTTGTCGAACTTCATTCTCAGGTCACTTGCATTATTATAGCGGATAAGCTCCTCACATTTTTCCATTTCATCAAGCTTTATGTGAAGCTTTGCGAGCAGTCTCGCCGCCTCAATTATGTTATCCACATTTTTTACATCACATTCTTTTCCGTCAAACCAGTTTTTCAACACATACCTGCGTCCCTGCGTATCCTGCGCAAACAGGCTTCCATCCAAGGTTTTTACATATGTATCAATATATCTGAACCCGGTCATTTCCAGACTCTTTGTTATCCTGTCTTCCCGCTCGTAAAATCCGTCACTTTTAGTACACTCGTACAACAATTTAATGCCATCGCCTGTGGCAGCAACGATTCCTCCGCGGGCACGCGCACTCTTTAGCGCCTCAAGTCCATACTGCTCTAACACGACCAATGCTTTCTCATTCATAATATGGCAAAAATCCCCCTCAACGTATCTTTTTTATAAATATGAGCCGGCCAGAAAAATTATGACTTCGCAAAAATTTTCTTGACAAATTATCCAATGGTGTTAGAATAGGCTTAGTTGTTTAGTTTAATATATTCTAAATCCTTTGATCAAAAGCAAGTAGCATTTAGAACGGCGTTACAGAGAGCTGTGCATTGGTGTGAGCATGGCACGTACGATAGGTGTGAATGGGTTTGTGAGGAGCAGGGTGAACGCTTGTTAAAGTCAAGTAGCCCCCGCCGCGGTTCCTGCGTAAGTGGAAAGAGTATTAATGCGAAAAGCTGCGTACTTTATATAGTCAGGTAGGTCTATGCAGCATTGTCATTAATTGACGATGCTTATTTTTTTAACACGCGCTCTTTCCCTGATACTTATTGAGGCTGTTTATACAGCGAATAAGGGTGGCACCACGGAGGTCATTATTACCATCGTCCCTGAGAATTGCAGTCAATGCATTTCTCAGGGTTTTTTTATCCTCTGACATCATGCAATCTGAAAGGAGATAAACATTATGTATCCATCATTACAGGAATCCATCGAATTATTCAGGGAGTACAACATCGTCCCTGTATTCTACGAACTGCTTACAGATAACCTCACACCGGTGAGAATGTTTGCAATTCTGAAAGAAAATTATGATAACTGTTTCATTCTTGAATCAGTTGATAACTCAAACCAGTGGGGCAGATATTCATTTATAGGTCTGAACCCTAAAGCTGAAATCCGCATAAAGGATAAAAAGGCAGAATTTATTTATCCTGACAGAACAGCCAAAACCGTTGACGCAGATGACCCGATTCGTCTCTTCTCCGAACTTATGGAAAAATACAAATCACCTAAATTTATTAATATGCCAAAACTTACGGGTGGTCTGATTGGTTATTTTGGGTATGACATGGCGCGTTACTATGAAAAAAAGCTTGTAAATGTGCCTTTTGATGACCTTGAAATGCCCGACGCCAATATGTTTGTCTACCATGAAATTGTCGCCTACGACCACCTTTCCAACAAAGCTGTAATTATCCTTAACCTCGACAAGGAAGAACTTATGGAAGATGCAGGGCGCAAGGGATTAAGCTTTGAGAAAGCTCTGGAGAAAGCCTACGAAGACCTCGGAATACGCGCTGATAAGCTTGGCAGACTGCTTCATCACTATGTGCCGGAGAATTCACTGCACGCAAGGGCTGATAAAATCAAGGTAAATTCAAACTACACCAAAGAAGAGTTCTGCAATATGGTTGAGCAGTGCCGCGAGCATGTACTCTGCGGTGACATAAGTCAGGTTGTTGTCTCACAGCGTTTTGAAGTCGAGAATCCGCCTGAGCCGTTTGATGTATACAGGCTGCTTCGCTCTACCAATCCTTCACCGTATCTTTACTACTTTGACCACAAGGACTATTGCATAGCAGGCGCTTCCCCTGAAATGCTTGTAAGCGTCACAGACGGAAAAGTACTGAACAAGCCGATTGCCGGAACATATCCGAGAGGCATGACTGCCGAGCAGGATTTGCAGTATGAGAAGGCTCTGCTTAGTGACCCGAAAGAACGCGCAGAGCATACAATGCTCGTAGACCTCGGAAGAAATGACGTGGGTCGCGTCTGCAAGGCCGGTACAGTTAAGGTAACAGAATTCATGCGTGTTGAAAGATATTCAAAGCTTATGCACCTTGTATCCGATGTAGAGGGAGAACTCAGCGATGACAAGACACCTGTGGACGCACTTATGTCGGTTCTTCCTGCCGGAACTCTTTCCGGTGCCCCGAAGGTTAAAGCGATGGAGATAATCGACAGTCTTGAAAATGTAAAGCGCGGTCTTTACGGTGGAACTGTAGGATATCTTGCATTTAACGGGGACATCGACACCTGCATTGCAATACGAACCGTTCTCTTCAGAAACGGCAAAGCTTACATTCAGGCGGGCGCAGGCATTGTCTATGACAGCGTTCCCGAAAAAGAATATGAGGAAACCGTAAGAAAAGCCTCTGCCGTGATTAACGCAATTTCAGGCGCCTCAGAAATTTAACCGAAGAAAGGATTACCGCTATGATATTAATGATTGATAACTATGACAGCTTTACTTATAACGTATACCAGATAATGCAGGGTCTTTATCCGCATATTAAAGTTGTGCGCAACGACGAAATAACAATTGAGGAAATTGAAAAGCTTGCCCCTGACGCAATTGTAATCTCTCCGGGTCCGTCATACCCTAAAGAAGCCGGAATCAGCGAAGAAGTTATAAAACATTTTGCAGGAAAGCTTCCTATTCTCGGAATATGTCTCGGACATCAGGCAATCGGAGAGGTTTTTGGCGGAAGAATCGTAAGAGGTGAAGCTCCGATGCACGGCAAAGCCTCACAGGTCAGACTTGACAACACATGTCCTTTATTTGCCGGACTACCTGAGAATATTACGGCTGCAAGATACCATTCTCTCATTATTGAAAAGGAAAGTCTTCCTGAATGTCTTAAAATTACTGCCGAGGATGAAAACGGCGTTATTATGGCAGTTGCCCACAGGGACTATCCTGTATACGGGGTGCAGTTCCACCCTGAATCTATCCTTTGCGAAATGGGTACCAACATACTTGCCAATTTCTTAAGCGAATGTGTCGGAATTAAGGATGTGCAGGGTGAAGCACCTTCAATTCCCCAGGAGAAACGTACGGCACTTAAAAAATATATATCACTTGCCGCAGACGGCAAAAATCTTTCGGAAGATGAAGCCCTTGCCGCAATGAATATCATTATGGGAGATGCAGCAACTCCTGCACAGATTTCCGCATTTCTCATGGCAATGAGAATAAAGGGCGAGACAATTGACGAAATCACCGGTTTTGCAAAAGGTATGCGCGGCAAGGCAAATGTCATCACCGGTTTTCGTTCTGCCATCGATATCGTAGGAACCGGCGGAGACATGGCAGGAACATTTAACATTTCCACCACATCATCATTTGTAATTGCAGCAGCCGGAATTCCTGTTGCAAAACACGGCAACCGTGCAGCCTCCAGCAAATCCGGTGCCGCTGACTGCCTTGATGCACTCGGTGTAAATATAAAGCTCTCTCCTGAAAATGCAGCAAAATGCCTTAAAAATACTAATATTGCATTCCTGTTTGCTCAGGTTTTCCATGGTGCAATGCGCTTTGTAGCACCTGCAAGAAAAGAAATCGGCGTACGTACTTTCTTCAATATTCTCGGACCGCTTACAAATCCTGCGCTTGCGGATTATATTGTTCTCGGCATTTACGATAAATCTCTGATGCCGCTTATGGCCAATGTTCTTATCAAGCTTGGAATTAAAGGTGCCATGGTTGTCAACGGAAGCGACGGACTTGATGAGATAACAATGACCGGCGTGACGCATGTTGCCGAGGTTCGTGACGGAGCCATCAAAGAATACGATATCGACCCGCACGACTACGGTTTTGAATACTGCCGGCCTGAGGATTTGCAGGGCGGTTCTCCTCAGGAAAATGCACAGATTACTCTGGATATTTTAAGCGGAAAGGAACGCGGTGCAAAAAGAAATACTGTTCTTCTTAATGCAGGATGTGCAATATACTGTTCAGGCAATGCCAAAGACATTAAGGAGGGTGTTGCAATTGCCACTGAAATGATTGACAGCGGCAAAGCTCTTGCAAAACTTAACGAAATGAAAGATTTTACAAATTCCGTACAATAAAACTTCTGAATAAATATCTGCAGCCATCAATGAGTCTGCGGAATGGAGGAATTTATGAATGACATGTTTCTTACTGACATAATAGCAGAACGAAAGCTCCAGCTTGCACGCGAGAAAGCGCTTGTGCCGGCAGACGAAATGATTACCCGTGCCATTAACAGCACCCGTAAGATAATCAGTTTTAAGAATGCTCTTTCAAAAAAGGGTTTATCTGTAATTGCCGAAGTTAAAAAAGCCTCGCCGTCAAAAGGACTTATACAGCCCGACTTTGACCCGTGCCGGATTGCGAAAGAATACGAAAAAGCCGGAGCCGCTGCCATATCCTGTCTTACCGAAGAGCACTATTTTCAGGGTTCATCCGGGTACCTTAAGGACATACGTGGCTGCGTTAATCTGCCTGTTCTCCGAAAGGATTTTATAATTGACGAATATCAGATATATGAGGCAAGAGCCATTGGTGCGGATGCTGTTCTTCTTATTGCGGCAATACTTGAGGATAATGAATTAATCAGTTATAATAGATTGGCACATTCTCTTGGACTTGATGTTCTTGCAGAAGCACATAACGAAGAGGAGGTTACACGGCTGGTAAATGCCGGTTTTGATATTATCGGTATTAACAACCGTAACTTAAAAACATTTGAGGTTACGCTTGAGACCACCGGACGTCTCTCTGCACTTATTCCTGATAAAACATTAGTGGTCTGTGAAAGCGGCATTAAGAATAACGCCGATATGCATTATGCCAAAGAATGTAATGCCGATGCGGTGTTAGTCGGTGAAACGCTTATGCGGAGCGGAGCCGAAGGAATTTGTGACTGCATGAAGTCACTGAGGGCAGGCCTGTGATTAAACTGTGCGGGATGACCCGCATGCAGGATATTGAATATGTCAACGAATTTAAGCCTGATTACATGGGTATGATTCTGTCACCGGGCTTTAAACGAAGCATCACAAAAGAGCTTGCCATACAGCTTGCGTCAAAGCTTGACTGCACAATCAAAAAAGTTGGTGTGTTTGTTGATGAACAGCCCGAAAACGTTTTTTTAATTGCAAATGCTGTCGGCCTTGATGTTATCCAGCTTCACGGCAGTGAAAACGCCGGCTGCATAAGCCGTATAAAGCAGCTTGGTATTCCTGTCTGGAAGGCTGTGCGCGTCCGTTCTGCCGATGACATTAAAGAAGCGGTAAATCTTGGTTGTGACTCTATTCTTCTTGACAGCTATGTAAAAGGCATAGCCGGAGGAACCGGCAAAACTGCAGACTGGAATCTGATAAGAAATACGCAGATTGATGTTCCGTTTTTTCTCGCCGGAGGCATCAATGCCGCAAATATTGAAGAGGCACTTACAATATCGCCTCATATTGATATTTCCGGCGGAATTGAAACAGACGGTTTCAAGGACAGGAATAAAATCAAAGAGATAATGAACATTTACAGGAAAGAAAATAGCGCAAAACAGGCGCAGAAATGAGGATTACAATGAACAAAACCGGAAGATTTGGTGATTTCGGAGGGCAGTATGTTCCCGAAACAGTAATGAATGCTGTATCTGAACTTGAAGATGCTTACAACAGATACAAGGATGACCCTGATTTTATCAGAGAACTCAATGAGCTTTACCACAACTATGCAAACCGTCCTTCATTACTGTATTTTGCTGAGAAAATGACTAATGACCTCGGCGGTGCAAAAATTTATATTAAGCGTGAGGATTTGAACCATACAGGCTCACATAAAATTAATAACGTGCTCGGTCAGATTCTTCTTGCAAAAAGGATGGGCAAGAAGAGAATTATCGCTGAAACAGGTGCCGGACAGCATGGCGTTGCAACTGCCACTGTATGTGCGCTGTTTGGTCTTGAATGCTGTGTATACATGGGAATTGAAGATACAAAGCGCCAGTCTCTCAATGTTTACAGAATGGAACTTCTCGGTGCAAAGGTTGTTCCTGTCGACAGCGGTACCGGAACGCTTAAGGATGCCATTAACGAGGCGATGCGTGACTGGTGTACCAATATTGAGACTACATTTTACTGTATAGGCTCTGTAATGGGACCTCACCCATATCCTCAGATGGTACGCGACTTCCAGAAGGTCATAAGCGCCGAAATACGCACACAGATTATGGAGAAGGAAGGACGTCTTCCCGACTGCGTTGTTGCATGCGTAGGCGGTGGCTCTAACGCTATGGGCGCATTTTATAATTTTATTCCTGATGAATCTGTACGTCTTGTCGGAGCGGAAGCCGCAGGACGCGGTGCTGACACTCCTATGAATGCAGCGACACTCACCAACGGAAGCACAGGCATTTTCCACGGAATGAAATCCATTTTCCTTCAGGACAATTACGGCCAGATTGCTCCTGTTTATTCAATATCAGCGGGGCTTGATTATCCCGGCATAGGGCCTGAGCATGCAAATCTCTGGAAAACAGGAAGAGCCGATTATATGGCTGTAACTGATGAGGAGGCTGTATGTGCATTTGAGTATCTGTCAAGAGTTGAGGGAATTATACCTGCAATTGAATCAGCTCATGCGGTTGCCGCTGCACTTAAGATTGCACCTGCGATGAGCCGTGACCAGATTATGGTCATAAACCTTTCAGGACGCGGTGATAAGGATGTTTACTCAATTGCACGCTACCGCGGACACGACATTGAGAACTCATAAAGCATTTAATATATAGCAGTAAATGGAGGAAAATACATATATGAACCGTATAGACAAATGTTTTGCCGAGCTTTCGGCAAACGGCAGAAAGGCCCTGATTACATTTATTACAGCAGGTGACCCTGACCTTGAAACTACCGAAAAAACTGTTCTTGAGATGTTTGACAGCGGCGCTGACATAATCGAGCTTGGCGTTCCGTTTTCCGACCCTATTGCAGAGGGCGTGACAATCCAGAAATCATCTCTCCGCTCATTAAAGAACGGCACAACGCTCGACCACATTTTTACAACAGTTGAAAATATCAGAAAAAAGACTGACAAACCGCTTCTTTTGATGATGTACCTTAATACAATCTTTGTATATGGCACAGATAAATTTTTCTCAATCTGCAAAGATAAAGGAATTGACGGAGTAATTGTTCCTGACATGCCGTATGAGGAGCGCGACGAGCTTCTCCCATATGCCACGAAATACGGAATCCACACGATTAATCTTGTATCGCCTGCGTCCCATGAGCGTATCAGAAAGATTGCGGCAGACTCAAAGGGCTTTCTTTACTGTGTATCCTCCAATGGTGTCACAGGCGTGCGTTCAAATTTTGATACGGATTTTAATGAATTTTTCAGCCTTATTAAAGAAAATGCTTCCTGCCCATGCTGCGTAGGCTTTGGTATATCCTCTCCTGAGCAGGCAAAGCAGATGTCTTCCTACTGCGACGGCGTTATCGTGGGAAGTGCGATTGTCAAAATTATGGAGTCAGAAGGTGCAGGCTGCGTAAAGCATGTCGGAGAATTCACGAAATCAATCGCAGATGCGATATAACACAGACTACCAAATAATAGTCAGGCATGGATGTATATCCCCGCTTGGCTATTATTTTTCCGACAACAATTTCAAAATATCCTTTTCATTACTCTTTGCAAAATCACTAAGCCTGTATGAACGTATCCTCTCTTTTACTATAACCGGAACAAGAAAACCATTGGTTGCAAGAGCGGCACATCTGTTAATGATCGTTTTATTGGTAACTCCAAGCATCTTACTTACATCTATCGGAGTAAATTCAATTAAATGCTTTTCTAACAAATATGCCAGAAATTGTTTTTCTTTAGCCGTTAAGTATGACAGCCCTGCATATAAATCTTCTCTGCCTGTTTCTTTGGAAATTTCATAAACCTTAGAAGAATATAGCTCTACCATACGCAAAAAATAATCAATCCAGATTTCGGGATGCGGAGGATTATCCCGCCCCGAATAATATAACGCCGGAAGTCCCATTTGGAGCGATTTATAGTATTCTTCCGCATCATATGCAAAATATTCTTCCAATGAGCCAATCCCTTTAAATCCATATCCTCTCTGATTCAGTATATATCCTGACATCAGTCTGGCAGTCCTTCCGTTACCATCCTCAAACGGATGTATTGTTACAAGCTGGTAATGAACAACTGCTGCCACAATAAGAGGATGGTCATCTGTCGTATTTACATAATTAACTAATTCATCCAGAAGTTCAGGTATCTCTGAATAATCAGGCGGTATATAATCTGCATTTCCATTCTCAGAATCATATACGGCAAAAAGAAAACCCGGAGGCATGGGACCTCTCAGTCCAATCTTTTCCTTAGATGCCCCTTTTTCCACCAATGCCTGAACTTCCATAATAAGGTCTTTAGAAAACAGGTTATTGGATTTTAATTTCTTTTCTAACAAATTAAGCGCCAGAAAATAGTTCCTTACTTCCTGTTCCGGTTTCAGAAAATGTTTATGCGCATCGCTTTCTATTACTGCATCTGCCTGCTTCTCAGTAAGAGGATTTCCCTCAATTTTATTTGATGCATATGAGCTTTTCTTTTTTGAATTTTTCCTTAATCTATTTGCAGTAACCGGTGGTATTTCAATTGTATTTAACGAAAAACGATTTTGGTCTATGGCTGATATTCTCTTTAAAATATCATTTGTCAATGTTACATTAATCATTTTCCATACCTCCCATACTACAAACAGTATATCTCACAGTCGTAAAAATTTCCACTATTTTTACACTATTTTTTCACTATTTTTCACTATTTTTTGACTCTCATTCTTTCAGATAATTAATCCAAAGCTGCTCCTCGGCATTTTTTACTTCCTGCTCAAATTCCCTTGCCGATATCAAAAGACAGCCTTCGCCGCGGATAATAATCTGTTCAAGCCCGTCGGAGGTTGCTACTGTAACGTGATGCTTTTTGGCGTTATCGTGCGCAAATTTTTCGATATACTGGTCGGCAGTTTCAGCTTCCTTCGTATATACGACATGAATATTGTGATAATCGGTAAATTCTGTCTTGTGCCCTGCTACGCGGTACGCATCAAACACAACTATCAGTTCACATTTTTTAATAGCCTGATAATTGCACATAATATCAAGTAGCCGACCTCTTGCCCCGTCAATAGTCACTTCCGCAAGCTCTTTTAATTCCTGCCATGCAAAAATAACATTGTACCCGTCAACAAGAAGATACTGCTTCGCATCAGGATTTTTCTTTGCGCCTTCTTTAGTCCCGGAATATCCCTGACCGGCTGCATAAGCCACAGAATTACCGGTATAATCCGGTCTGCTCTTTGTGTATCTGTTGCCCCAGTGTGTGCCCTTCTCCTTCTTATTCCTGTTAAATGTCTCAGAGAAAATCTGCTCAATCTCCTCATGGCTAATCCAGTCATCAAGCTTTGACTTTGCCCGGTCAGGAATACCGGCTCCGCCTGCATCGTTTTCCAATACATTCTGTGCCTTCAGCATATCGAGGGATTTTCTGCGGTTTTCCAGCACACTTTCCATATGCATGTAATTTTCAACCTCATCCCAGCTTACCAGAAAGCCTGAACCATGCGCACAGAACACAGACCCCGTAGGATTTCTTAAATCTCGCTCCGAGTCATAACCTGTTGTCTCTATTACCTCCTGCGTATTGTGGCAGACCTCATATCCCCTGAATGACAGCTCAAGTCTGCCGTAGCCCTTTGTATAGGCAGTAACCTCCGTCTGGTAATGCTGCATTGTTGCAACAGGAGCATATCCGCGTATTGTAACAATGTCCTCCCCTGCATTTTCCAGTTCAAATGTAGCACAAAGCCGTTCCATGTCTGTCAATGCACAGCCTGCATTATCACGCGGAATTTCAAGCACAAAATTATAGTAAGGTTCAAGCAGCACCGACTCTGCCCTCTTTAATCCCTGCCTCACGGCACGATATGAAGCCTCCCTGAAATCGCCGCCCTCTGTGTGCTTCTGATGGGCACGTCCGGAAACAAGCGTTATTTTCATATCGGTAATCGCAGAACCCGTAAGCACTCCGGGATGTTCACGCTCCTTAAGATGTGTAAGAATAAGTCTCTGCCAGTTCCTGTCAAGAATATCCGTGCTGCAGTCTGCCTCAAACTGTAACCCGCTGCCTCTTGGAAGCGGCTCCATAATCAGATGCACTTCGGCATAATGGCGTAGCGGCTCAAAATGTCCTACGCCTTCCGTAACATTTGCAATAGTCTCCCTGTATACAATACTGCTGCTGCCAAATTCCACATTTACGCCATATCTGTCAGATATCAGCCTTGTAAGAACTTCGAGCTGCACTTCCCCCATAATCTGTGCGTGAATTTCCTGAAGCTCCTCATTCCATAAAATGTGAAGCTCCGGCTCCTCCTCTTCAAGCTCACGAAGCTTCGGAAGCATAACCATTGCATCACACCCTTCCGGCAGAATAACCTGATATACAAGCACCGGGGAAAGTATCGGCTGCATCGACTGTTCTTCAGTTCCAAGCCCCATTCCCGGCTTCGTAAAATTCAAGCCTGTAACCGCACATATTGTCCCTGCGTATGCCTCACCAACTGTCCGGTACTTTTCACCCGAATAAATTCTTATCTGATTTACTTTTTCATCAGGTATGTCAGGATTAAGGATGTCCCTTGCCTTTAATACGCCTCCCGTAACCTTAAGATGCGTAATGCGTTTTCCCTGCTCATCCCGCGTAATCTTGAATACCTTTGCACCAAACCGTGAATCATATTCCGCCTGCTTTGCATATTCTGCCATCAGATTAAGCAGCTTATCCACTCCGGAAAGCTTTAACGCAGAACCGGACAGACACGGAAATACCTTCCTTTCAAATATCGCATTGCTTATACTTTCACCTGTGATGCTCCCATTTTCCAGAAACTGCGAAAGCAGTTCCTCGTCGCAGAATGCAAGCTCTTCAAAAAATGCCTCTTCACCTTCATTTGTGAAATCCACGCACTCCGCAGCAAGCTTCTGCTTTAACTCTTCCATCACCACAGTACGCTCTGTTCCCGGTCTGTCCATTTTATTGATAAAAATGTAAACGGGAATATTATATTTTTCAAGAAGCATCCACAGAGTTTTCGTATGCCCCTGAACGCCGTCCGTACCGCTTACAACCAAAATAGCGGCATCCAGCACCTGCAGGACCCGCTCTGTCTCTGTACCAAAATCCACATGCCCCGGTGTATCAAGAAGAGTAATTTCCATGCCTCCATATTCCATTACCGCCTGTTTGGAAAATATAGTAATCCCTCTTTCCTTCTCCAACGGTTCCGTATCCAGATACGCATCCTTTTTATCTACCCGACCAATCTTTCTGATTGTCCCCGATGTATATAAAAGTGCTTCCGACAGGGTTGTTTTCCCTGCGTCTACATGTGCCAGTACTGCTATATTAAGTTTTCTTTTTGATTTATAATTTGTATTTTCCACGCTATTCTGCTTCAATCATTGCAACAAGTGTTTCTTTTTCATTGAGCTTCGGATTTTCCATAACAATATGCAAAAGCTTATTCAGCGTATCCCCGATACGCGGCCCGGTTATTCCAAGCTCCATGAGATCATTGCCGTTAATGTCCAGATCCTTAATGGAAATGCAGTCACCACGCTCTATTATCTCATGGTAAAGCCGGTTAATGACACCGATGTGCTTCTTTGCCGAAGGCATCATTATTCCTGTCGATGCTTCCTTTGCATCAATTATCGTCTGCTGATGCTTAATCATAAGCGGAATAAATTCCCTGCCGTACATATGGATTGCTTCCCTTACCGCAGGCTCTGTCTCCTCTATCCCCGCCTTAGACAGCTTAACAAGCTTTGTAACTGTATTTATTGTATTATTGTCAAGCTTCAGTGCCTTAAGCTCTCTGTTGACATCTTCAGGCGCTGCGGCATTATAAAGCGCAGCATACCGAAGAATTATATCTTTGCCTGAATGTTTGATAAGTCCAAGTGTTGAGTTGCATTTTCTGTCAGTAAGAATTGAGTCCATAACAGGCAGAATTCCCCTGGTAAGTCCTGTCTCTGACATACGCCTTACGTAATCCGGGTTATCCGACATAAGTGTCTTGCCAAGCTCATCATGAATGCGCTCCATACTTACCTTCGAAATGTTTGCGGCCATTTTCTCTATCGCCGTATACGTTGATGCTTCGATTTCAAATCCAAGCTGTGCGGAAAACCTTATTGCACGCATCATGCGAAGCGCATCCTCAGTAAAGCGTTCTCTTGCATCTCCCACACAACGGACAATCCCATTCCTCAAATCACCCATGCCGTCAAATTCATCGACAAGTCCTGTCTGTGAATTATACGCCATTGCATTAATAGTGAAATCCCGGCGTTTTAAATCATCAGTAAGATTAACCGAAAACTCTACCGAATCAGGATGCCTTCCGTCAGCATAGTCACCATCGATCCTGTATGTGGTAACCTCATACCCCGTGTTTCCCATCATTACCGTGACAGTTCCATGCTTAATGCCCGTATCAACAGTCCTCTTAAACAGCGATTTTACCTGCATCGGCAGTGCGGATGTTGTAATATCCCAGTCTCCCGGAGTTCTTCCGAGCAGGCTGTCCCTTACACATCCGCCCACAACAAACGCCTGATTGCCATCATTTTCAAGGATGGTAAGAATCTGCTGTGCATCAGCCGGTATGCTGATTGTAATATTCTGTTTGTCCAACTCAAGTAAACTGCTCATTTATGCCTCAACTACATTTATGTCTGAATCACATCTATATTTTAATTAATATGCCATTTTAATTAATATGCCTTGCCCCAGTAGACCATTGCCTTTGCAGGCTTTCCGCAGCATACGCATACATCGGACAACTGCTCCTGCTCAAACGGCATGCACCTTGATGTCGCTGTTGTCTCTTCCTTAATCTTATCTTCACATTCCTGTCTGCCGCACCACATTGCCTTAATAAAGCCTGGCTTATTGGCAACAGCATCCTTAAACTCATCATAATTAAGTGCTACAGTTGTATGTGCCTCACGATGTGCCCTTGCTCTTTCAAGCATCTCTGTCTGCATTGTATCAAGCAGTTCTCCAACCTTAACATCAATCTCATCAAGAGAAACTACTGTCTTCTCTCCATTGTCTCTTCGTACAATAACTGCCTGATTAGCCTCGATATCGCGTGGTCCCATCTCAATTCTCAAAGGAATTCCTCTCATCTCCTGCTCAGAGAACTTCCATCCCGGACTCTTGTCACTGTCATCCACCTTAACACGATAGTTTGAAAGCACTTCCTTAATCTCATATGCCTTGTCAAGAACACCCGGCTTTTTCTGAAGAACAGGAACAATGCATACCTGAACAGGCGCAATTCTTGGCGGCAGCACAAGTCCGCTGTTGTCACCGTGAACCATGATAAGTGCACCGATAAGTCTTGTTGTCATTCCCCATGAAGTCTGGTGAACATATTTCAATGTATTGTCTTTGTCTGTGTACTGTATTCCAAATGCTTTGGCAAATCCATCACCGAAGTTATGGCTTGTACCTGACTGAAGCGCCTTTCCGTCATGCATAAGCGCCTCAATCGTATATGTAGCCTCTGCACCTGCAAATTTCTCTTTATCTGTCTTGCGTCCCTTGACAACAGGAATCGCAAGCACCTCCTCACAGAATTTTGCATACACATTAAGCATCATCTGTGTTCTCTCTTCAGCCTCCTCAGCTGTTGCGTGGGCTGTATGACCTTCCTGCCACAGGAACTCTCTTGAGCGCAAAAATGGTCTTGTCTCCTTCTCCCAGCGTACAACCGAACACCACTGGTTGCAAAGCTGTGGCAAATCCCTGTAAGACTGAATCTCATTCTTATAATAATCACAGAAAAGTGTCTCAGATGTAGGTCTTACACACATTTTCTCCTGTAATGGCTGCAGACCGCCCTCTGTAACCCATGCAACTTCAGGCGCAAAACCTTCTACATGGTCCTTTTCTCTCTGGAGAAGACTCTCCGGAATAAACATAGGCATATAAACATTCTTTACGCCTGTCTCTTTAAATCTCTTATCAAGCTCCTTCTGGATATTCTCCCAGATTGCATATCCGTCCGGCTTAAAAATCATGCATCCCTTAACACTTGAATAGCACATAAGGTCAGCTTTCTTAACAACGTCTGTATACCACTGTGCAAAATCCTCTTCCATAGAGGTTATTGCTTCGACTAATTTTTTATCCTCTGCCATCACGCACACTCCTCATATTTTATTGCTCCTTCAAACCATTGCAAAAGAGCTCAGATATTAGTTATTCTACCACGTTCAATAGTGCTTTTCAAGAGCTGTATTCCCGCTTTTATCAGACAATATGAGACAGGTCCCAACACAAATCCAAGGAACCCATACACAAGAAGTCCTATATAAATTGCCGCCATCATCGTGACCGGTGCAATGTCCAGTTTTTCGCCCATAAGCTTTGATTCCAGTATTTCCCTTAAGAAATATGTTATGACATAAATTGTAAGAAGCACTGCCGCACCGGTAACATTCCCATCCAGCAGACTTATGATGCTCCACGGAATCAGTACTGTTCCCGTGCCGAAAAACGGCAGTGCATCCAGAAGACCTATTGCAATGCCAAGCACCACCGCATACGGATTTTTCAATAACAGAAATCCCACCGTACATACCGATGCAGTACAACAGATGATTATAAGCTGTGTCTTAAAATATACATTTCCAAGCTTCGACAATGCATGCCATATTACAGAAGCCTCCTTGCTAAACCGCGTTGTCTGCTTCCAGTTTCTGAATTTATCCATATCCCGGCTCATAAAGACAATAGATATCAGCATTATAAAAAATGCGCCTGTCACAATAATAATATTTTTAAAAATTTTTGATACCACTGAAAATGATGTACCTACGGCACCCGCAAGCCCGCCGTCCTCAACCCCTGCGCGCACCATGTCAATTCCGTCATCCAGCACCTCATATACACAGCCTATTTCAAGCCCCAGCCATCCGTCCACCCTCTCGCAGACCTGTGAAACCCTGAAATCACACAGCGCACAGTAGTAATCAAAATTCCCTATAAGACTTTTTATTTCCCCGAAGGCGAAATATCCTATCGCCCCTATTATAACGGCTATCACAACCGTAATTCCTGCTACGATTATTGTTGCTGCGACCGTCATATTCCCCCGAAATACATTTGAAAGCTTTACTATCTGCTTTTCCAGAAGAACGGCAGTAAGAAATGCCAGCACAAACGGGGCTGCCAACGGGAATAAATATTTTATTCCCAAAAATACAGCCGCGGTTATGCCGGCACTTCCGGATATCAGTATTAACTTTTCCTTTAACTCCCTGTTCACCGATAAGCCTCCGCACAATGCATCTGATAAATGTATTGTGTGCTTTAAGGCCTATAATATTCAAATTGTTTTACAAAATCCGCTTCCGCCTCAAAATGTTTCCCGTCGACATCAAGCGCGCAGGCACATAGCGCAATGCAGTTTCTGCGTATTCCAAGCTTTTCGGCAATCTCTCTCGTCTGTTCCGCATGATTTCCTGCATATTTTACATCCCCTGCAAGAACGAGGTCACGGCTTGCAAACTGCACGCGTATCTGGTGGTGACGCCCCGTTATAAGGTGAATTTTCACCAGCGACACCGTCCGGTTTGTTCCGTCATTTAACTGAATATTTTTTGTACCGGCAAGCTCATATTTAAGTACTGCCTTTTTGGCGCCCGGCTTGTCTTTACCGGCAATTTGTGAAATATTTTCGCGTCCGTTTTTAATGAGATAATCGGTAAAACTGCCTTCCTGCTCTTTAAGGCAGCCTGCAACAACTGCCATGTATGTCTTGTTAAATGTATCCTTCTGCATTAGGGCGTTAAGCTTTGCCGCTGCCTCTGCTGATTTTGCAAACACCATAAGTCCCGACACAGGCCTGTCAAGGCGGTTAATTACACCTATATAGACATCCTCGCCCTTCCTGCGCCTGTATGTCATCAGGGCGCTTACCATATCAACATCAAAAGAACGGTCAGACTGTGCAAGCACTCCTGCCTTCTTGTTGCAGATTATCATCTCGTCATTCTCAAATATAATATCCGGTTTCATAATTAGATTTTAAAGCGATAGCCGACACCCCAGATTGTCTCAATATACTGTGGATTGGATGTATCTGCCTCGATTTTTTCCCTGATTTTTTTGATGTGAACTGTTACTGTCGCAATGTCACCGATTGATTCCATATCCCATATTTCCTTGAAAAGCTCGTCCTTTGTATAGACATGGTTCGGATTCTGCGCAAGAAATGTCAGAAGGTCAAATTCCTTTGTAGTAAATGCTTTCTCTTCCCCATTTACAAATACGCGCCTTGCCGTTTTATCAATTTTAATTCCGCGGATTTCTATTATATCATTTTTATTGTATATTCCGCTTGTGAGGCTCTGGTATCTGGCAAGATGCGCCTTAACCCTCGCTACAAGCTCACTTGGACTGAATGGCTTTGTCATATAATCGTCTGCGCCAAGACCGAGCCCCCTGATTTTGTCAATATCCTCTTTCCTTGCCGACACAATAATTATCGGAGTATCCTTCTGCTCTCTTACCTGGCGGCAGATTTCAAATCCGTCAACTCCCGGAAGCATCAGGTCAAGAATAATCATATTAAAGTCCTTTGATAGTGCCATCTCCAGTCCACTGTTTCCGTCTTTTGCAACCTCCACATCAAAACCACTTAATTCCAGGTAATCCTTTTCCAATTCTGCAATGCTTTCTTCATCCTCAATTATCAGAACCTTATCACTCATTTCCTGTTTCTCCTTTATCATTTATTTTATCTTCTTTTACTTTTTTCAGTTTGATATTCATGGTCGTTCCGATTCCTTCTTTGCTCTCCGCCCAAATCATACCTCCATGTTCTTCAATTACCTTCTTTACTATTGCAAGGCCTATTCCGCTTCCTCCCTGCTTTGAATTGCGGGAGGAGTCTGCCCTGTAAAATCTCTCAAATATATGCTCCAAATCTTCCGGACTGATACCTTTTCCATTATCGCTAATCCTCATCAGCGCATAATCCCCGTCGTTAAACAGCTCAATTCTTATTAATCCCTTGCGCTCTCCCATGTACTTTACGGAATTGCTTATTATGTTATTTATAACCCTCTTCATCTGTTCAAGGTCTATCATTACAAACTGCTCTTCATTGGAGAAATTATGATATTCAAGCTCAATTCCCTTTGTGTCAAGCTCAAGTGCCAGCTCCTCACAGCAGTCGCCCATATACTTATTAATGTCAATCTTTTTAAATGTATACGGCACACGGTTCATATCGATTCGTGAGTACATCGTCAGCTCGTCGATAAGCTGGTCCATATCTATTGTCCTGTTGTAGATTGTACGCAGGTATTTCTCCTGCTTCTGCGGTGTATCCGCAACTCCGTCAAGAAGTCCTTCAACATACCCTTTTATCGTTGTAAGCGGCGTCTTTAAGTCGTGGGAAATATTTCTGATAAGGTCCTTCTCCTCTGTCTCAGCCTTAATCTTCTCTTCAGCATTTTCTTTCAGGATAACTCGCATTTCCTCAAAGTCTTTGGTCAGCGATGATATTTCATCTCCGTTATCATCAATCGGCAGCTCAAAACACAGATTTCCCTCTTTAATATTCTGGGTTGCAAGCTTAAGCCTCATAATAGGCCTTACAATTGAACGGTGCATCCAGAGAGTAAGCAGAAGGCTCGTCATTACAAGAACCATTATTACCGCAATAATCAATTCTATAATAATCAGCTTAATCTGCGGAATAACCTGCGACGTTGTCGTTATAATAAATGCACTGTATCTGTTCCCTGCGCGGTCAGCAAAATCAAGCTGTTTCAGAAGGCACTGGTATTTATCGCCATAGTAAACGCCATATTCCGAATTATTATCTCCCTCGCCGTACTCAGGAAGCATGCTTGAATTTATATTGTGATTTGAAATGCCGTAATTGGAATATATAATCTCGTTATTCCTACGCACCACAAAGCTAGAAAAACGTGTATTTACCTTCTCTGCCAGTCCGTCCAGATATTTTGTATCATTAAACCGTTCAGGATTATTCTGCGCATCCAGCTTCATCTCATCATATATCGAATTGGTCATCTTACTCAGAACCGAAACCGGAGTGAGATTGTATGTAATACCTATGCTTTCAGTCGCATATGCATCCTGAAATGCCCGGTTACCCAATGTTGTAATAAATGAAAGCATAACCAGATAAAGCACAATCGGCAGAAGACACATTATTAAGAATGATATTTTTAACTTTGTATTAAGCTTCAATACCTTTACCGTCCCCACACATTTATAATATTGTTGGCATCACAATAAACACCTGTTAAAATTTTATCACGAAATATATAAAAATGATATTAAATAAAAATAAAAAAGCGCATGCCGGAGTATTCCATGCATGCGCCTCATCCCAACTCATCCTACTTTCAGCTTAAACTTCTGTATTTCACGTTCTGAATCAACCTTTTCCATTATTGCTCCGAGCGAACGAAGCTTAACTTCAAAATCTTCATACCCTCGCTGTATATACTGGATGTCATCAATAATTGATATTCCGTCAGCCGCAAGCGCTGCGATTACAAGTGCCGCTCCTGCCCTTAAATCCGGTGAAGTCACCTGCGCTCCGGTAAGTTTTTTTACACCTTCAATATATGCAGTATTACCTTCAACTTTAATCTTCGCACCCATTCTTGTAAGTTCATCAACATATTTAAACCTGTTCTCAAATATGCTTTCCGTAACCATACTTGAGCCATTGGCAAGTGCAAGAACAACCGCCATCTGTGGCTGCATATCGGTAGGGAATCCCGGATACGGAAGTGTCTTTACATTGGTGCTTCTTAAATTAGGATGCCCCACAACTCTTACCGCATCATCATACTCTGTCACTTCACAGCCGATTTCCAAAAGCTTGGCTGAAATCGACTCAAGGTGCTTCGGAATTACACTTCTTATTGTGACATCGCCCTGTGTGGCAGCAGCGGCAAACATAAATGTTCCTGCCTCAATCTGGTCAGGAATAATTGAATATGTTGTTCCGCAAAGCCTCTTAACACCCTTTATACGGATTACATCCGTACCTGCGCCCTTGACATTGGCACCCATTGAGTTAAGGAAGTTAGCCACATCAACAATGTGAGGTTCCTTTGCCGCATTTTCAATGATGGTATTACCTTCTGCCATACAAGCCGCAAGCATAATATTGATAGTTGCACCGACAGAGACAACATCAAGATAAATGTGACTTCCCTTCAGTTCTTCAGCCTCGGCAACTACCATTCCGCCAACAATATCAACCTTGGCACCAAGTGCCCTGAAACCCTTGATATGCTGGTCAATAGGCCTGCTGCCGATATTGCATCCTCCCGGAAGCGCCACCATAGCCTTCCTGTACTTTCCAAGAAGTGCCCCGAGAAGATAGTACGAGGCTCTTATTTTCTTAATGCTGTCATTATCAACAACGACATCATTAATCTGTGAACCGTTAATCTGAACCGAATTATTGTAAACGTACTTAACCTTTGCTCCTATTCCTTCAAATGTCTGTAGCAAAGCACGTGTGTCTCTCACATTAGGAACGTTCTCTATTGTAACAGTCTCGTCAGCCATAATTGCTGCCGCCAGAATTCCAAGTGCTGCATTCTTAGCGCCTCCGATGGATACATCACCACAAAGCGGCATTCCACCTTTAATAATATACTGTTCCATGATTCCTCCAAAAGATTATCAAATAACCTATAAAATTATATCACATGATTATTTTTTGTAAATAGGAATTTAATTGCAGCTTATCGCTATCCCTTTTTTGATTAATTTTTATAAAAAAACGGGACGATTGCTTAAATATACCGTCCCGTCTTAATACACCCTGTAATTTAATATTTGTTAACGTAATTCAATGGATTTACTGCTGTTCCATTAATTCTGATTTCAAAGTGAAGATGTGGTCCCGTACTGTCTCCCGTATTGCCGCTGTATGCAACAACATCATACTGGCTTACTGTCTGTCCCACTGAAACCTTGATTGAGCTGAGATGTCCGTATCTTGACATAACTCCGTTAGCATGCTGGATATCAACACAATATCCGTATCCTGAGTACCATCCGGCTCTTACTACGCGTCCGCTTGCAGTTGCCATAATAGGTGTGCCCTGTGGACAGCTCCAGTCAACTCCCGAATGCATCTTGCCCCAGCGATACTCAAACGCTGATGTAAATGTTCCGCCGTATAACGGTCTTACATATGTCGGAGGTGTCTGTGTACCAAGTTCGATTATCTTTGGCTGTGACTCCTCAATAATTGTCTGCGTAATAATTGTACGTGAACTTTCTTTGCCGTCAACATAAGTGATATCGGCTGTAACTCTTCTGTAACCGTCTGTTCCCTTCTGAATTACATTGCTTGTTCCACGGTACATCGAATCATTCTCAACATACTGTACATCCGCATTGTATGTCTCTTCATACGTTGCTCTCTCAGTAGTAACTACAGAAAGCTCCGGCTTAGGAACTGTGATAATAAGCTGGTCGCCCGGCATAAGCTTTGTGTCTTCTGTAACGCCCTCATTAAGGTCATACAGTTCTGAAAGCTTAATCTCATTCTTAGCTGCTATTGTTGAAAGGCAGTCACCTACTTCAACTTCATATATTGTCTTCTCAGCCTTTTCCTTCGTTACCGCCTCAACAGCTTCATCAAGCTTGCTAATCTGATCCTTACCTGCTGTTGTCTTTATAACTGAAACTGACTGCTGGAAAGAAATCTCTGTCAGTCCTTCCTGTGTATTGCCCTCGGCAACCGTTCCGTCCGCTGAAAGCTCTCCATTGATTGCTGCGGCAACGATATCACTTGAATTACTTCCGATACCTGCCTTAACCATATTGACTGAATACTGTTCTGCATCCTTATCGTCAGCCACAAGATTTACCTGAAACTCATTATTGGCATCAAATCCTGACTTAACCTTGTCCATCAGACCAAGAACATCATCCTTGCTTGCAACCGTCACTGTAAAATCATCAATTCTTACAGTATATGCTTCCTCTACATCAACATCAACAACACTTGATGCAAGGTTATCATAAATTGCATTCTCTATATCTTTTTCTGACATTCTTGTCGCAAACAGCTTTGATTCTTCATAAACCTTAAAATCAGGATTCATATATACTACATCTGAATTCTCACTGCTAAGACGCTTTCTCGCTGCCGCAAATGCTTCATCGGCTTCCTCAACCGAATTGACAGCTCCAAGCTCAACATCATTCAACACTACTGTATAATATCCAACATTACTGCTATTCTTCTTCTCCGCAATCGGAATATAAAAAAGACAGAACAGGCATGTCAGTGACATTGCCTTTACAATCGTAAGCTTTATCTTTCTGTTGTATCTTGTCAACTTAGTCATGATTCCTCCTGTCATGGATTAATTTTTAACAATTCGTAATACATTTGTAACAATTGTTATAATATCACCCGACAGTGCGCTTGTAAAGGATTTTTCTGCATTTTAACCATTGTACTTAAAAAAATACAATATCTTATCATAGTACTTATTTACCATTTCACATTATGTATTGCAAAAAAAATTTTACATATACTATATCTTGTTTTTTACAAAAATGCTAACTGCATTACACAAAGCATAATAACTCATCATCCTGTATTCCTGCCGTATATCTTCACTTACTCCTGCAGTTACATCAACCGGGTCTCTTACCGCCACAACAGCAGCTATAAAATCAGGCGAATGCAAAACTCTTCTTTGAACAGGACAAGTTGTACAGTATAAACAAATCCATAAGCAGTATGCTTTGTACCCGTCGGTGCTTATATGCTGTCTTTTAGCATATTATGCACCGCTACGAGGTACAAGCAGCGCAAGCGTGTACTGCGTTGGATTGTTTATATTGTACAACTGTCTCCTTAATGAAGAATTTCTCAATCACCTATTATATTAAATACTTTTGTAACATAAATATCTCTACATAATTTGTCATGTTATATATAAAAATTTACTTTTTCTTTCTCTTTTGCACAGAATATCCGAATTTTCCGATTCTTTTCCCCAGCTCAAAGTATTCGCCGTGTGAATAAGCCACAAGCCCTGCCGAGTTAAGGTGAAATTTGTTTTTGTCATCCATATAAGCATCATCCACGGTGACGTTAACCACCTCGGCGATGAATAAATCGTGACTTCCAAGTTCTTT
This sequence comes from uncultured Bacteroides sp., assembly GCA_945913015.1. Classification (GTDB taxonomy): domain Bacteria; phylum Bacillota; class Clostridia; order Lachnospirales; family Lachnospiraceae; genus Bacteroides_F. The sequence goes on from CAMECH010000001.1 coordinate 197,495, forward strand.
CACATCAACTACCTTACACTCTATATTTACCGGACTTTCGGCAATTCCCGGCGCTGATATCTTCTGTGACTTAAGCGGTGTAAGATGCATTTCTTTAAATTTGTCCACATCCCTGCCTGACTTTACTCCGCAGTAATCAGTTGCAAATGTCAGCTTCTTTGTTACAAGATTTACGACAAATTCCTTTGTTTCGCTTATAATTGCATGCGAGTAACGCTCTTTGCGCACGGCAATCGAAAGCATCGCCGGTGATGAGCATACTGTCCCTGCCCATGCAACTGTTATTATATTAGGTTTCTCATTTTCTCTTGCACAGCTTACCATTACCGCCGGCACGGGATAAAGCATATTGCCCGGTTTAAAGCTTATCTTTGACATATTCTGCTGCCTCCATAATTATTGCCCCATGATCTGCTGCAATTCCGTTACTTTCAATAAGCTCATATTTTACATTTTTAAGAGCCGCACCGGAATTAAAGCTTTTGTCAACTTTTGCGCCAAGCGTAATGCCGCGCTTTTCTGCCTCCAGTTTAAGTTCAAGCGTCCTGTGGCATCTTCCGTCCGGACCCGTATATACAGCGCCGTCTGACTCTTTCCATGAAATATCAAACCATTCAGCGTCTTTTGCATCGTCTCCCGCCTGCGCGTGTACCTTGCCTTCGGGTACCAAAGCCACATACGCCGTCGTTATTATTCTTGTTCTTGGGTCACGGTCATACTCTCCGTAGCTTTTCAACTGTTCTATTTCAATATCATCAATGCCTGTTTCCTCCGCAAGTTCCCGCTTCGCAGCCGCATCTATGCTTTCCCTGAATTCTATAAAGCCGCCCGGAGTTGCCCACATTCCAATACACGGATGATTGCCGCGCCTGATAAGAAGCAGTTTACTTATCCGGTTAGCACCATTAATGTTTTTATATGAAAACACCAGAATATCCACGGTATTTGATGGATTTAAATATTTGTGCGGGTCATAATTTTCAAGGAATTCAAAAAGGTTCTGGCCCAGGGCATTATTTTCTCCGGTTCCCAAAAACTTCTCATTTTCTTCTCTGCTCAAAAATTCCATTATTCTGCCTCCGGTCAAAAATACAATATAATAATCCTTATTTCCAATTGATTTTTCAACTAAAAACTTCCGGGACAACACTTTGTGCCGTTCCCGGAAGTCTTAACTTAAACATTATCAATTAAAACATAAGTCCGATAATCCAGCTTATAAAGCTGATGCATACAAAAGCAATACCCATAACCAATGGTGTGCTCTTTTCATTCTTGCCAAGTGAACGTATTCCAAGGAAAATAAATGCATATCCGACAACATTTGCAAAAACAGATACACATGCTGCAATTTCATCAAGGAAACCTACTGATGTAAGACCGATTACCCAGCTTAAAACTGTTGCAGGAATTGCAAGCACAGATACAAGGCTGTATACTGACAATGCCTGAACGTATGTAACATTTACCTTGTCAAATGCCTTAATCAAAAGCCATACAACGAGTGCGAAGATAGCTGCTGATACTGCAACAACAAGTATTTCTTTGAACATATTGGCAAAAATCTCGCCTGTCTCATACACCTTAGTCTTGCCTGAATAATAGCTTGATGCATAGTCTAACAGTGCATCAAAGTCATTGATACTCTTCTTCGCTTTTGATGCAGCCTGTGCATTGGCAATAAGCATACGGAAAAGTCTTACAAACATACTTACAAGTGCCTGTGCACCAATAAGAATAGCTACCATGGCAATGTTAGCCTTAGCAGTATATGCTGCAATTGTCTCTGCCGGTGAAGTAAATAACCCCTTAACTAAATCAACAAGCTCTGTAACAACATTAGGGCCTGCCGGCTGCTGTGGCTGTGGTACCGACATCTGTGGCTGTGGCGCTGTCATCTGTGGCTGTGGTGCTGTCATCTGCGGCTGTGGTGCTGTCATCTGCGGTGCTGCCGGCTGCTGGCATGAGCAAATCTCTCCATCCTGTAACGGCTTACCGCACTTTGTACAAAAACCCATTTTGATATCCCTCCTGATATTAACAATGTAATCTGCGTTCACATATAATCTCATGAACATCAAACCCATTAAAACATTATAAATATATCATAAACATTTTCCATTATCAACCAGATTGATAATTTATTCTGTCGGATGGTGTCTTTTTTCCTTCCGCTTTTCTCGAAGTGCCTGCTGCTTCATGCGAATCTTCTCCGCTCCGGCTGCATCCGTTATCTTGGTTACTCTTACAACATAGAATTTGCCGTTGTCAGCACGCTTAACTCTCATGCGTGTCTTGACATAACCATGCTCATCACAGTAGTACAGCCCATAATAAATTTTGGTATTTGCGGAAAACCACGGAATAACCGGTCTGCACTCCTGCCCGCACTTGTAGCAGCGGCATGTTGCAAGCTCCCTGTTAGCTATTGCAGCCTCCTTTGTACGAAATCCTCTTGAAATATATTTTTCATACGTGTCGTATACCGCATGTATTTCCTGTGATTTACGCCCCGGTATTCTGTAACAGTCGATCGAATAATATCCCTCAACCTTATGAATATCCATCATCTGCATTACCCGCGCCGTATATCTGGCGTCATTGATTGCCCTGTGAAATTCTTCATTTTCACTAAGCGCCATCGCCTCAATCACATTCTGAAGCGAACGCCTGATTTTACCGTCTTCGTAAAGTATGCTGTACATTTTCTGTATATCATAGAAAATAAACGGCATCGGAAATCTGTTCTCAACCCCATAGAAATTCATATTGCGCTGAAGCTCCGTTAAATCACCGCTTCCCCACACGCAGAAAATGTAATCCTCACCGCACCACTTAAGAAATTCCTCTATAACCTCTTCAAAATCACCGCCCGCCATAAGCTCTTCACTGCTTACGTCAATAATATCCTTTACAATATAGTGAAGCTTTGTGTAAAGCTTCGGACGTACAAGCCGGTTAAACTCATCAGTCACGCAGAAGCTGCCGTCTAATTTCACCGCACCAATCTCGATAATTTCAAACGGAAGTTCTTTATTTTCATATTCTTTGCCCTTCGGGCACTGATTCCATTCAAGGTCCAAAACAATATAATTCATGGTTAACCGCTCTTTCTGCTTCTATAATCTGTAAATCGGGACAATATCCTTAAGGCTGATGGTTAGTGGCTGCATTTTTGTGGCTGTTAAAATATACAAATGCATCTATTGAGTCAAGTATATCTGCAAATGTCTCCCTCGGAGCTGCCTCAATATATTTCATCAGAATCTCCGATTCCTTATCTCCCTTATACCTTCCATAGAAAATATCATACAGGTTATGTCCTCTGACGTAAACCTTTATATTTTCCATATTGGCTTTAAGGTCATCAATCGTGTTAATTGAAATGCCGAGCCGGTCAATCATTTTTCTCGTACTCGTAAGCCTGTAAAGGTATTCATTATATTTTTGAAAAAGTATTTCGTAGAACTGCTCCTCACTCTTTACAACACCAATCTGCGCCATTACCTTCGGGTCAAGAAAATAGTTCTCAAATGAGTAATACTTGAGAATTAAAACATTTTTTTCTGTGACGCGCGGAAGTGTTCCCGCATCCTCTTTTTCCCTGTTCTGATAATATCCGCAAAGCTGCGCTTTAAGTTTAGCCGGGTCTTTGCCGTCGCTGTCGCGAATCATGAGAAATGAATCCTTCAGGTACAGTGAATTGATGTATTTCAGATTGGCATGTGTCTTTATGTTGGTACAACTGTTTGTTGCAATAATGGCGACACGCTGCAGATGCCCATTTTCATCAGTGATTTCGGAATAATATTTTTCAAGCAGCAGCGGAAGCCTGTTTCTGTCCTGCTTTCCCTCTACAATAAACACAAAACTTACATTTAAAAGGTCATTGGCCGTATATCCGAGGTCATCAAGTATATCATCAATATCCGTCACCGGATTTACAACCGTACCCTGCTCACGGTCTGAAACAATCTGCCTTATCTGCCGGCTCGTAAAGTTAAAAAGCATAACAGGCGCATGTGTTGAAAACATTACCTGATTTTTCTTTGACAGATGATACATAATCTCGCCAGCAACCTTCTGAAGCTGCGGATGCAGATAAATCTCAGGTTCTTCGATAATTATTATATATGGTGCAATATTTTTTGTCTCTACATATGTTTCAAGCAGAGAAAGTATATAAATGCTTTTTAGGCCTTCACCGAGTGACTGGATATCACCTTCCACTCCGCGCACACTGTTGCTCACAATAGTATTTACCGTTAGCATTTTTTCTGCATCAAAATTAATCTCATACCTTACACTTTCTGACTTCGCTCCGTTTTTTGCAAAGTTTTTGTTAAGCTTGTCTGCCAGAGTATTTAAATTTATGCTGAACAGCTTATGCTGCATAAGTCTTGCTGTCTCTATAAGCGTAAGCTCGCCCGGCTTTTTGCGGTCAATATATCCGATACAGCTAAAGCACTGGTTACAATGCTTTGTTGCATCGAAAATGCATCTGTTTGTGTTCAGCTCTTCAATCGCGCCGTTGCCATACAGCATATTCAAATCTTCCTGAATATTGGACTTGTTGCGCGTGTGGTCAACATAATAAATTTTTGGCATAACCATTTTGATGTACGGATTATTCTTCTTTATCCCATCACGGTAACGCACTGCTTTGTCACGCCTGTATACATACTCAAAGGACAGTATTCCATCCTTATATGACGGCATTTTCTCACAAAAATCCTTATACCACAGATTGTAATGTTTATACTGGCTGACTATCCCTCTGTCATGCAGATACTTTAAATCATTTCCGTCTATTTCCAGCTTTACGGCTATTACAATATTGCCCGTCCCCTCATGGAAGTCAGAGGGTGTCACGGTATAATCACCTGCGACAGCCCTTACTGCATCAAGCACCGTACTTTTTCCGGAATTATTTTTACCCACAAGAATCAGAGCATCATCTATGTTATCTAATTCTATATCTTTAATTGATTTAAAATTTCTGATATGCAGATAAGATATTTTCATATGCGTCCATCCTCACAAAGAAGCCTGTAAAGCGTCGGCTCAAATTTAAATTCGTCTATAAGCCGCTCTACCTCCTCAAGCGACTCACTTCGTCTGACTCCCGTCTTTTCTGCACGGATAAGTATATTCTTCGGTGTATGCGCAAAGTCAACAAACTCCATAAGCTGTGTCTTATAACCGCAGTATTCAAGCAGGCTTCCGCGTATTGCATCTGTCATAAGCGCCGCTGTCCTCTCACGCACAAGTCCGTATTTTGTAAGAATTGAATATTTTTCGCTTTCCATCTGCTTATTCAGCTCATGCTGACAGCACGGCACCGAAAAAATCATGTCTGCATCCCAGTTGATTGCATTAAACAGCGCATAATCCGTTGCAGTATCACACGCATGAAGCGTAATAACCATATTTACCGGTGTATCACTTTTATAGCCGTTAATATCCCCGACCTCAAATTTCAGCCTGTCATAGCCGTACTTTTTTGCCGCCGCATTGTATTTCTCAATGACATCAGCCTTCAAATCAAGCCCCGTCATGGTGATATCCAGCTTTTTTACTTCGGTAAAATAGTAATACACAATAAATGTAAGATACGATTTTCCACATCCAAAATCAACAATATTGAGGTGTTTATAATTTTTATCCTTTATCACATCATCAATAATCTCCGCAAATCTGTTAATCTGCTTGAATTTGTCATACATTGAACGTACAATCTTACCCTCTTTGGTGAGGATTCCCATATCCACCATCGGTTCAATGTAATCGCCCTCATTGAAAATGTATTCCTTTTTTCTGTTATGCTCTGCCGTAATTTTCTCAGGTCTGAAATCTTTTGTACGCTTCCTTGTCATTGAAACGCGCCCCTTCTTTGAGACCATCACCGCAAACTCCTGACCCTCGCTCCACGCATTAAGCTGCGCATATTCGCCTGTCAGCCATTCTGCGCACCTTTTCTTTAATATATCCGCCTGCGCAAAAAGCACATTTTCATGAAATGCCTGCTTTTGCGTAAGCTTTTCAATCTGGTATCCGCTTTTCTTGGCAGTTATTGTAACCTTTCTGAATTCTGCTTCCTTATCAGCCGGCTTGCTGATTATTATCCTTACCGGTCCCGCCAGAAAAATTTCATCTATTATTTCGTTTATATCATGTCCGTTTTCATTATTGCCGCTACCCACATTAACCTCCGTGCAAAATTATTTCAGCTAACTGCCAAACTCTTATAATTCCATTAATAACCTTTTATCCGTAAAAGTCAATATTTGTTTAGTAGTCATATTAATTAATTTATGATATTATTATGCAATAAGTAATTTCGGGCAATATTTGACTGTGTCTGATATGCAGCGCAAAAAATCCGTGAGCAGGATGCTTTGTACCCGTCGGTGCTTATATGCTGTTTTTTAGCATATTATGCACCGCTACGAGGTACAAGCAGCACAAGCGGGTCCTGCGATGGATTTTTGTGCTGTATATCAGACACTGCAAAAATTTTCGCAATTACTTAACCATTTATATATTTAATTAATTGATATGACGGAGGTTTTTAATGGAACAAAAAAGAGGTAGTTTCACGGGGGGAATCGGGTTTGTACTTGCGGCTGCGGGAAGCGCGGTAGGACTCGGCAATTTATGGAGATTTCCGTACCTTGCGGCACAGTACGGCGGCGGTATTTTTATTCTTGTTTATATTATACTTGCACTTTCTTTCGGATTTGCACTTATGACCGTTGAGATTGCAATCGGACGCAAAACAGGTTCAAGTCCGATTACCGCATACGGAAAGCTTAATAAGAAATTCGGATTTCTTGGCGTTATAGCGTCACTTGTACCTGTAATTATTCTGCCTTATTACTGCGTTATAGGCGGATGGGTAACAAAGTATATGACAACATTTCTTCAGGGGCTTGGCGCTCCTGCTGCCAAAGACGGGTATTTCTCAGCCTTTATCGGTGATACATTTTCGCCGCTGTTTTTCTTTATGATATTTTTAATTCTGACAGCACTTATAGTAATGGGCGGAGTTGAAAAAGGAATTGAAAAGGTAAGCAGATTTCTCATGCCTGCACTTATAGTTCTCACTATTGTTATCTCAGTTTACGTGCTTACAATACCGGGAGCTTTAGAAGGCGTAAAGTACTACCTGATTCCTAATTTTTCAAAGTTTTCATTTAAGACAATCTGTGCCGCAATGGGTCAGATGTTTTACTCGATGAGCCTTGCTATGGGAATTATGATAACCTATGGCTCATACACTAAAAAAGAAGTAAACCTTACAAAATCAGTAAACCAGATTGAAATATTTGATACAATTATCGCAATGCTCGCAGGACTTATGGTTGTCCCTGCCGTATACGTATTCAGCGGTGAAGCAGGGCTTTCCTCAAGTGGTGCAGGACTTATGTTCATAACACTTCCAAAGGTATTTGACCAGATGCCGGGCGGCGGTATTATTGGATTTTTATTCTTTGCACTTGTGCTCTTTGCTGCACTTACAAGCTCTGTATCCGTCATGGAGGCAGTTGTATCCACAATAATGGATAAATTTAACCGCACCCGCGGTCAGGCATGTGCAATCTGCCTGGCAATATGCGTATTGCTTGGAATCCCTTCATCACTTGGCAACGGCGCATGGTCACACATAACAATTCTCGGAATGGATTTCCTTACATTCTTCGACTACATAAGCAACAGCATTCTGATGCCGTTTGTTGCACTCTGTACATGTATTCTCATTGGCTGGGTAGTCGGCACTAAGGTGATTACCGATGAGGTTACACTGAATGGCGAACACTTCGGAAGAAAGCGCCTTTTTGAAATTATGATAAAATACGTTGCACCTGTACTTCTTGTAATTATCCTGATTACATATACACTTGCACAGTTTGGATTATTTACAATGTAATGACTTTATTCAAAGGTCTTTAAGAATTTCTCAAAAATAGGGCAGGCAGATTTGTCAGGCGGTCAAATCTGACCGCCTTATTTTTTACCTTTTTTCTGCATCATCACACCTTTTTTTAATCCGCATATTATATAACAAACTGCGTCTGCAGAATGGAGATTAAAATGTATCTGTTTTTTATACTCATTTTTCTTTTGCTTCTGATTTTCTTTCTTATCGGATTTTTTCGCAGGAAAAAAATTATTAAAAAAATATGCTCAATGTGCGCCAATGAAAAATGCGCTCTTTTAAATGAACTTCTTGAACCGTTCGGCTATTCATGCTGCCGGAATTCAGATGTGATAACATCACGTGTTGACGCATGGCAGAAAGATTACGGATATACATCAGTTTATGATAAATTTGCTTACCGGCTTCACATTATTTTTGACTGCCTGCCGATTTATTTTGACTATAACGGAAGAACGTGGCTTATTGAGTTTTGGAAAGGTCAGTACGGAATGTGTGCCGGATGTGAAGTCGGAGTATATTATACAAACCGTATCATTGAAGAAAATGAGCGTGACAAAACCATGTTTTTTGCTGTGTCGGAACCGGAAATGCCCCTCATTTCCTTTCAGCTTTGCGAGGATGATGTCCAGATTGCCGACATGGAAGGACGCCACTGGTGGCTTACTGCATTTCTTCCCGGAAGATTTACCAATCCGCACAGTCTGTCAATGCATACTACCATAACATTTGTAAATAAGTGTCTTGCCGAAAGCTTTGCCAAAGGGCTCGCAGACTCCGGTTACTGCTGCCACGATATCTGCGTCTGCCATACCTCTGTGTCGTTTTGCATGAGCGGTGCTTTTTGTGAACCTGCCGGATTTAAAAAGAATATCGTAAGATTGATACAGTGGATGAACCGGATGACCTGCCGCCTTTATCTTGCGGTAACTAAACCGTTTACGCACACATATGACCGGATTTTATATCTGTATTATTTCGTTCCGCGCGCATTTCGCAAGGCTCTGAATATCCGTAAACAAAAGAAAGGTGTAAACAAATTTTTATGAGCAGTTATTCACGCCTTAACAAAGCATTTAAGGGAGCCTTACGGCTCCCTCTCAATGATTTCTGCAAGTATGTTATTATCAGTGACTGCCACCGCGGAACAGGCACCTCCAACGATAATTTTCTCAAAAACCAGCACCTGTATTTCGCTGCATTGCAGCACTATTTTATAAAGGGCTTCACCTATATTGAGCTCGGTGACGGTGACGAGCTGTGGGAAAACCGCAGTTTCAGTCAGATTATAGAAACGCACAGCAATGTTTTCTGGATGCTTTCCAAGTTCTATGCCCAGAACCGCCTTTACATGCTTTACGGCAATCATGACATTGTTAAAAAAGATAAACAATATTCGGATAAATGCTGCAAGAGCTATCACCGCTGTTGCAACGGCTGCTCATACTGGGACAATCAGCCGCTTCTTCCGGGAATTGTCTTCCATGAGGGCATCATCCTGAAAAATGTTTACGCCGGTCGCCGCATTTCACCCTGTTCAGATATAGTTCCAATGGATGTTTACCTTACCCACGGGCATCAGACAGAGCTTCTTAATTCAACCTTCTGGCCCGCTGCCCGCTTTCTTGTGCGCTATCTGTGGGGGCCTCTTGAGCGTGTCGGTGTACTTGACCCTACAAGCGCCGCCCGAAACAACGAAAGGAAATACGCCGCCGAGAAGCGGCTTCACAACTGGGCAGAACGCGAAAAGCATATACTGATTACAGGACATACACACCGCCCTGCCTTAGACAGCAGCGACCCCTATTACTGCAACAGCGGAAGCTGCGTTCACCCGCGCTGCATCACATGCCTTGAGATTGAACATATGCAGATAAGCCTTGTCAAATGGACTATGACAACCCGCCCCGACATGTCACTTTATGTAGAAAGAGAGGTGCTTGCGGAAGGCTTCCGTCTGGTGTGAAAATGTATATTGTTTAGATATACATTTTAAAAAGCTTACTCCCGCTTACTGATATTTACCCAGACATCTTTTGCACGGGCTGTATCCCTGTTTTTTCAGCTCTTCTATGGTTCCGCTGTAAGTTTTTTTATTGTGCTGTGCTATGTCACTTACAGTTGAACAGGACGGAATATGAAATTTCTTCGTGTTTGTGTTAAGTATAAATTTTCCTGCTGCCCCGTAAGCATTTTCTGACTCATGGCTGTCGCCTGTCGCATAATCTATCTCTATGCCGGGCTGTACGTTATAGCAGTATACATTAAAACATACTCCCTCGCCTTTATCCTCTACTGACCATGCTTCTATCTGCACACCCGATGCCACAAGATTTTTCCCTGCAAAAACAGGTGTGACACGATAAAGGACATGATTTCCCGTATCATCAACATAACTGTCGACCTGCTCCTCAAAATGAAGCATGCCATTGATATTCATATAACGCGTTCCGGTAATCAGATTTTTTTCATTTACATTTTCTCCGGTTAGCTGATATCCAATAAGATGGCATCTGTTATACAGATAATTTCCGTCAACCAGCCCGCTGTATTTAACCGTCTGCCATCCCGACGGTTTTACATTTCCTATCGGTTCCCGTTCTTTAGTCGGTCTTGTCTCGGCACATATATTGGCGTAAGCCTGCCCGCATCTTCCCAGATAGTCAAGGTCGCTGTAATACTCAAATGCTTCCGTGCTCTGCTTGTCAGAGTCGGAAAAATCCGGCCGGTTCCCATTTACAACAGTATATGGCTCACCGGAATATTCAGGAATATTACTAATGTCCTGACCGCCCGATTTTCCTGCGCAGCCTCCGATAAACAAAGATAATATTAATATGACGTTGAGTATTAATTTCTTAGACATTTCAATATCATATTCCTTATTGGTAATATTTATCAGTTAAATCTGATTCATAACATTCCTTCAGCATATTAAGATAAAATTCAACTATATGGCAGTAAGTGTTTTTCCCATCATACCAGCCCTGCTGTGAATGTCTTTCCGCCTGTATAAGCAGTGCCCGGTTCTTTTGGATATAATCCTCAATCATAAGATACTTTGCACAATTATATCCATGCCTCTGCAAAAGCAGTACAAACAAAAGTCTTGACATCCTTCCGTTTCCGTCAAGGAACGGATGTATGCAGACAAAATCCATAAGGAAGCAGCTAATCATCACAAGCGCCGGAACTTCCCCGCTTTTTTCCCATTCATGATAACCGCTGATAAGATTTTTCATAGCCTCTGGTGTTTCAGCGGCTCCGGGCGGAACAAAGGCATATCCCTTAAAGCACTCTTCTTCCCGATAAACTATGAAGTTATCCTGCTTTTTATATTCGCCGTCTGCATTTTCAGGCATAAGAAGCTGATACATATGAAGTATTGTTTCCTCAGAGAAAGAAGAGTTACAGATGCGACATATATATTCCCATGTCTTCAGATAGGAATCATCCTGTATTTCGGAAAGATTTCTCCGTATTGCTTCTTCCCACTCTTCCTTCATCCTCGGACTTTTCCCTGAGTTTTCCAAAGCTGTCTCCTCCAGCCTGTCAATTATGTCTATTGTGCTTAATACCTCAGGTGAAAGCTTCTCCATAAGTTCTTTGTCATAATTAAATTTTCTCAACATTTAGCGTAGCGGTCTTTGTATCCGGCGGTTTTATTTTCTATTGCCTGAGCATTTTCCTGAGAATTTGTTGTGCTGCCGGTATTTGAATTGTTAATAAACGTTATCATTCCTGCTGCAATCGTTTTTAATTCGTCATCCGACAGTTCCTTGAACTGGAATTTAATCTTCTCAAGAAGCGAAGCAGCGTTTTCCTTGTCAATCTCAACGCCCTCCTTGTCTGCAAGCTCTATAAGCTCATCCTCTGTCTGACATTCAGACGCCTTTCTGATAAATTCTGCTGTGTACTTAAGTTCTTCCATTTTAATATCCTCCATTATATTTATTTTATAAAGCTACTCAATTCATTCCATTTAATTCTTCAATTAATTCCTCAAGTGTTACTTCTTCACTCTCTACCTTGGCTAACAGCGCACATGCCTTTTCCCAGCTAATTACCCCGGTGACCACCTTTCTGCTGATAGCAGCATGCAAACGCTTCAATTCTTCCATGCTGTATTTGTCAAATCCACTCTTACCGGCTGTAACAATTTTCAGCAGTTCATCACTGATTTCGTTTCCTGATTTTTCTTCTCCCATAACATATTCCTCCTTAATAAATATTTTACACAGCTTTTCAACCTCTTCATATGTTTATACGAAATAAAATATTACCGGGCCGCTTTTATGTATCAATCCGCTGACGCTCCACAAGCTCTGCAAAAAATCCTTTATTATTTATCAGCGCTTCATAAGTTCCGTCCTCAATAATTTTTCCGCCGTCAAGCACAATAATCCTGTCGCACTGACGAATGGTGGAAAGCCTGTGTGCTATTACAATTCGTGTGCACTTGAGACCGTCAAGGGCTTCCGAAACTTTCTTCTGTGTTATATTATCCAGCGCACTTGTCGCCTCATCAAAAATCAGTACCTTCGGTTTCGGTGCAATGGCACGCGCTATCATAAGACGCTGCCGCTGCCCTCCTGAAATACCTCCGCTGCCCTCTGAGATAATCGTGTGCATACCCATAGGCATATTTCTTATGTCATCTGCAATTCCTGCAAGCTCCGCCGCTTCCCATGCATCGTCCAGAGTAAGCCACGGCGCCGAAATGACAATATTAGAAAATATATCACCCTGAAACAGCTTTCCGTCCTGCATAACAGAGCCGATATTGCGGCGCAGAGACTTCAAATCAAGTGAATTTATGTCCCTGCCGTCATAATACACCGCACCCCTCTGAGGCTTTTCAAATCCCAACAGAAGACGCATCAGAGTTGACTTTCCGCAGCCGGTTTTTCCGACAACCGCAACATATTGCCCCGGACGTATTTTTAATGAAATATTGTCAAGCACAAACGGCATATCATCATTGTATCTGAATGAGACATTATTTATTTCAATGCCCCCGGATAAACGTGTAACTATCTGTTTATTTTCAGACGCTTCCGGAACTGTTTCAAGAATCGGTTTTGCCATTTCAAGCACCGGCTTTATCTTTGATGCGCTTAAGGCAATATTGGCAGCAGTCATAAATGCACCCGATACCATGCCGTATGCCGCAGTAAATGCATAATAATCCGCAACCGAAATACCGCTTTTAACCGAAAAGAAATACATCAAAATATTTCCTATTAATGAAACTGCCGTACTTATAACACCGCTTAACAGCAAAATCAGGGGAATACCATATGTATGCTGTGCCTCTTCTGTATAAAGTCGTACCCAGCGTGAAAATGCGCGTTTCTCAGAACCTGACAGCTTTATTTTCTGTATGCCTGAAATCAGTGCATAACTCATGCCATCCTTTTTACTGGAAATCTCCATCTGCTTCTGATTCTCCCGCATCCTCATAACCGAATCCATTACTGTAAGCGCTACAGTCACGGCAATAATGCACAGTGCAGGAATCACAAGCATCGGCGCATAAATAAATATCTGGGATATATATGCAAGCGAAAACACCGATGTAAGTCCCGAAATCATGAATGTTGAAACAAGTGTCGAGCAGAGTGAATTTATATACTGTGACCTGCTTGCAAGTTCTCCCGAACTGTATTTCTTAAAGAAATCAGGTGGAAGTGACAGCAGTCTTGACATAGTTGCTGCCTGCACCGATATTTCCATCTGAGTTGATATGCGGCTCATTAAAAGTGAGCCAAATCCATTTATCAGCATGGAGCTTACTGTTACGCTAACGGAAAAAACCGCAATTGAAATCAAAAGCCGCAGACTTCCGCTTGTAACTACGTCAGAAAAAATAATGTGCGTAATCTTTGTATTAAGCATACCGATTAATGTGCCTATTATCATCATAATGATGAAAATGACACCTGCCCTTATGGGAATACATCCAATAATGTATTTTATAAGGTCGGAAATTCCTAATTTCTTCTGAGGAAACGGCTTGTAAAAACATATCGCCTCCTCTTCAAGAAGTTTTTCTGTTTTACTGCCGAGTTTTATCCTTTTGCCGGATGATTCGTCAAAAAAGCTGTAGCCCCCGAATCTGCCCGGAATCAGTGCAACAACCGTTCCGTCCTTTTTGGTTCCAAGCATTGCCCCGGCTGCATCCTTATACCATCCCGGTTCAAGAATAACATTCCGCAACATGATACCACACGGACGACATATATACTCAAGCTGGTCATCAAGCTTTCTTACGCTTTCGGGAATATCTCTGGACTTTAAATGATAATAGTGCATTACTTCATCTATCGCATTTTTGGTTTTCTGCCTGTCATCTGTTAAATTTTTCTGTCTGCGGCGTGTTATTACGGATACAATTGCATCTATGCTTTCGGAAAAATCTTCATTGTCTTTTCTTTTCCGCTCCCTGATTTGTTCATCAAACCAACTCATACCGATTCTCCTTTCCTAGTCATTCGATACAAGCTCGGTGTATCTTCCGCCTTTGGCATAAAGCTCATAATGTGTTCCGCGCTCTACTTCCACACCATTATCCATTACAATAATTTCATCACAGTCACGTATTGTTGAAAGACGGTGTGCAACTATAATACAGGTAATCCCCCGCTCCTTGATTGCTTTGACTACATCATGCTCAGTTTTTGCATCAAGCGCAGAAGTTGCCTCATCCATAATTATAATAGTCGGATCCTGGGCAAGAACCCGGGCAATTTCCAGTCTCTGACGCTGGCCTCCCGAGAAATTTTTCCCGCCTTCCGTAAGTTTACACTGATAACCGCCTTCCCGCAGCATAATATCCTCATGAAGCTGCGCATCGCGGGCCGCCAGAATCATTTCAAAATCCTCAATCGAACTGTCCCACATTTTAATATTGTTGGCAATCGTGTCCTCAAACAGTATTATATCCTGATCTACTACTGCAATGGAGCCTGTAAATACATTACGGTCAATCTCTTTTAACGGCCTGCCGTCGTATAGAATTTCTCCGCTCCACGGCTTGTAAAGCCCCGAAATAAGCTTTGATATTGTAGACTTACCGCAGCCTGACGGCCCGACAAGCGCCACCTGACTGCCCGGTTTAAGTGTTAAATTAAAATCCTTTATAAGCGGATCTGCCAGTCTTGAATAACCGAAAGTAACATTGCGCATTTCAAGGCCGCCTGAAAGCTTTGCATAACTTGCATCGTCGTCCTCTTCGTCTTTTTCGCTCTCATAGCACTCATCATCCGGGTACTGCATAACATCCTCGATACGCTCCATTGAGGTACGCATTTCCTGTAATGACTGACCTGCGGAAATAAGAGTTACAGCCGGTGCTGAAAAAGCGGAGAGAAATCCCTGAAATGCCATAATCATACCAATGGTAAAAGACCCTTCCATTGCATACCATACACCAAGCATCAGCACCAGTGCAGAGCACAATGATGAGACCAAAGCCGGCAGCATGCCCAGGTACTGGTTAAGCTTTGCGAATTTTACTCTCTGCGCATTTACGCTTGCCTGATAACCTGACCAGCGCTTAAAGAAACCATTTTCAGCGCCGCTCGCCTTAATAGTTTCTATCATTTCTATTCCTGAAACAGTGGCAGACGAAAGCTTTCCTAAATCACGCATCTGCACACGTGTAATATTTACCCTTTTTTGTGAAATAATCCGGGAAATAAACATATTAATTATGATTGAAGTAATACCTATGAGAGTCAGCACCGGACTGTAGCGAAGCATAACCACCAGATAAAACACCATCATAATTGCATTGAGCACAAGCGGTGCAAACGTATCAACAAGCGCATTGGCAACACCGGCATTCGCACTCTGTCTGCTCTGAATATCCCCTGCCATACGCTGTGAGAAAAATTCCAGCGGCATATGCAGTACCTTCCACAAAAATGTCGTATTTCCTATAACAGCGAGCTTTCCGTTAATCTTGTTTGAAAAAACAGTCTCAACTGCCGCAACGACAATCTGTATTACCGATACAACAGAAAGTGCCGCAATGAACGGATAAAACCACTCCGGGTTCTTTCCGGTCAAAAGCCTGTCAAGAAATATACGTGAAAATGCAGGTGTAATTATACCTATAAGGGAGGCAATCAGCGTGCATATTATTACAAATGCAACAGCGACTCCCGCCCCTTTCATGCGTTTTTTTGCGAATGCAAGAACACTCTTCGGCTTACCTCCCGGAACAAAATCCTCATTCGGTTCAAACATAAGACAGATTCCCGTAAAGGATTTGTCAAAGGTTTCCATTGTAACGCTGTACGTTCCCCTTGCCGGGTCATTCAGGACAGCCTTATTGCCCTTAAATCCGTTAAGCACAACAAAGTGATTAAAATTCCAGTGTATAATGCACGGAAAAGAGCCGCTTTTCTTAAGTTCATCCGGTTCATAACGGTAACCCTTTGCCGTAAGACCATAGCTTCTCGCAGCGATAAGTACATTTTTGGCATTGGAACCGTCTCTTGATACACCGCAGTCAACTCTCAGCTGTTCAAGCGGAACCCATTTCCCGTAATATGCCATAATCATTGCAAGCGATGCAGCTCCGCACTCTAAGGCTTCCATCTGCATTATTACCGGCACCTTTGCACATCCGTGGGTAATAGGCGCCTTAATTTTTTTAGATTTATTATTTTTCATGCTAATCACCATTTTGCAGACGCTTTTGTTCAATGCCATGAATCTAATTAAATACAAATGACATAGGTGCAACTCTTTCTGTTATGATTTCAGCCGGATAAATTCCATCTTCAAGGCTGATGTCTGTTTCAACGACATAAACCCACTCGCCTCTCCGGATGTTTCCTACATGAAGCTTATAGTCCTCAAAATCATCGCCTGCTGCTATCGGCTTTGCAGATATTCCTGTGATGCGGTATTCCTTATTCTCAATAACTACAGGCATATCCTTTTTGACAGCCCCGATATCCGATTCTTTAACATAACATACGACTTTTCCATTCTCACTTTCAGCCGCCACCATTAATTTGGTGTCTATTCTTCCAAATACACCCCAGACACAGACTCCCACTAAAAGTATTACTGCCGCTCCAAGCACCATCCATACTGCCGGGTTGGTAACCCTTATATAATCTGTGAGCTGCTCGGGAGAAGAAATTCTTTCTATGCTTTTTTTCCTAAAAATATTATTATTCATATCAATCCTCATTTCTGAGCGATTTATCGCCAAAGAAACCACATGTGCTGCTGCATATTTTACTACACAAAGGACATCACAAGGACACGCACTATCTGCCGCTCCTGATTTCTGCAATTACCGCATCGTAGTTCTCCGGTCTGTGTGGGAAGCTGCAATTTGTACACACTTTGATTTTTCTTCCCTCCTTCTCAATAAAAGAAGGATTGCCCGGACATTTTTCTTTATTATACAACGGACAGTAGCAGAAAAGGCAATTAAAATTTTCTAAGCCCTTATGGCAGGGAAAATACTGACACTCCCTGTTTTCAAAAAAACGATATGAATTTTCCATATACATTTACCTCACTCTTTTATATAACAGGCGCTTCTGAAGCTATTCTTTTAACAGTGCAAGTTGTACAATATAAACAATCCGCGAGCAGGATGCTTTGTACCCGTCGGTGCTTATATGCCGTATTGTGGCATATTATGCACCGCTACGAGGTACATGCAGCAAAAGCGGGTCCTGCGACGGATTGTTTATATGTACAACTGCAGTGCTTATTGATGAGTTTCACAACCGCCTGTTATATATTGCAGCTTTCTTTACGAATGCTTCTGCAAAAGACGGATTGGACGGATAATAAAGATGCGCAAAACCAAGCCAGTAATTCTCACCTTCTATCACACATGAATATGTTTTTCCGGTGGAAGGCTTTACTGCCAGACAGTCATCACCATTATTCGTACTGTCATAATAATGAAACTCATGCCCACGTATAACTTCACCGTCCGGCATGAAAATACTGCGCTTTTCCTTTACCTCGATATATCCGAAGCGCACAGCTTTTCCCTTATAAGAGCATACTGCCGGAATAACTCCTGCAAAATCGTAACTTATGCCATCCTTATCCGTTATCGCAGAGTGCAGATACATAAATCCGCCGCATTCCGCCACAACCGGCATCCCGCTGTCAAACGCTTTTTTAACCGCTCCCCGCATACTTAAATTGCCGCTTAACTTATCCGCATACAGCTCCGGATATCCGCCTCCAAGCAAAAGCGCGTCGCATCCGTCGGGGAGCCCTTTGTCGTAAAGAGGCGAGAAATATTTTATTTGCGCACCAAAGTCTTTCAGCATACGCAGATTATCTTCATAATAAAAGCAGAATGCTTCATCCATTGCAACGGCAATCACAGGTCTTTCGTGATTTATAAATCCGTCAGCTTCTGTCTTAAGAAATGTACTTTCCTGAGTCCGTGTAATTTGCCCGCTGCCTAAGCCGACCAGAGCCTCTGCACTTTCAGCAATCTCACGGATTGCTTCCACGGAAACTGTCTTTGCCAATTCCTCTGCCGCATCTGCAAGCTGCGCTTTTATATCCGACAGTTCATCGGGAAGCACAAGTCCAAGATGCCTGCTTTCTATATTCAGGTCTTTCTTATCAGGAAAATATCCCAGCACATTTATATTTAATTCTTTCTCTATCAACGGTTTTATTGTCTCAAAATATGGCTTATGCATTCTGTTTAAAATCACACCCTTGATAAGCCGCTCCTTATCATACGCCATAAATCCCGCAATCAGCGGTATCACAGACTGTCCCATTCCCTTTGCGTCTACAACAAGAATAACCGGCGTCTTTGTGATTTTTGCAATATGATAGGATGAACCTTCCTCGCTGACACCTCCAAGCCCGTCAAAAAGCCCCATCACGCCCTCTAAAACAGCAAAGTCTTCTTCCGTCCTGTCTTTGAGAAAAATCTGCCGGGTCATTTCCTCACCCGTAAAAAACGAATCAAGATTTCTTGACGGCACACCTATTACTTTTTTATGAAACAGCGGGTCAATATAATCCGGCCCGCATTTATAAGAAACCACACGCTCTCCTTCGTTTTTCAACGCCTGAAGCAGCGCACATGTAATTGTTGTTTTGCCGCTTCCGCTTTTTGGTGCGGCAATCATAATCCTTTTCAGTTTCATTTTTTATCCTCATAAAAATTAAATGAAAAAATGTAGACGGGGTTTTCAGCATGCATCAAATGATATGCGCCTGTTTTTTGGGCCCTGCTCACCTGAAGACAGACCAGTTCCTCGTTTTCTACCGGATATAATGACGGTATCTCATTTATCTGCGCAATTGTCTCAAGGCTGACCGCATTTATGACTACCCGCATTGCAGGATTTATATTATATAAGGTCTGCAATATTTCCTTAAGCCCGCCTTTGCTGCCACCGATAAATGCGTGTGTGGCTTTTGGAAGCTCCAAAAGTCCTTCCGGGGCTTTTGCCTCTGTGACCCTGATATTGTCCAGTCCGAACTTCTTCCTGTTTTGTTCAATCAGCGCAACGGCCTCTTTTTTCTGTTCGACGGCGTATACCATGACATCATCGGAAAGCCCTGCCACCTCTACGGCAATCGAACCTGTTCCGCTTCCGATATCGTAGACAACCGCTGATTTGTGAAGCTTTAATTTGCAGATGCTTACCTCCCTTACCTCCTCCTTTGTCATAGGGACCTTATCCCTGTCAAACTCTGAATCCGCAGTTCCGTGCGTAAGTTTTTGAGGAACGGCTGAAGGATTTTTGATAAAGCAGGTGTATAAGCCTTCTTCCGTAAGATTAATGCATTCCTGCGGTGTCATTTTTTCAATCTTTTTGTTCCCTCCGGACATCTGATATCCGACAAGCACCTCACACGCGTCAAGTCCTGCCTCTGCCAAGGCTTTTCCCAGCCGGTTTACATCTTTTACCCCTGACGTAAGCAGATATGTCTTTGGCTCTGTTTTGATTCTGCCCGCAAGATTGTATATTTCTTTTCCATGCATACTGAGTATAGCTGCATCCTGATAGCTTTCCCCTATACATGATGCCAGATATGCAACCGAAGAAATTCCCGGCATAATATGTACCGATGCATTCAGCCTGCCTTTCTCTGTCTCTCCCAGAAGAGCATCATAAAGTGCCTGACATCCGCTGTAAAATCCACTGTCACCGGAAAAAAGCACAACTGCTTTCAGATTGTGCGGTAATATTTTCTTCTCCTGAACCTCCTTAAGATACGGAATAATCTGCTTTGCAAGATAAAAAGGCTTTTTCTCAATTTTCGGATTATATGGTGCAATGATTCTTTGGGCACCAAGCAAAATGTCTGCATCCTCTATCGCATCATACACTTCCTTGGTCAGAGTGTCTTTACTACCCATTCCGGCTCCTGCGAGAACAATCTGCATTCCGGTATCAGTCTGCGAATCTTTCCTGATTTTTCTTTCACACAGCTTTTCCAGTTCATTGCATACTTCCGAAAATGTAAATCCCTCATCCTCAGACGGATGTCCGATAACATACAGCAAAATTCCCGTATTTTTGGCTGCCGTAAGTTTTTCCGGATAACCGCCTGATTTTCCGCTCTGCTTCGTAACCATACATGAAATGTTATACTGATGAATTAATGCTTCATTCATCTCTGCGGTAAACGGCCCCTGCATGGCAATAATCCTGTTTCCCTTAATCCCCTGTTCCATACACAGAGAAAGACTTTCCATGCCCGGAAGCACTCTCACAAAAAGTCTGCTTTTTATCTCTTCCGAAACGCAATACCTTGAAAGCTCTTTGCTTCCTGTCGTAAGCAGGATATTTCCATTTGTTTTCTGCAATTCTTCTGCGCACGCTTCATTTGTATCAAAATAAACCGCTCCCTGATATGTCTGCGAAACATCAAGCTCTCTTTTTAACCGCAGATACGGAATATCCGCTTCTTGCATTGCTGATTTTATATTATCCGTAACCACATCGGCATAAGGGTGCGTAGCGTCAACCACTGCCTCAAAATTTCCATTCCGGATAAACTCTTCTATCTCTTCCCGGTTCATTCTTCCGCGATGAACCTTCATCAGCGGATGTTCTTTTAACACAACCTCGCCATACTCTGTTGCAACACAGACAGTATGCGCTATTCCTGATGCCGCCAGACATTCAGACAGTTCTCTTCCTTCAGTTGTCCCTGCAAATATCAGTATCTCTTTCAATTTGATAACCTCGCTTTGTAATAAGCTTTCCGTTCACAATTTCACTTCCCGCATTTCCGATAAATACGGTTGTAAACATATTTACCTGTGCCTCCCTTAATTCTTCCAGAGTACAGGTTACCGCCTTTGTTCCTTCTCTTCCTATATTTTCCACATAACCGCAGGCACGCTCCCCTTCGATGTAACGAAGAAGAATATCGCACGCTCTCGTAAGGTAATCCTCTCTCTTATGGCTTGCCGGATTATAAATTGCAATAGCAAAATCACCTTCTGCCGCTGCAACCAGTCTTTTCTCTATTTTCTCCCACGGTGTCAGAAGGTCACTTAAGCTGATTACACAAAAATCATGATTCAACGGCGCTCCAAGCACCGCCGCACCACTGCTTGCCGCTGTAACGCCTGAAATTACCGAAAGTTCTGTATCGGGATAATCTTTTCCTATTTCATACATCAATGATGCCATTCCGTAGATTCCTGCATCTCCGCTGCATACCAGAGCTACCTTCTTTCCTTTCTGTGCCTCTTCAAATGCAAGCCTGCAACGCTCGGCTTCCTTGCGCATCGGGGTGGACAGCATTTCCTTTCCGCTGAAGCGCTGTCCGAGCAGCTCAAGATATACGGTATAGCCTATAATTACATCCGAGTTTTCTAATGCCTGTATGGCTTCCTGCGTCATCATTTCTTCCCTGCCGGGACCCATACCTATAACAGAAATCTTATATTTCATCAAATCCCACACTCCACTCCATTCCGGCGATTGCAATTGTCATACCGTCTTTGGCATGCTTTTCATATACCAGCTTTCCTGTCCTGTCACATGCCTTTAATGCGGCTCTTTCGCAGACATTATCAACGCCAACCCTGTTTTTGACAAAGTCCGACTTATGAAAATCCCCGCTTACACTCTCAAGTTCTTGTGCCGTGTATGTAACAAACGGAATATTATATTTCCTGCTCCATGCGACAAGCCCCTGCTCGTTGCTCTTTACATCTATGGACGCCAGTTTTGCCGTCTGCATTACGGAAATTCCAAGCTCATTTATACTTTGCTCAATCAGCTCTTCAATTTTTTCGGCTTCCTTTCCCTTTCTGCACCCCATTCCAATGACATATTCCCTTGGTCTTAAAAGGATTGCCGTATCAAATCCCCTCTGTTCGGAGGATACGACAACATCTACACGGTGTTTCGGCGGATAATCCGCCAGCTCTACGCCATTCGGAAGGCGGCAGTCTTTGTCATAATGTCCCGGCTCTATCGATATTGTAATTTTCTGCCCTGACAATACCTTTGAAGACACCTTTGCAATTCCGTCTTTATTGACAACGGCAAGTCCGTTTTTCTTTGCAAATATATCAACCGCAAATTTATGATTGATATCTGTTGCAGTAGTAATTACCGGAATTGCACCTATTTTTTCTGCTATGGATATGGCATATTCATTGGCGCCTCCCATGTGTCCCGACAAAATCGGAATCACATACTGCCCCTTTTCGTCAATTACGAGCACAGGACTGTCATGCAGCTTGTCTGTAATGTTGGGAGCTGCTGCCCTCACCGCAATTGCGCAGGCACCTATAAAAATGAGCACATTTCCTGCCGCCATCTCAGACTTTGTCCACTCTGCAACACTTTCGCCGACAAATTGTATTCCTCCATTCGGAGCTTTTTTCAAAGAATCTTCACGCAAGTGCGCCGAACACTTTGTAAACAGCGTATATTCCTGTCCTGCAAGTGTTTTGGAGATTTTTTCCGATAAATGTATTCCGTTTTCTGTAAAGCTTATAATACTTATCTTCATAATTCCTGTTCTTTCTTCGCCTGTCTGAACTCTGTGGAAAAATCAGCCGCATACAGTCTCGATTTCTTATAATTTTGGTGTGTGACAGCCTCTCCTACAAGTACCAGTGCCGTCTTTGTAATATTATGCTCTGCGGCTGTATCATAAAGTGTTCCGACAGTACATATATATGCCTCTTCTTCAGGCCATGTCGCCTTGTACACAAGCGCTGCCGGAGTATTTTTATCATATCCTCCCGCCACCAGCCTCTCACTTAATTCTTTTAACATTCCGGTGCTTAAGTAGATTGCCATAGATGCCTGATGCGCCGCAAAACTCTCGATGCTTTCTTTTTCCGGCACCGCTGTCTTTCCTGCCATTCTGGTTATAATAAGCGACTGTGAAACTCCCGGAAGTGTATACTCAATATTTAAGGATGCTGCCGCTCCAAAACACGCGCTCACCCCCGGACAGCTTTCATAATCTATTCCAAGTTTATCCAGCTCATCCATCTGCTCCCTTACCGCCCCGTAGATACTCGGCTCTCCGGTGTGAAGTCTTACTGTTGTTTTTCCTTCTGCCTCCGCCTTTTTCATAATTGCCAGAACCTCTTCGAGAGTAAACTTTGAGCTGTCGTATATATCACATTCTTTCTCTGCATATTTTAATAATTCGGGATTAACAAGTGAGCCTGCATAAATGATTACATCAGCCTGCTTTAGCAAATTCATTCCCCTTACCGTAATCAAATCCGGTGCGCCTGTTCCTGCTCCAACAAAATAAACCAATCTGCTGCCTCCTTACTTTTTGCCAGTTCTCCAAATTCATTTGCATATAAAATGCAGTCTGCCTTAAGCTTTCCTTTCGCCCTTTTTTCCAGATAATAACAAATGCGTCCGGCAACATTTCCCATAACCGCCTGCAATTTTTCACTGTCCTTTAAAATTCCCACAGCCTCCTCTGTGGTTACACAGTCAAGTATTTTGCATATTATGTCATTGCTGACATGCTCTCTTGCCGCAAATGCCGCAAGCAATTCCATACGGCAGTCTGCTTCCCTTGAATGTGTATTCATAATTCCCCCGGCAACCTTAATCAGCTTGCCTATGTGCCCTGTAATAAGCAGCCGCTTAAATCCGAGTTCCACCGCCATGTCAACGGTATCTCCTATAAAATTGCTGCACTTTACACTTCTGTCAAGGTCATACCCGTAAGTATTCCTCATAAAATCAATGCCGTAATTGCCCGGAGCAACCGCCACGTAGTCAAATCCCTCAGCCCTTCTTTGCGAAAGCTCCACCCTTATTGTGTCAATAATCGCCTGACTGCTCATCGGCTCTACAATCCCGCTTGTTCCAAGAATTGAGATGCCACCGGTAATCCCCAGCCTCGGATTAAATGTCTGCTGTGCCAGTTTTTCCCCGTCAGGCACTGATATCTCTACCTTTAAGCCGCCGTTGTAATCCGCAAGCCGGCAGACCTCAAGCACTTCTTTTGTTATCATTTTTCTCGGGACATCGTTAATTGCTGCATTTCCTACGGGCTGATTAAGTCCGGGTCTTGTAACCCTGCCGACACCGTAACCTCCGTCAATTACTACTGATGCCTGACCGCTTACGCCTGCTGCCTTTGTATTATCATACGATACCTTCGCACAGATAAGTGTGCCTGTTGTAACATCCGGGTCATCCCCGCCGTCTTTTTTTACCGCACAGCTCACCGAATTTTCTTTGCGGCAGATGTCTTCAAGCCACGCCGTATATGTTATGCCCTTTGGCGTTTCTATTGTAATTTTCTCTTTTAAATTTCCGGTCAGAAGCATATATGCCGCCGCTTTAGCTGCTGCCGCCGCACAGCTTCCGGTAGTAAATCCGTACCGCATAACCGTCACCGCCTGCCTTATTTTAATCCTCTGTTTTACAGACGCTTCAGCGTCCGGTTATTTCATACAAAAGTGCATTACAGATTGCCGCTGCCACATTACTGCCGCCCTTTCTTCCTCTGTTCACAATATACGGAACGTCCGTCTTCATAATCAGCTCTTTTGCCGCTTCTACATTGACAAATCCGACAGGCACTCCAATGACAAAAGCCGGACGCCAGCTGCCTGTATTCATCATCTCACAGAGCTTTATAAGCGCTGTCGGTGCATTGCCCACTGCAAATATAACAGGCTTTTCAATGCATTTTGCCTTCTCCATGCTGACTGCCGCCCTTGTTATGCCTCTGTCCTTTGCTGCTTTTAGCACATCCTCGTCTGCCATAAAGCAATGTGCCTGACCACCGAGCCTGTTAAGCGCTTTCTTGTTAATTCCGGCAAGCGCCATGTTGGTATCCGTGACAATATCCGCTCCGTCCAGCAGAAGCTTCTTCGCAGTTGCCACCGCATTTTTAGAATAGGTCATAGTGTCGGCATAGTCAAAATCCGCACTTGTATGTATGACTCTCTTCGTAATCATCTCTTCATCCTGCGGCAGTATTATCCCTCTTTGCCTAAGCTCCTCAGAAATGATTTCAAAACTCTTTTTTTCGATTTCCTCCGCTTTACTAAATGTCTCCACTTTGTTTTATTTCTCCAATCGCCTTTAATAAAATTTCATTCTCTTTTCTGCTTTTTACCGCAATTCTGTAATACCCTTCCGAAAGTCCCCTGAAATTCGCACAGTCACGAATCAGTATTCCCTTCTCCAACAGTTTTTCATATAAATGCTGTTCGCTGTATATCAAAAGAAAATTGGCATCACTTTGAAACACTGTGATATCAAGCTTACGAAGTCCGTCCGCAAGAAACCTGCGCTCTCTTTTTATATAATCCACAGTTTCCTGTATAAATGCAGTATGTTTTGCACATTCACATCCCGCCGCCTGTGCAAAAGTTGAAATGTTCCACTCCGGAAGCTGTCTTCCTGTTTTTTCTGCAAGCTTTGGGTCACTGCACACAAGATATCCAAGCCTTACTCCCGGTATTGCAAATATCTTTGTGAAAGCCCTGACAATTATCAGATTAGGAAACTCTTTTGCCTCATTTACAGAGGACATTTCTGCATCACAAAATTCAATAAAACACTCATCAAGAACCACATAAATTCCTTTTTCCCTGCAATGCTGCAACACATTTCTTAAATACCGCCTGTCGGTCAGATTTCCGTCAGGGTTGTTGGGATTTGCAAGGAAAAGCATATTTACATCTTCTGTAAGAACCAAAAACAGCTCATCTCCCGGACAGAAATTATTTTCCGCCTTTGTCTCATAGTAAATAACTTCTCCGCCTGCTGCCTCTGCCGCATACTCATATCCGTAAAATGACGGCACCAAAATTACTGTTTTCTTTGGTCTTATTGCATGTACGACTGCCATGAAAAGTTCAGATGCACCATTTCCGAAAAGCAGATTTTTTTCCGGCACATTAAGCATTTCACTGACTGCTTCTTTTAAACTGTATGCTGTGATATCAGGATATTTCCCGCATTCTTTAACTGCATTGTGCAAAGCAGCTTCTACCGCTTTGGGCGTTCCGAGCGGATTTACATTTACGGAAAAATCTGTTTTTACATGGTTTCTATAAACGTCACCGCCGTGGATTGCTTTCATTCCAATAATATTTTTCACACTTACTCCCATTCCGCAGACGCTTTAGCGTCAAGAGATTTCTCACAAAATACACAAAAGCCACATAACAAGCAGACATATAATCTCGCCAATCCATGCGACAAGATACATTAACCTGTTCGCACGCCTTATATCTTCATATTCCACCTGACGCACAGCATCACCTATGCAGGGCTTTTTTACAATTTTACCAAAATAACTTGCGTCTCCTGCAAGCCTTATTCCAAGTGCTCCTGCACATACAGACTCTGTCTGTGCGGAGTTGGGACTTGCATGTTTTCTTCTGTCTCTTTTGTATATGCGCAATGCATCTTTTGCGGAGTACCGTCTGCCACCCGCAAAAGCTGCTATAATCATAATATATGCACTGATTCTTGACGGAATAAAATTCACCAGATCATCCAGCTTTGCTGCCGCCCTGCCAAAATACAGGTATTTATCATTCTTATATCCAATCATGGAATCCATTGTATTGACCGCTTTATATAAAAATCCGAGCACCGGACCGCCGACAGCCGCATACAGCATTGGCGCAATCACTCCGTCCGACGTATTCTCAGCCACGGTTTCAACTGCTGCCTTTGCCACGCCTTCTGCACTCAGATTCCCGGTATCCCTTCCGACAATCATTGAAACTGCTTCTCTCGCCTCAGTAATCGTTCCATCCTTAAGACACCTGTATACTTTCATGCTCTCTGTCTTCAGACATTTTGCCGCAAGAAGCTGATAAGTCATGACCGCTTCAACAGCCATTCCCACATATACATTTATATAATAAGCAATGAGCAAAATTAATGAAGCTGTAAAAAATGTACACGACAGTACGATTATTACAAGGCATACCCCCTGCCTGAATTCTCTTTGTTCATTTCTCTCTTTATTTTTTCCAAGCAGACACTTTTCTGTTTTTGCAATTAAATTTCCTATAACCCGTACAGGATGCGGCATCAGGTATGGGTCACCCAGAAGCAAATCCAGCAAAAATCCCGCCAAAAATGATATCATATGATATTTCATATCTTTTTTATCTCTGTAATCTCCGGCTTTTTATTAAAATTTTTCACTGTGCAGACATACCCTTTTCCGTTATCCGTCCGGTAATCAAAATACTCTCCGCCGCCGTATCTGCTGAGTATTGCCATAATTGTACCTCCATGCACAATCATCCCGACTTTCTCTGCTTTCATGGCTTGTGTCTGCATTTTCCAAAATCCTTTTTCGCAGCGTTCAATAAAATCTTCCCTGCTTTCACCGTGCGGAAACGGAAGTGTACCGTTGCTGTCAATCCATTCCTGATAACGTTCATCGCCCTGAAGCTCCTGATAATTTTTCCCTTCAAAATCCCCAAAATCCATCTCTGTCCATTCGTCAACAGTGGCATAAGGTACATAAGGGTACAGGATTTGTGCCGTCTGTACACATCTTTTCATGGGACTCGCAAAAACTATGTCAACATCAGGGTAACACTGCATTTTTTTATTCTGTAACAATTCCTGTATGCCCTCTTTTGAAAGCATTTCATCTGTTTTACCTAAGTACCTGTGCTGTGCGTTTGACTTTGTTTTACCGTGACGGATAAGTACAAGCGTTATTTGATTTTCTGAGCTATTCCGCATATTACACGCTCCACTTCCTCTGCTTTTTCTGCAAGCTCCACAAGTATCTTTCCTGTGCGTTCCCTGTATTCTCTTTCAAATGCATCCGCAGGTACAATTCCATTGCCGACTTCATCGCTGATAATCACGCAATCCGGGTATTTCCTGACAAACTGCATTATCTCTTCCTCAGGGCATCCTCCATTTTCAATCCGCCTTTTTATAAAGTTTTGCAAATTATTAATGACCGGTGCTTTGATTTCATCTCCGGCATTTTCCGGCAGTTCGCCGTCCCATATCATTTCCGGTTTTAAATCATATCTGTGCAAAACATAGTTTAATTTGCCCTGAGCGTACCCTCCGATAACAAGCTTCATTGTCTTCCTCCCTGCAATATATCTGATATCAGGCGTTTGCGAAACACTTCATTAAGCACTGCGGATTGTTTATATTGTACAACTTGCACTGTTAAAAGACGAGTTTCGCAAACGTATTTATTACTGCTGACACCACAATTATGCCACCTTCGCAGACCAGCACAAACCAGCCCGCCGTATCTCCCGTAATGCCGCCGAACTCCTTTCGCGTGCGGTAATAATAATAGACAAATGTTAAAATGGCAGCAGCTGCCACGGCTGTTCCTGCATAAACGGACGTAAAAAGCATAAAACATATGCAGGCTGCGCTTTGCAGATACAGCATCCATTTTACGGTATTTTTCACGGAACTCTGCGCAAAGCGGCAAAGCATTCCGTCATTTTTTGCCGCAGGAAATGAAACAACGCCAATTCCGCTTAAACAGCGGCTTAAGAAGAAGCCTGCGCCAACTATTTTTAGTAATCTTATATCTGTTATCTCCGAGAATGCACCGATATAAATGAGTCCGTATGCAGCAAGCATTATTACTGCAAAAGCTCCGATGTGGGAATCCTTTAAGATTTCCAGCTTTTTTTCTTTCGGCTGATAGGAATGAAGTGCATCCATCGTATCCATAAAACCGTCAACATGAAATCCGCCGGTAATAATCAGCGGAATTGCAGTTCCAATCAGAGTATAACATATTTTTCCTATATCATATATGCCGCACAGATAATTCCACAGATATATGCATACACCAATCACAGCCCCAATCCACGGAAAGAAGCAGAGCATATATTTCATGTCCTCTTCCTTCCACTCAAATTGCGGAACCGGGATTTTGGAATAAATTGAAAATGCAATTACCAGTGACTTTAAAATATGCATCTTTTATCCTTTCTTTTATCTAATCCGGCTGCTTTGCCTTAATCAAAAGCGGAATACCTGCCACTACTTCCACGACTTCATCTGCCATGGCTGCAAGCCTTGAATTGATATCTCCCATCGCACGTATATATTCCATCGTAGTGCTGTCATATACTTTACCGTCTTCAAATACATTATTGCTTACAATAACAAGGTCTGACAGTTCTTCTTTTAATTCTTCTATTCCCCTGACAATTTTATCTGCTACATTTTCTGCCGTCTGTGGCACATCCCCTGAAAACATCTCATTGGCTGCGAGATTGGAAACACATTCAAGCAGCGCTGTCTTTTCCCCTGCTTCAAACATTTTTGCCGCATCCTGAATGTTCACAGGCTGCTCTATGGTAGAAAATCCCCTGCCGCTTCTTAACCTCCTGTGCCGCCGGACCTTTTCTCTGCCTTCTTCATCATAAATCTGCATAGTCGCAATATAGTATTTCTTTTTCCTTTGCGAAACGGACACCGCATAATTTTCAGCATACGCTGACTTTCCGCTTCCGCTTCCGCCTATAATAAGAGTCATCATATTTTTCATACTATTGTAATTTTTCACACCAGTCTCTCATACTGCTCCATCTGAATATCGGAAAATGTTGTTCCGTCCTGATAAAGGCAAAGTGCCATATCCAAAAGTGAAAACATCATAACCGCCCCTGTTCCCTCGCCTAACGCCATTCTTCCGTCAATGACAGGCTCAGCCCCAAGCGCTTCGGCAAGCCTTGACACAGCCGGCTCTTTCCCCTTATGTGACGGAATAAGGTACTCTTTGGTTCCCGGGACCATGCGCTCGGCTAAAAATGCTGCCACCATACTGATTACACCGTCAAGCACAACCGGGACATGATACAGTGCACCGCCTATGCATACACCGGCAAGTCCGGCAATATCAAGCCCCCCTACTGTTTTTAGTATCGTAAATGCATCAGCACCTCTAAGCTTATATTTCTCAAGCGCTTCCTCAATTATCTTACGCTTATGTAAAAGCATTTCATCACTTAACCCTGCTCCCCTTCCGGTTACAAGCGCTGCATCACACTCTAACAGGGCTGCGGCAACTGCGCTGCTTGTGGTCGTATTTCCTATTCCCATCTCACCTGTTGCAAGAAGGCGGTAGCCCTTTTCTTTGCAATCCCATACCATATCAATTCCGGTAAAAATCGCACGAACAGCTTCCTCCTCTGTCATGGCAGGCTCTTTTCTGAAATTCCTTGTTCCACGGCAAACCTTTTTATCAATGACTCCGGGTACTTTTTCCCGGCAATTTACACCAATATCTACAGTAAATGTGTCTGCTCCTGCAAACTGCGCCATTTTGCCTACTGAAGATTTCTTCTCCGCCATGCATTTCATTACTGTCAGCGTAACATCCTGCCCTGACTGGCTGATACCCTCCTCAACGATTCCGTTGTCGGCACACATGATAATGACTGCCTTTTTAGATATATCAATCCTATCTGTTCCCTGAACTGCCCCTATCCTTGCCGTAAGTGTTTCAAATTTACCCATTCCGTCAATAGGCTTTGCTACATTATCCCAATTGTCCGATACTTTTCTTCTGATATTCTCATCAGGCGCATCCACAGAAAGTTTCATAAGCGATTCCTTTGTACAGCTATTCCAAATGAGCTTCTCCAAGCATTCCATAGATTTCCTCCATATTCAGATACTCTCTCAATATATCCGCCAGCTTATCATACTGCTTTTCTTTAAATACCTGATAATCTTCAAAAGCCCCATCCTGCATTACAATCCCCTTTTTTTTCGCCAGTGCCCGGATAACCGCATCGGCAATCATACCTTTATCAAATATTCCGTGTACATAAGTTCCGTATACATTTTTACCTGCTGCGGATATAATTGTCCGTTCATCAGCATTGCCGTCCGGCTCTTTTGTTTCTTTTGTATCTGTCTTTCCCATGTGGATTTCATATCCCGAATATTCCATGCCCGACAATGTTGAAAAAATGCCTTCAAGCCTGTTTATCCGTCCTTCTGCCTGACATCTTGTTTTGTCCGGTTTAAGCTCGGTTGTGACAGAAAGCAGTTCCATTCCCCTCATGCTGCCGCCTTCTTCCGCGCCCTCACTGTCGGTAATCTTTTTACCAAGCATCTGATATCCGCCGCATATGCCAAAAACAGGTGTATTTTCTGCCAGTCTTTTAACTGCTGCCTCAAGCCCGTTACGGCGCATCCATTTTAAATCGCCCATTGTATTCTTGCTTCCCGGCAATATAACTAAGTCAGGGTGATGTAGCTCGGACACCGAAGTTATATATCGAACCGATATATTATCCTTCTGCTCAAATATATTAAAATCCGTAAAATTCGAGATTCTCGGATACCGTATTACCGCAATGTCAATGCAGCTTTCCTCTTTTCTGTCAAAACGCCCGGTAAGACTGTCCTCATCTTCCAATTCTATTTCCATATACGGAACAACGCCTGCCACAGGTACACCGCACCTTTGCTCAAGCATTGCGATACCTGAATCAAGTATTGATTTATCTCCCCTGAATTTATTGATAATAAGTCCTTTTACCCTTGCCGTCTCTCCCGGCGAAAGAAGCATCAGCGTTCCCAGAAGCTGCGCAAATACGCCTCCTCTGTCTATATCCCCCACCAGAAGTACAGGAGCATCAACAAGCTCTGCCAGTCCCATATTTACAATGTCATTTTCGCGAAGATTAATCTCTGCCGGACTTCCGGCTCCTTCTATTACAATAATATCAGCAAACTCCTCAAGCTTGTGAAATGCTTTTTTTATGTCCGGAATAAGCTGCTTTTTATATGCAAAATAATCTTTGGCACTCATATTCCCTAGGACTTCTCCGTTTACAATTACCTGCGAACCGGTGTGGCTGGTCGGTTTAAGAAGCACAGGATTCATACATGCCATCGGTTTTATTCCCGCTGCTTCCGCCTGCATTGCCTGCGCCCTTCCAATCTCAAGACCTTCTTCGGTAATAAATGAATTGAGCGCCATATTCTGTGATTTAAACGGAGCTACCCTGTACCCGTCCTGCTTCATTATTCTGCAAAGCCCTGCCACAAGAAAACTTTTGCCGGCATTTGACATTGTCCCCTGAATCATAATAACCTTTGCCATATCGCCAATTTTTTGCATTAACCTCCGCTTATCTGCTTGCCTGCTGCCTTTGCAAATTTTTGCAGCTCCTCATTTGCCTTTTCAAAACTGCCGAATACATTTTTACAGCATATTACTTTTTTACACGCTGACAGCTTTTCTTTTGCAGCCTCTAAAAGTTCGTCCCCAACAGGCTCAAAGCTTTTTGCTGCAACGACTTGTGCCGCCAGTGCTTTTGCCACCGGATAATCCAGATCATTTTCATAAATAATGCCTGTTATAAATGGTATTCCCTGTCTTTGCAGGCTGCGGTACACATCCCTTCCGCTTCCGCCTCCGGCTATGACAAATACTTCCGGCTCACCTGTTGCTTTTTCGAGCTCCATACTGCAGTTCTCTTCATCGAAACTTCCTGTCTCTATTCCAAAAAGCTTTTCTATGTAACCCGGTACAAAGATTTCCTCCGGCCTGCCAAAACGCTCAACATACTCTCCGTTTATGCACAAAATCCTGTCGGAAACTCTCTTTGCAAGCTCAAGCTCATGAAGCGACATGATGACCGTCAGCCCTTTTTTGCTGCGCAGATTTTGCAGCACTGACAGAAACTCCAGCTTGTATTTTACATCCAGATATGATGTAGGCTCATCCATAATAATAATTTGAGGTTCCTGACATATTGCTCTCGCAAGCATAACGCGCTGCCGCTGACCGTCGCTGATTTTTGTAAAATCCTTATCTTTTATTTCCGTAACATGAACCAGCTCCATTGCCTCATTGACAACATCATAATCCGACTCTGACAAAATTCCGAAATGTCCTGTATACGGATATCTTCCCGTGGCAACAACATCCTCGCATGTCATCAGCTCCGTTTTCAGCTTCTCCGTAAAAACCACCGCCATCTTTTGGGAAAGCTGTGAGCCTGACATTCCCGCAATCTCCTCTTTATCAAGATATGCGGCTCCGCCAAGCAGCTTCAGCTGTCCTGCAATGCTTTTCAGTATCGTTGATTTTCCTGCACCGTTAGGCCCGATTAACGTCAGTATTTCACCTTTTTCCAGTGCAATCTCTATGTCCCTTATAAGCGGCTCTCCCTGATATCCGACACTCATCTGCCGGGCTTCAAAATAATATGCCATCACACCGCCCTCTCTTTTTTACGTTTTGCCATAATCCATAAAACAACCGGTGCGCCGAAAACCGCTGTCACAGTGCTTATACTCAGTTCAGTAGGGGCAAGCATTGTTCTTGCCAGCAAATCGCAGAACAGGCAGAACACACTTCCTCCCAGAAAGCAGGCCGGAATCATGCACAAGGGCTTCGTTGTCCCGAGAAGCTTTTTAACCAGATGCGGAGTTGCTATTCCGACAAATGAAATCGGTCCCGCAAATGCAACAACGCAGGC
Source organism: uncultured Bacteroides sp. (assembly GCA_945913015.1). Taxonomy (GTDB): domain Bacteria; phylum Bacillota; class Clostridia; order Lachnospirales; family Lachnospiraceae; genus Bacteroides_F. Next base: position 231,400 of record CAMECH010000001.1, read on the forward strand.
TGATAAAACACTTGATAAAACAACAAGACTCACTCTTAAAAGTCTTATATTTACTCCCATATTCTGTGCATATATTTCACCGAGCTGATATGCCGAAAGCGGCTTTGACAAAATAAATACTGCCACAAATGTTATAAATACCACTACCGACATGACTTTTACATTTTCCCATGTCATTCCCGAAAAGCTTCCCTGTGACCAGTTGTGAAGATTCACAATATCCGCATCATCGGCAAATGTAACAACGAGTTCCGTAACAGCCGAGCATATGTAGCCAATCATCACACCGCCGACCACAAGCATTGACATTCCCTTAATTCTGCGTGACAAAAGCAGCACAAAGCCCATAGACAGCATTGCTCCTGTGAATGCCGCAATAATCATGGCTGCCGAAGTAACCTTTACGGCTCTTCCCATGAGGAAAACCATCACAAGTGCCACAACCATTTTCGCACCCGAAGATATTCCAAGTACAAACGGGCCTGCAATCGGATTGTGAAAAAATGTCTGCAAAAGATATCCTGCAAGCGCCAGCGCTCCGCCAAGTATCATAACAGAAACTGTCCTCGGCAGACGTATATTCCATAAAATTCTTGATACTGTCATATTGCTTTGCTGTCCTGACAGATTACTTAAAATATCGGAAAGCGAAATCTTTACACTACCGATACATACATTGAGCACAACAAAAAACAATACGCCTGTTACAAGAAAAATAAATGCCAAAATATATCTGTATTTCCTGTCTTTGTGCATCAGCCCGATACCTCTCTTTTACTTCAGGCGGAAAAGATAGTTCATATTATCTTCTCCTTTTCCCAGAATCATATCATGAATATCTTCCATCAGATAGCCGATTGACAGCGACTGCTGGTACATATCATTTGTCGTACACCATACATTTCCTTCCTGTACTGCTTTAAAATCTGCCAGCAGCGCACATTTATCAAGAAGTTCATCAATGTCTGCAACTCCTCCGTCAATAGAACTGTTGTAAATCAGGAAATCCGCATCCTTTGCACCGTTATAAAACTCCTCAACCTGCATGTTTATGGTTGAGCGCTTTGTCGCAGGATCACCAAGATTCTTAAAAATGTAACTTCCGCCTGCAAGCTCTATCATTTTAGGTACATAATCAGAAGACTCTCTCACCTGTACCATGCCGTTTGAGGTAATGAAAAAGAACGCAACTGTCCTGTCTGTCTTTTTATCTTTCGCCATTTTCTCAAGGATAGCCGTCTGTTCCTCAAATATCCGCTCCGCCTCGGCTTCCCTTCCAAGGAGCGCTCCGAAAAATTTAATCCATTCCACTCTTCCAAGCGGATGTGATTCATAACTGGAATACTCAATCATTACAGGAATCCCGAAATTTTCAAATTTTTCAACAACCTCAGGGGCATGGGAAATCATCATATTTTCTATGGCAAGCGAGCACCCTTTGGAAACAATCATCTCGTAATCCGGCTTATTGTATTTTCCCGCATAAATGATATCGCCTTTTTTCATGGCTTCTCTTGCCTCTTTGATATACCAGCCGTCTTCCTTTTGACCGGAAAATGTGACCGCATCAATTCTGTCAAGCTCGCTGAACATATCCATTACGGCAGAAGCAACCAGATAGATATTTGTCAAAGGACACTGCAGCACTACTATTTCTTTGTCTAAGTTTTCCGGTGTCTGGCCGCCATCCGGAACAAGCAGAAATCTTTTTCCATCCATCATTGTGGTAAGCATGGTATAGCCGCCCTCATAGTAGTCCACTTTAAATTCTTTTGCATATTTTAATTCCATGCTGCCCTTGTAAACAAGGCTGCTTATTCCGCTTTCCGCGTCTGCCTTTTCGCCCAAAGAGTTACCGAAGCCAAAGAAATTACCGCCACAGCCGGAAATCAGCAGCGTCGCTGACAATAACAGGCATACTGAAATAATTTTAGTTTTATTTTTCAATCTGTTTACCCTCCGACAAATACCTTAGCACCATTTTCCTTTTTCTTAGCCGACAGGCTTTATGGTATTTGAATGAAATACAAGAGTATATTCAATCTCATGTGCCTTACTCATTGCTATTGTATCACCAATAACATTCATTGTCTCATCAAAAACAACCGGAATCTCAAATACCGTTTTTCCTTCTTCTTTGGCAGTATCAGCATTTACAGGGAAATACTTTTCTCCTGCTACAATCATATAATCATAATTCGGGCTGTTCCACTCAATTGTGGCAGTCGCCTTATTGCCTGCTACCGTTACCGTTGCCGGAGACAGAACCTTTGACTTTCCGCTTCCGCCCTCAAAAGTAAGCTCAATGCTGTAAGTTCCGTCCTTTATCTGTTTCGCACTTTCTGTCTGTTCCCGGGTTTTTGATGTCTCCTGACCTGCCTGTGCAGTAGAAGCCGATTCCACATAAGCACTGCTCTCTTTAGTTTCGTTCTTTCCTGCGCTGCCGTCTGCACCGCCGTTACCTGCACATCCTGCAAGCATTGCACCTGCTAAAAATACCACTCCTGCTGTTGCAATCAAATTCTTCATACTAATCTCCATTCCTTCAAGCACCACAAATAAAAAACCATTCACCCAAAAGGCAAATGGTTTATGCACAAAAAGAAGATACAGGAAGATTATCCAAAGAAAATTTCCTATACTCTAAACGTACAACCAGTTACTCGTGGTCTCAAAACTTTTGTTTCTGTACAGCAGTCAGGCAGGTCTCCCGGCTTAGAAATCATCACATCCGCCATCTTCCCGGTCTCCCAGTGATATATCGGCCTCAGCTCCCTAATTACGGTGACGAGTTCGCACAGGATTCGCACCTGTTTCCCTTTTCACCAGAGCCAGTCATAAATGACTGCTCTGACACCTGACTACTCTATATTCAGTTTATTAATTCTAAGAAAGAATATCACATTTTGATTGGCTGTTCAACTGTTTCCTTTATTTGCATGTCTCCTGACATAATTATACAATCATCGCAGAGAGTATGATAATCTTAACTTTCATTATAATCAAAACCGGTCTGCATAAAACAGCCCATCCCTGTTACAGTAGAACAAAATTCTTTTTACTCCATTTATCTTAAATCTTGTCTCTGCATTTGCCTCCGGATAAAGCTTTACCATCTGTATTCTGTCAGAAGATTCGGCAGCAATAAACGAAATATAATGATTTTTAATCATATCATGCTCTATGCGAACGAAATACTCATCTTCTATCCGCTCAATAAATATCTTATGATGCTCGTCGGTCTGTTCCGGCTCTGCTGCCGTCATAGGAACGCCATGACAATGAATTACGGCTTCTCCCATACTGTGAATCACATTTCCGCATATTGGGCAAATATAGAATTTTGATTTCAATACATTTGCGGATACATTTGAATTATAAACGGTATTTCCGGAAATTAATTCTGTAACTGATACGGAAAATGCTTCTGCTATAGGCTCAAGCAGTGTGATATCCGGATATCCTTTGGCAGTCTCCCACTTTGAAATAGTCTTGTCACTCACTCCAAGCTTATCTGCCAATTGCAATTGCGTCATTTTATTTTTTTCGCGAAGCTCCCTGATAACTGTTCCTGTAACATATTGATTCATTTTTATCCACCTCCGGGATAATAATAACATTAACTTCATTTATTTTGTACCTACGGAAAGTAGAGGCGCGGTACTAAATGTAATACTTTAAAAAGGATGGAAGTATTTGCTCCCATCCTTACATTAAATTATTTTTATAGGCGATTGTGAAACTCTTCTTTTATCATATGTGGTTGTACAATATAAACAATCCAACGCAGTACTCGCTTGCGCTGCTTGTACCTCGTAGCGGTGCATAATATGCTAAAAGACAGCATATAAGCACCGACGGGTACAAAGCATACTGCTTATGGATTTATTTATATTGTACAACTCACACTGTTAAAAGAAGAGTTTGGCAAATGCCTAAATTATTTTTGCATTTATTGCTGGCAGTAAATATCAATTGCGCTGGCAGTAAACTTGGCAGTTCCTTCTCCGCCATATCTGTCAATATTTTCAGTAAATTCTCCACTGGCTGCATACATTCTGCCAAGTCCCGACAGGATTTCCTTTGAGCATTTATAGTAATGTTCTGATATAAAATCCTGTAATTTCTTAACCTGCGATTGAACCACATCACTTGCAGCATCCTGCTCCTTCAGCTTTCCAAATTCTGCAAAAATTAACATAAAGCTGTTAATCACATCTTTCTGCCGGGCATCCGTCATATTCTTAAATTTTTCTTCATATTCCTTATATTCAGGTGTCTCTCCCCATTGCTCTTTCGCACGTTTTGAATATTCATCAATCTTTTTTGTGTCAAATACTGTAAAATCCATTTTCTTCACTCCTATCGTTTTTATTCCCCGAGCAAAATCAATCAGATTCTCAAGATGCTCCTTCTTAAGCGTCAATAACTCTATCTGCTGTTCAAGTGCTTTCGCCCTGTCAAAATTTGGTGCATCAATAATCTTCTTAATTTCCTTTAAAGAAAATTCCAATTCCTTAAACAGTAAAATCTGTTGCAACCGCTCTAGCGCTGTATCGTCATACAGCCTGTATCCGGCCTCTGTGTATTTGCCCGGCTTTAAGAGCCCAATGGTATCATAATATTGCAGAGTGCGTATACTCACTCCTGTCAATTTACTTACTTCATTTACTGTCATCATCGGCATTTCCTCCTCTCGATAAGTATACTCTAAACTATTACGTAACGTAGGAGTCAATAGTTTTTTTAAATTTTGCGGCTTGCCTGTGAGGCATGGTATGCTGTTTTTTCTCCCATGCCCCGCTCCCACTATATCATGTGTCTTTTCTAAGTATTGAAAGATATTCTTCGTAAGAAAAAACGCGATTTCTTGATGCATTTGTTGTTTCTTTTAATATACCAATGTCCACCAGCTTGCTTACTGCCGTTGATACCGTATTGTAGCTTAAGCCCAATGCCAAAGACGTTCTCTTAATGTCAATAATAGGGAAACGCTCAATATAATCAAACAAAGCTCTTAAATTATCCTTCGTCCGGTTAGTTCTTGGTAATCTTGATATGTTTCTTTCATGCAAATCTGACAGAAGTTCTATAGTAAAAAGAGAGTCCTTTGCAGCAGCTGTTACAGCTTCCAAAAAGAAACTTACCCATTGCTCATAATTTCCACTTCTTCTTACTTCAGATATTCTGTCATAATACTCTATCTGATTCTTTTTGAGGAAGTACGAAATATATATCACGGGCTTAGAAAGAAGGCGTTGTTCCATTAAATATAATAAAATAATTAATCTGCCAACACGTCCATTGCCATCTAAAAATGGATGTATTGTCTCAAACTGATAATGAATTAACGCAATTCTTATAAGCGGATCATTATCGTCTTCTTCATTCATATAGCTTTCCAGCTCCTGCATAGCCTGATTCATATCATCGACATTTGGAGGAATGTATCTCGCTTCTCTCAATGTACAGTTTGCAGCACCTATCCAATTTTGAGATTTTCTGAATTCTCCCGGATTTTTTTCCTTACCACGTACGCCATTCATCAATTTTTCATGTATTTCCCTGAATAATCTGCAGCACAGCGGTAAACTTTTTAATCTGTCAATTGCATAAGAACACGCTGATACATAATTAACTACATCTGTGACATCAAGGTTAATATTGTTTTCTGCTTCCGGATCCAACACATCATCTAATGTGCATTGAGTGCCTTCTATTTGAGAAGAAATAAGAGCTTCTTTTCTTACATACATTGAAATAAATAATTCTACATTAGGAAGCAGTTTGGCTGCCGTATCAAGTTTCACTAATTCCCGATTTGCTTCAACCAGCTTTTTTACCATGTCACCATTTATTTCCAATATCGGATTTGGCGGCAATGGTGCCGGCTTAAATGATTTATACATTGTTTCACCGCTTAAATTATCAACCAATTTACCTGCTCTGTTCACTAAATACCCTCCTCTTTTTGAAATAACAATAATATTATAGCGCTTTTATTTCAAAAAATAAATATTATTTGAAATAAAAGCGCTATAACTGTATTATATGTTTCAAAAAGTATCGTGTTTATCTGTCCACATTTCGTGCAATTGCCTTAATTACCTCATCTATGTTGATAGGCTTGGCAATATCTCCATTCATACCTGAATCTTTACACCCGCCAAGTCAACCTGGCTAGGTACCACCCGTCGCCATATAAAAAAGAGAATAACCAAAGCCAACATATTGACTTAATTATTCCCATTCCGCAGACGCTTTGGCGTCGGAGGAATCGCGAGCCAAATATCAGATTTGGCTCTGCGATAATGGCTTGTTTGTGGCGCCTGCGGCACAAACAGGTAGACGTTCTAATACAGCATCTTCAACAGCATCAATTAAGTCATTGGCTGCTTTAAGGTTTGATAGCTCATTCTTAATATATGATGTAATTCTGTTTACATCGTCAAAGAACAGTGGCAAATATCTAAGTTGGTAGCTATCATTTATCATTAACTGCCCCCCCTTAATTTTGCAAACATCTCCTCATGAGTATATCGTTTATTTGTCTCATCAGACATCTTATCTGCGACATCCAGTGCATCTTCTATTGACTCCGTAAGCATTGAATATGCCTCAATACTAAGTACCACCATAGAGCCATATCCGTTCTTAGTTAAGTATACCGGTTTTCCTTCCTTGACAGTACTTTCTATTTCTGTAAATTTGTTTCTCAAATCCGATACCGGTCTAATCTGTATCATGCAACCATCTCCTTATCATAATTATGATAAAATAACGCCATTACATATTTATTATATGCAAATTATTAAAAAACATCAATGTTTTTGACCGTAAAAATATCAATGTTTTTGACCATTATTTATCCAAATTTACTCATACTCACATATATTATAAAGCTGAGAGCTATTTCCCCAGCTTTACAATACTTACCATTATGCTATCCCGACAAACTGGAAGCGAGCTCTTAGAGCGAAGGATTCCTACACTATGTCTTCTCACGGACTTATCAGTATATGCTGAATCCTGTCTGAACAGTAACAAGAATGCTTTTTGTATATGAATAAGTTCTTTTAGTTCTATTGGCTTCGAGATGAACCCATTCATACCGCATTCTAATGCGGCTTTTCGATCTTCATCAAAAGCATTCGCTGTCATGGCAATAATTGGAATCGAAGAAATTTCAGGATTATCCAGCAGTCGAATACGTCTGGTAGCCCCGTATCCGTCCATGACAGGCATCTGAATATCCATGAGAACCAGATTGTAATCTCCCGGTTCGGAAGCAGAAACCTTTTCAAGAGCCTCAGCACCATTTTCCGCTGTATGTATGTGGAACCCATACTCGCTAAGAATCTCCAGAGCAATCTCACGGTTCAGTTCATTGTCCTCAACCAGCAGCAGGTGTTTTCCTTTAAAATCAGGAGTATCATTTGTGTGAGAAAGAACGTCCCTGTTTTCGGCTTCCAGCTGCCCGATAGCAGCCATCAGTGTTTCGCGCAGGTCAGACATGAACATCGGTTTCGAACAGAAAGCGTTCACACCTGCTTTTCTTGCCTCTTCCTCAATATCAGACCAGTCATAGGCAGTGAGTATGATAATAGGCGTATCATCTCCAAGACGGCGTATCTGCCTTGTAACTTCAATGCCATTCATATCCGGCAGACTCCAGTCGATTATGTAAGCATGGAAAGCGTCACCTCTTTCAAAAGAGTTCTTTGCACGAAGAACCGCTTCCTTGCCGTAGAGCGTCCACTCGGAACGCATTCCCACTTGTGTCAGCATCTTTGTAACGCTATCGCAAGTGTTGTAATCATCATCAACCACAAGAGCCTTCAATCCTTTCAGTTCTGCGATTTTATCAACGACGCGGCGTTCTGACTGAAGACTCAGCGCCACACGCATGACAAACTCCGCGCCATTACCCTGTTCCGTATGTACCTCAATGGTTCCGCCCATCATGTCGATGATATTCTTAGTGATAGCCATGCCCAACCTCGAAAGCCTCGCTTCCTTTTGTCGCGGGCTGGCGCCCTATAAAAAATAAAAGATATACATAACTGTTCTTTTTAAGTGCAACAAGTTGCAAAAATATATTCCAAAGAATTGTTAATATATTGATTTTAGACTGCCGCTTGGATATAATAAAATAGAAAAGTGCAACAAGTTGCAAAAATCTTTCGTAAGGAGGCTTGGTGATGGAGATTCGCAGAGATTTCTATCTGAATAAACTGATAAAAAGAAAAAACAATGGACTTATCAAGATAATTACCGGCATCCGCAGATGTGGCAAGTCCTATTTACTGAATACCATTTTTTATCATCACCTACTGGAAAATGGAGTAGATACTGACCATATCATCCGTTTCGCATTTGATTCAGCAGATGATCTTTATCTGATTGGTGAAAATCTGATTGAGATTGAAAAGGAAAAGCGTGGTGTTGATCCGGAAAAATTCATGGCTTATATCCG
>CAMECH010000002.1 GCA_945913015.1 uncultured Bacteroides sp.
CTGTTGTTGTACCATCACCTGCAACATCGTTAGTCTTTGTTGCAACTTCCTTAACGAGCTGTGCGCCCATATTCTCAAACTTATCTTCAAGTTCAATTTCCTTAGCGATTGTAACACCGTCATTTGTAATAAGAGGTGCACCGTATGATTTATCAAGTACTACGTTGCGTCCCTTAGGTCCAAGTGTTACTCTTACTGTGTCAGCTAACTTATTAACGCCTGCTTCCATTGCTGATCTGGCATCTGCGCCATATTTAATTTCCTTTGCCATAATTCTCAAATCCTCCTAAACTTATAAAACAAAGTATCAAATCATCTGATATTCTTGCAACCATATGTCAAATCATATAATTATTCAACAATTGCGAGGATATCTGCCTGCTTTACAATGATGTACTCTTCATCTTCAATCTTTACTTCTGTGCCTGCATATTTTGAATAAATAATCTGGTCGCCAGGCTTAACCTGCATCTTAACTTCTTTTCCGTCAATTACTCCGCCGGGACCGACAGCTATAACCTCTGCCTGCTGTGGCTTCTCCTTTGCCTGACCCGGAAGAACGATTCCTGATTTTGTTGTCTCTTCTGCAACCAACTGCTTAATTACTACTCTGTCACCTAATGGTACTAACTTCATTGTGTCCTCCTTCTTGTGCACCTGCACATATTCCCATTCTATTCGTCTACTTTAGTTTTGTTAGCACTCTTTGTTGTCGAGTGCTAAATCTAAAGCATATATTATTCAATTTGTTTTTATATTGCAAATGTTTGTTAATGTCTATTTTTTGTATTTTGTTTAATTTTTCTTGCATTTACTCTCTATATCTCTTTTTTTCTCACTGTATCTCATTTTTTCATTTTTAAATCTCTGCCATAATAGAAAATATACTGCTGCGCATATCCTCCATACTCTCCGAAATGATTTACCGCAAATTCTTCTATTGTCTTCTTCGGAGTATCTTTTCCATCATAATACATCTGTTCCATCATGCGCTTTATCCACACATCAACCGGAAATGCAGCCGTCTTTCCAAGAGAGAACAATGCGACACAGCTTGCCACCTTGCTTCCCACGCCTTTGATTGTCATAAGTTCATTAAGGCAATCCGTGATTTCGGCATTTCTCAGGCGTTCCTCACTGACGTTGCCGCTGCATACATTTTCAACCGCATCCCACAGGTATGGAGCGCGGAAACCTGTTTTACATTCCCTGAAAGCCTCCTCACACGCATTTTCATGCAATGTATGGCAATCCGGAAATGAATAATAGTCTGTTCCTGCAATTGTGCCGAGATATTTGCCGTATTTTGCTGAAATTGCCGCTACAATCTGCTTGATATGCGGGATCTGCTTATTCTGTGAAATAATAAATGACATAAGTGTCTCAAAAAATTCCTGATTTAATATGCGCACTCCGCCCATCGCACTTATTGCCTCACTCAGCTTATCGTCATATTTAAGCAGATGCTCCTTAATTGCGGCATAATCCCTGCCCAGGTCAAAATATGTATTCCAGATTTCAAAAAAATCCGTCTCGTCAGTATCATATAAAACAACCGAATTTTCATCCTGTGCCACGTGAAGCAGCCTGCCATATGCCGAAATTGCATAATCATGGTCATCAATCATGTTAAAATGAAAGCACTGCCCACACTCAAGTGTCTGCTCAATATCAAAGTCTTTTACGTCTGTAATTTTTAAATCTCTTCCGCAATCTGCTATTTTCATTTCTGCCCCGCTATAACTTTCTTAAAATTTTATACTTTTGGTGTCTTTAATTTTATGGGAAAATGTAGTACAATATTCCACACATTTCATTATACATTAAATACTGTTTATTTTGAACAACATATTATGGTTATTACGAAAGGCTTTAACAATGAAGAAAGATAAGCGTTCATTTCTGGCAAAGGCTGCTGTAATCACAGCCTCCGTAGCTGCTGCCGCAGCTATTATATTTAAACTAAAGAAGGATACGGATATACTCTCATCATATGAAAATGAAGAAGATGATGAGCTTGATTTTGGTGAAATCGACAGTCTTGACAATATTAATCCCGATACAACAGACCGCGAATATGTTTCAATTAACATTACCGGTCATAAAACTGAGGAGTAACCGCATATGAAGAACTCCAAACCCGTTATATTGCTTATAGTGCTTTTATGCTTTCTTACAACAGCATGCACGCCTCCACAATTGACGAGTTTTATTTCTGATTCGGACAGCAGTGGCACCGAAGCCAAAGCTATAGTCAGTTCACAGCAGGATATAATTGAACTGCTTTTGCAGGCAATGTACAACAATAAGAAAACCTGCGTCTTTAATGTTCCTGATAAATCATATATTAATGCTGATTACTGGCTTGAACAGCTCTGCGGTCTTAACAGTGTACACTGTGAATACCGCAACTGGGGGAGTTTCTGTCAGGTGACCGCATCTATCGAATACTGGGATAACTACCCTATTGTAAATGCATTTAAAACGGGTAACACTTCACTGCTCAACAGCCGTCAGCTTCAGATGTACAACCGGTATTGCGACATACTTCACTCGCAGACCTCGGCTGCCAATACTGATGTAAAAAATGAGCTTGCAATCCATGATTATATCATTTCAAATGTTGAATATGTTCTGGACAGGGACTCAAAAACTCCTGCATATGATGCGCTTTTCAAGGGAACTACTTCATGCGCAGGCTATACTGAGGTTTTCCAGACGCTTATGGACATGCTTGGAATACAGTGCATTTCCATAACCGGTGTTGCAGACGGTGACAATCATATCTGGAATATGGTATGCATAGACAATGAATGGTATCACGTTGATACTACATGGGATGACCCGATTAACGGCGGAAATGTGCTTCGTTATAACTATTTCAACATAACCGATGATGACATAATGACAGACCATACAATCTCATCAGAACATCCGGCTGCAATAAGCACGAGGCTTGCTTACTATAACATATTAAGCTACCCTCTGTTTTCAACCCAGTCAGAACTCAATACGTACATTGCATCACAGGTAAGAGCCCGCGCTGCCGTGTGCCGTTTTCAGACCAGAAACCTTACGCCTGATATTACCGCTGCACTAAAAAAAGGCGGAGTTTCCGTTTCTTACCGTGTATCTCACACGGACAGAACTTCCTACTCCACCTATGTCATAAACTTTGAATATCATTAATTAATAAATCAATGTATATGGCTCTGGATGAAATTAACAATAATCTTTCGTGTTTCATCCTGAGCCTCAGCAGTTTCAAATTTTCTCTCCGGATGCCACTGAAGAGCAAGGAGCTTCATTTCCTCTGAGCCATACGCCTCAATGGTATGATTCTCATCATCCACTGCAAGCACCTCAAAGCATGGTGCCAGCTCACCCTCATAAATAACATCCTGATGGTAATTATTAACCATAATCGTCCTGTTTTCCTTAACCAGACGTACTGCATGGTCAACACCCCTGTCGCGTCTCACCTTAAGTTCAGGATGATAATGCAGTTTTCCGCCGAACAATACGTTGATATACTGCATTCCGCGGCATGTCGCCACTATAGGTATTCCATGCTTGATACAGTATCTTATAAGCTTCTCTTCCGTAACATCCCTGTGCGGCTGAATCTCATCATCATGAGGCCTGTCATAGCACTCTGACTGCAGCGAGCCTCCGCCCACGACAATAAGCAAATCAATCTTATCATCAAACAGTTTTTCAATGTTTCTGTTATGATTTGAAACCGGCTTTGGAATAAATCCCATAAGCTCATAAAATCTCATGTACGCAGACTCAAGAATATCCGTAGGATCTCCGTACGCATTTACTCCCTCACGCTGTGTTATAAGAGCATGAAGATTATTATACTGTATTCCCGGCTTTATATCTCCGTTTTTACAGTCAAGTTCAAGATAATCCATCTTAGAAACGGCATTGTAAATCTTCTCGCCGCATCCTATTGCCGCAGGTATATCAAACTCGGCACACCTGATTGCCATGTGTGAGGCAGCCCCGCCGTATTTTGTTATAAATCCCTTGATATTCTTTGTAAAAATCCATTCATATCCCGGGTCAGCCTTTGTAAGGACAACGATTTTCCCTGTTATATCGGCATCCTTGTCATCCTCAAGCATTACAACCTCTCCCTCAATTCTCTTTGAGGTAATGAAATTCGGTCTTGCCTCATATACAGGTATAAAATCGAAGCTCATCGGTGAGATAATAACCTCAGGAAGCATAAGTGTTCTGTATTCGCGGTACTGCTTACGCCTGTCATATGCAAGTTCAAGACATTTCTCTTTTAATTCCTCCGCTTTAACAGAAGGTGTAATCGCCCTTATGTCATCAACAGACAGCCACGATAAATCCTCAACTCTTACTTCGGCAATCACGCCTATTTTTCTCACAAGCTCAAGCACAAGGCTCAGTGATTTTGTAAACTCAAATTTAAAATACTCTCTCTGCTCAATAGCCTTAACAAGAAACTTCTTAAAATCAGTCTCGGAAATATCTATGTCGTTATCCTGTAATGCCTGTTTTAACGGCTCAAGGTCAATGTTAAAATACTTTGAATTCTTAGGTGTCTTGTTCTTTGAAGAAACAGGACGGAAATTCATCGCGTCATATCTTTCCGAACGTATATCATATGTGTCACTTCTCAGGTGACCGTACTTTGCATAGAATTCCTCACTGCTCATGCGGTTGTTGGAAAACTGTTCAAAGTCATCATTAAACGCTGATGATACCGTTGAAATTGATTTCATGAAGCCATCGGTTTCCTCATGCGAATAATACTCTGCCTCTGACAGTGTCCTGATAAATGAACGCGCAATGAAGGCGAGTCTTGCCTGCCTTGCAAACTGTGGAGTTCCGTAAGTTTCAAGAGTATCAAGAAGCTCCTGAATCCCCTGAGCCAGTTCATAAATATCAGTGGATGATTTACGCAGTTCTTCCATCTTTATGCGGCACTCTTCCAGCACGCCAAGAGATTCCATATCTTCCTTAATAAGTCTCTCCTGATTTCTGACAGCATCTATCGTGATTTTCTTTACGGCATTGACAAGAGTTCTTCTCTCCTCCTCGGTAAATCCGTAATCCAGCATTTTCATGCTGTTCTTCTCCGTCATAAAGTCATAGCTGCTGTATGCAATCTCAAACTCAATCTTATCATGCGCCGACAAATCTTCCTCAAGCCTTTTCTGGTAAAAGTCAACGAGGCGCATGGCAAGACCTTCTGAAAGGCTCTCAGGAATAAGTGAGTAAAATGAATAATTCAGATTTATATATGGTTTATTACCTATCTGGTACATCAAATCCTGCTCAAGCTTCCGGTAGCCCAGCTTGTTAATTCCCAGATTCCATGCATTGTGCGTTATAATTTCGCGGTACAGTGAATAATCAAGGGTCTTTGGGTTCGTGCCGATAATCTCTGAAGGATTCCAGAACGCCATATCGGAAAGCTTCATAGTACGACCTGTTATTATATCCACTTTACGCTCATACTGCTCACGTACCTTTTTCTTGAGATTAAAAAATGAGTGGTCATCCTTAATATCATTTTCATGGTATCCGGCTGCGAGCGGTCTTACCTGGAAAAGAATAATTTCATTGTTGCTGTCTATCGCAAATTCAATATCAAGAGGTATTCCCTCTATTATGTTCTCTACCTCTCTTACAGCCGAAATAAGGCTTTGCCAGTGAACCGGAAGCTTCTCATGCTCTATATCCTTTGCAATCCAGAGCATCTTACCGCCTCGGCCGCTTGTTACCTTATCTGTTGAGCCCAAATCGTCATAATTTACAAGATAATATGGTCTGTCCCCTTTTAAATCTCTTGTAAAAATAACACCGCTCAGGCACACATCAGTCGCCTGTCTCTGAATGAGCACCTGCTCCCCAAGTACAGACTCCATGTCCTCCTGATATGAGGCTATAACCTGCTCAACGGAATCCTGAATTTCTTCAAGACTTGCCGAATCCACATCAAGAATACTTTTATAATGTCCCGCATTGGAATATTTCAGTGAATCTTCCTGCGTTGATGAACTTCTTACGACAATCCTGCTGCCTTCAAATCTTTCACGTATCTCCTTGCATACACGCTCCTTGTCGCGCCAGAAATCCTCAACCTTGAGAATATACATTTTCTCAATTCTTGCCTTTTTGATGAGATTCTTCATGGCATAAAGCGTATTGGCTTTAGTTGAAATTATGTTTCCGGTGATTTTGTCCATGCTTTAATTCCTCTCAAATGCGTTTATAGTAATAATTATTTCTTTTTTGGCCTCGATGCATAAAAGATTATGGCGAGAAACACCAGTGCAAACGTCATCCATCCGATTAACGGAAGAGTCCCTCTTGACGCAAACATATCGTAGTAGCCTTTAAGATAGATGACAACTATAATCAGTGGAAGTATATATGTCATGTAAAACTTTATCACAACAGGGAATTTAATACCTGCTCCCGTATTGGCTTCCTTAATAAAATTATCCCATCCCCAGCCGTTCTTACGGACACAGAATAACACAAATATCAGGCTTCCGAGAGGAAGAAGGTTGTAGGATACGATAAAATCTTCATAATCCATGATCGTACTTCCCTCGCCAAGCAGCTGTATACCTGATAACACATTGTATCCGAGAATGGCAGGCATTGAAAGTACAATTATAAGAGGAATATTTACTGCAACAGCTTTCATTCTGCTCCATCCGCGCATATCCATAAATGTCGCCAGAATATTTTCAAATACGGCAATTACTGTAGACAACGCTGCAAATGACATAAATATGAAAAATGCAGTTTCCCAGATGCGGCCTCCCGGCATATGGTTAAATATATTAGGCAGTGTAATAAACAGAAGTGAAGGGCCTGCCCCCGGTTCAACGCCATATGCGAAGCATGCCGGAATAATAATAAATCCTGCCATCAAAGCAACAAAAGTATCAAGAATAAGAATATTTATGGCTTCACCTGTAAGACTTCTGTCCTTACCCAGATAGCTTCCGAAGATTTCCATCGAACCTATACCTATACTAAGTGTAAAAAATGCATGTGACATGGCAGCGAATACAACATTACCTATTCCGTTTTTAACCACCTCATCAAAGTCAGGTACGAGATAAAAGCGGACACCTTTGCCGGCTCCGGGAAGAAGCAGTGAGTTTACCGCAAGTATAATAATCAGGATAATGAGCATGCTCATCATAATTTTTGTAATCTTTTCAACGCCCTTCTGCAGACCGAGTGCGCATACGCCGAATGACAGAAGAACCGTTACTATCATCCAGAACGTCATGCTTACGGGTGACTGAAGCATATTTGAAAATACATCCGAAATCCGGTTGGCATCAAGACCTGTTAACTGTCCCGATGCGCTTTTCCATACATAGGAGAGCATCCATCCGCCTACCATTGTATAAAACATCATTAAAATGTATGAGCCCACAATGCTTATCCATTTTAACCTGTGCCACTTTGTACCCTCCGGCTCAAGTGTATCCAGAGCCATTGACATACCCTTACGGCTTGCGCGGCCTACTGCAAATTCACATATAAGGATTGGAAGTCCCAGAATGAGCAGAAAAATAAGATAAATTAAAATAAATGCAGCCCCTCCATACTGTCCACAGATGTATGGAAATTTCCACACATTTCCAAGTCCGACCGCACATCCGGCAGAGACCAGGATAAATCCCAGTCTTGAGCCAAAATTTTCTCTTTTATTCATTGTTTCCCTCTTTCTATTATTGTTCTATTAAGAATACCATAGTTTTGGTATTTTTGGAAGTTATAAGTAGCAAAATAAAAAGACACAAAATATTCACAAAATAATTAGCACTCACCTCTTGACAGTGCTAACAATCAGTGATATAACATACTCAGAACGAAGGAAAGGGAATCAAGAATCCCCCGAAACATCCCGGTTCCAAGAAACAAGGTAAAGGACATAATTGTTTTTATTGAAAAGGAGTGATGACTTATGTTAATGCCTAGTATTTTTGGAGAAGATTTATTTGATGATTTCATGAATGATTTCCCATTCTATGATGAACGTCCGTTCCACAATGTGGAAAAGAAGCTGTACGGACACAATGCGAAGAATGTCATGAAGACAGATGTCAGGGAAACCGATGCCGGCTACGATATTGAGATTGATTTGCCGGGCTTTGCAAAAGATGAGGTTAAGGCTTCACTTGAAAACGGATATCTGACGATTTCGGCGGCCAAATCTCTTGACAAGGACGAAAAGGAAGAAAAGACAGGTAAGTACATCAGACGTGAGCGTTATGCAGGTGCCTGTGAGAGAGCTTACTATGTAGGCGAGGATATTACTGAGGAAGACATTAAGGCAGAATTTAAGCACGGAATACTTAAACTATTTATTCCTAAGAAGGATGCCAAACCTGCAGTTGAGCAGAAGAAATACATTGCAATTGAAGGCTGATGCCGGATGAAAAAAACGGGGCTTTTGCAGAATATGCAAAGGCCTCGTTTTTTTGTGCGCCTTGCGACGCACGTTTCTTATTGGGAGAATTGGTTGAGAACACCGACACTCAGAACAGCATAAACTAATACAGAGTGAAATCGGGAGTATCATCAAATGACACAAAATAAATTCAAAATTGACACCGTACAGATTGGGAGTGTGTTACAGTGCATGTCTCCGGATGCATTTGCGAGGATAAAAGGTGACTACACGCATGAAATGCTTCAGGGCTATGTGCTTTTTTATGAAATACAGGGAATGGTTCTTGTTGTGGCGGATATCCACGGGCTCCCTGAAAAGACAGGAAAATGTCATGGAGGAATTCATGCAATGCACATTCATTCAGGTTCTTCGTGTACCGGTAACACAGAGGATTCATTTGCAGACGCAAATGGCCATTACAGCATCAACGACTGTGCACATCCGTGGCATTCCGGAGATATGCCGCCTCTTTTTTCCGACAACGGCAATGCATGGAGTGCTTTCGTTACATCCAAATTCACAGTTCCCGATATTATTGGAAAAACAGTTATAGTTCATGAAGGAATTGACGATTTTACCAGTCAGCCGGCAGGTAATTCAGGGAAGAAAATCGGATGTGGCGTCATTTATAAAAATGGATGACTTCTTTTTTTGATATAAAAACGACACGCATTTTGTTAATTACCATAGAATAATATTGAAAATATTATGGAGATTTAATTATGGAAAGGAAGCAGATGTTAGATGATATGCCTGTTGCGATGGCGTATGTCCCGTGGCAGGAATGGGGATGCCTTTTTGACCTTGATGAAGCTCTAAGATGCGGAACATTGTTTAAATCGCTGTTTAAACCATTCATGGGAGGTGCAAGATGAATATGAATAACCAGAACATGAATACAAGGCGCAACATGCCTTGCAATCAGAACGGACAGTGTAATCCGAATACTCCATGCACTCGGGATGTGCCGCGCAACCAGGGTACTCCGTGTAAGAGGGATATGCCGCGCAATCAGGGCACTCCATACGCACAGAACCGCAGTATGCCAAGACAGAATGCATATATGCAGGATATGAGAAAAAATGAGATGAATACCCCGGAGTGCAGAAAAGATTGTGATATGGACAAAGACAGAAGACCAATGCCTGACAGACGTATGCTTATGAAAGAGATTTACCAGCTTGGCTTTGCTCTTGTCGAAACTGTACTTTACCTTGATACACATCCGGCAGATGCAGATGCGCTTAATTATTATCACCAGATTAAAAAGCGCTATCACATGGTGATGGAAATGTATGCAAAAGAATATGGACCTCTTCTTAATTCCAATGTGATGAACGAGAATTACTGGAGCTGGGTCGCAACACCAATGCCGTGGGAAGTGGAGGGATGTTAGCCTATGTGGAATTATGAAAAGCGTCTTGAGTATCCTATAAATATCAAGAAAACAGACCCGACAATGGCGGCAATGATAATAAGCCAGTACGGTGGACCTGACGGTGAACTTGGAGCTTCCATGCGCTACATTTCGCAGAGGTATTCAATGCCGTACCGCGAGGTTGCCGGAGTATTGACAGACATCGGCACAGAAGAGCTTGCGCACCTTGAGATGGTAAGCACTATGGTACACCAGCTTACGAGAAATCTTACAATGGAACAGATTAAGGGAACACCGTTTGAGGCGTATTATGTTGACCACACGGCTGCCGTATGGCCTCAGGCAGCAGGCGGCATACCTTTTTCAGCTACCGAATTCCAGTCAAAGGGTGACCCGATAACTGATTTGGTCGAAGACATGGCTGCTGAACAGAAAGCCCGCACGACGTATGACAACCTCATAAGACTCTGCCATGATCCTGATGTGGTTGAGCCGCTGAAATTCCTCAGAGCGAGAGAAATCGTTCATTTCCAAAGATTCGGTGAAGCGTTAAGAATTGTACAGGATAAGCTTGATTCCAAGAATTTCTATGCATTTAACCCGGCATTTGATAAGGGCTGTGGATGCGGAAAGTAAATAAAATTTTACAGTCAGAAGGCGCTGCATTTTGACAGCGCCTTCTGGCTATTCTATTCCGGTATGCCGTTTCTGTATTTTTTCAGCATCTTCAGCATTTTTGTTATCTCAACCGGTTTTGACAAATGGTCATTCATACCTGCGGCTTTTGTTGCTTTCTTATCTTCGGAATACACATTTGCCGTCATTGCAATTATCGGAATCGTCAGTGCATCCTCCCTGCCGCTTTTTCTAATCGCTTCTGTCGCCTCAAGTCCGTTCATTTTTGGCATCATGACATCCATAAGTATAAGGTCAAAGCTGTGTGCCGGATTGTTCATATATATAGAAACCGCATCAGCTCCGTTGACAGCAGGCGTGACAATAATACCATTATCTTCAAGCATATACTGTGCAATTTCAAGATTCATTGCCACATCTTCAACAAGCAGCACCCGCATTCCAGATAAATCTACATTTTCACATAAATCTTCCTTTTCGTTGACCTTTACAGGTTCAGCCTTCATACGGACTTTTACAATAAATTTGCTTCCCTTTCCCTCTTTGCTTTCAACATCTACAGTTCCTCCCATGTAATTCAGAAGCTGTTTTACTATTGCCATTCCAAGTCCCGTACCCTCATACTGGGTTCTGCTACTTTCTTTTTCCTGTGAAAAAGGCTCAAATATCTTGTCCATAAACTCATCTTTCATGCCTCTTCCATTATCGCTTATTATAATCGTCACATCACATTCATCAGGAGCGATATTGTCTGTCTTTACAAAAAATGTAACCTTTCCCCCCTCCGGAGTAAATTTAATCGCATTTCCAAGTATATTAATTACTATCTGACGCAGATGGAGTTCATCGCCAATAAGCATTACATTGCGCTGCAAGGCAAATTTTCTCTCTACTTCAATACTTTTTTCCATCGCCTGACCTGCAACTACATTGTAACAGTCGATTACCAGTTCATTTAAGCAAAACTGATTATTCTCAATATTAATCTTACCGCTTTCAATCCGTGACATATCGAGGACATCATTCAGAAGACTAAGCAGATGCTTGGATGTTGATTTTATCTTGGCAAGACAGTCATTTACCTTATCTACATTATCTGCATTTTTTATTGCGATTTCTGTCATACCTATTATTCCGTTAATAGGAGTCCTTATGTCGTGTGACATATGCGAAAGAAATACAGTTTTGGCGCGGTTGGCTGCCTCGGCTTTCTGTGCAGCCAGATGAAGTTCAATATTATTGGCGATTTCTCTTTCCATTATTCGTCTGCTTGTTGCATAACGCATTCCAAAAAATACCGTAAATGCAACAAATGTAATAATGATAAGTGCAATTCCCGTCATTCCCATAATTGTCATTTTCATAAATTCATTCATATCATGGCTGACTTTATCCGACTGAATTACGCTCATTATCACCCAGTCACATGACTCAAGCTGCGTGCATGTAACATAATATTTCATATTCTGCGGCGTTGAAAATGCCATACAGATGCTGTCTCCTCCGGCTACCGCATTAACAAGCTCCTCATATGACCTCTCATACTTAAATCTCATATTTTTCAGAGGTTCAAATACATTTTGGACATCACCTATAATTTCACTTGTTTCCTGTTCCCTGTAAACCTTTCCGCCATTCTTATCTATAATAAAATTTTCTCCAAGTCCGTTAAATGATGTCCTTTGAAATGTATCTGTAAAAACTCCCATATCACGGATTACAGCGACATGTGTGAGCTTTATATCATTACCGATAATAACTGGCTTTTTCATTTTTAATACAAATGCCATCTCATCATTAGATGTATCTGTAGTCATCAATGAAGTGACACCTATCTGCGTTTTTAATGAGTTATCATTAACATTTATGTCATTTTCATTCCAGTAAACTACATTTCCTCTTGAGTCATAATAGTTTTTTTCACTGTCAAGTGCAAGCAGCTCCATCCCTTTTTGTGCGTAAGCACTTTCCTCTGTAAGAATACATTCCGTAAGCTCCGTCCTTGAAGATATATTCCCCTGTGTGATGTGATTTTCAAAGCTCTGCGCAATTATCCACTGCGAATTTATATTTGCATCGGTTGTATCAGCCATCTGATGACATATTTCGTTCAGATATGCGCTGCGGTCTATATACATTTTTCTTAAAAGCGACGCATAAAATAATATACATATAAACGCAGTCATTATAATCATTAATATAACAAGTAATACTGTTGATACTTTTGAAAATATGTCCTTTTTTTCCAAATTTCTTCTTTTCATACTCATCCTCATTCCGCAGACGTTTTAGCGTAATTTTTCACACTACTCCCCATTCCGCAGACGCTTTAGCATATTTTTCATACTACTCCTAATTATATAGTTGTTTCCAGTTGCATTCAATCTGCTTCAATCGCATAAAACGACAAAACGTGAGCCTCATAATGTATTACGGCTCACGCTTGAAATTTATTATTTACTTTTCATTTCCTCTGTCTGCATTAATATTCTTTCCATAAATCAGATAAAGAATTACTCCTACAAACAGCATTCCTCCAACAATATTCCCCAATGTTACGGGAATTGAGCTGTTAATAAGGAAATGCTTCCAATCGACATTGGCAAGCTCATTGGCAGTGTATCCGTACTCTGCCATTGCTTTCTGCACATACTTTTCATTATTCATTGCAAAAATACCTGCAGGAATATAATACATATTCGCCACACAGTGTTCGTATCCGCTTACAACAAAGGCCATGATTGGGAAGAAAATTGCCCATACCTTACCGCTTATATCCTTTGCTGCCGCTGCCATCAGTACTGCCGCACATACAAAAATATTACACATTATTCCCGAACAAAATGCTGAGGTAAATGACATATTTACCTTTCCCAGCGCCACCTTGATTGTAAATGCTCCGAGCAGCCCGTCAGTATACCCGTACTGTCCGCTAAAATATACAAGAAGCGCAATAATAACCGCTCCAATAAAGTTGCTTATATACACAGTCAGCAAAACCCTGAGCATACTTGACACTCTGTATCTCTTATCAATTATTCCGAGTATTAAAAGGCAGTCACCGGTAAACAGTTCTCCTCCTATGAGAACAATCATCATAAGACCGACAGGGAATATAATTCCTCCAAGCAGTCTTGCCACTCCGACATTGTTCACGGCATGCATTGCGACGCTGCTCGCTGCCGCACCTCCCGCAATAAACATTCCTGCAAATATTCCAAGCAGAACCATTCTTGCAAACGGCATATTTACCCTGTCTACTTCCGTCCTTATATTACCTTCCACTACCTGATGCGGAAAATCCATATTTATGTTAGTGTTTCCCATTGTCTTAGTCCTTCGTGCTTTATTTTGTCAAAACGAAACAGCATCGGTGCTAAGACGCCAGGTCTCATGACACCGATGCTATTGATTATACAGTAGTATTGATACTCTTTCAAGTTCTTCCGGAAAAAATCTGTTTACCTTGCAATACTTTCAAGATACTGTTTTACTTCCTTCTCTGTTGCCAGCTTCATGACCTCTTCTGCCGCTTTATCAGCCTCTGCCCTGCTCCACTTTGCAACTGACGCTCTTGTAGCAAGCACCATGTTGGCACTGACACTGTACTCATGCAGTCCGAATGAAATAAGCAGCGGTGTAAGAAGCGGATCTGCTGCCGCCTCACCACACATTCCTACCATAATTCCGGCCTTGTTCGCTTCACCGATAATCCTTTTTAGAGAGCGCAGAACTGCCGGATTATATACCGAATACAGATATGCCACCTTTGAATTTCCTCTGTCAACTGACATAGTGTACTGTGTAAGGTCATTGGTACCGATACTGAAGAAATCTGCCTCTTTAGCAAGTAAATCCGCGATTTCACTTGCCGCTGCCGTTTCAATCATCGCCCCGATTTGAATATCTTTGTCATAAGCTATATTTTTTTCGTCCAGTTCTTTCTTAATATCCTGAACAAGAGCTTTGACTGCACGTATTTCATCCACACAGGTAACTAAAGGCACCATGATTTTTATATTGCCGAATGCACTTGCACGAAGCAGTGCCCTTAGCTGCGGGCGATACACATCCTCTCTTTGAAGACAGAAACGAACTGCCCTGAAACCTAAGAACGGATTTTCCTCCTTCTCCATTCCAAGATAAGCAATTTCCTTATCTCCGCCCACATCAAGTGTCCTTATGATAACATCTTTCCCGTTCATGGCTTTGGCAACACTCTTATATGCCTCAAACTGCACCTCCTCATCAGGAAGCCTGTCACTTTCCATAAAGAGAAATTCTGTGCGGAACAAACCAATCCCTTCTCCATCATATTCAAGCACATTCTTTACATCATCCGGTTTTCCGATATTGCAGTACAGCAATACCTTTTGGTTATCCTTTGTTAATGTTTCCTTACCCTTATATACTTTCAGAGCTTCCTTTTCTGCAATATATTTTTCCTTTTTCTCCCTGTATTCCCTGACTGTGTCTTCATCCGGCTCAAGTATTGCGATTCCTGCACTACCGTCAACTACCGCTTCCATTCCGTTTTGTACAAGTCCCGTAATATTTTCAATACTGAGCACACAAGGAATTTCAAGTGCCCTTGCAAGTATTGCCGAATGTGAGGTTTTACCTCCCGTTTCTGTCAGTATGCCCTCTACATTTTCCCTGACTATTCCTGCCGTCATTGATGGCGTAAGGTCTTTTGCAACAATTACCGTTCCTTTGGGCACATCACCTATACTGATATCCGGCGTATCAGTCAGTATTTTTAAAATACGGATACGGATATCTGCTATGTCTGCTGCCCTTTGAACAGTTAGTTCATCACCGGTCTGAGAAAACATCTCAATAAACATTGTACAGACATCATCAAGCGCCTTCTCTGCACATTCACCATCATTTATCCTGTCAAGGATTGTCTCCTGCATGAACGGGTCTGAAATCATTGTTATGTGACCTTCGAGAATTGCTGCGTTATGTTCTCCGACACTGTTTCTCATTTTTTCTGCCATTGCTGTTGTTTTCTCTGTAAACAGTTCAAGAGCTTTTTTTAAACGCTCCTTCTCCTTCTCAGTATCCGTTACCTGTACGGATTCATATGACGGGATGTCATTATTAATTATCACTACCCTGCCTACGCCATATCCTTGCGATACTCCGATTCCTCTATTCATGACTCTGCCCTCCCATATCCTGAGACTATTCTCCAAAGCCTGATTCTATCAGCTCCACAGCTTTATCAAGTGCTGCCTGCTCATCTTCTCCTTCACACTCAATTGTGATTTCAGAACCACATTTTATGCACCCTGCAATTATATTCATTACACTCTTTGCATTGATTTTTTTGCCTCCGAATATTATTGTTACATCGCTGTTGAAATTTAACATTTCCTTTGAAAAGACGGATGCCGGTCTCATATGAAGTCCCTGTCCGTTAATTACTGATAATGTTTTAGATACCATATTTTCCCTCCGATTATTCAAGCTGTTTTAATAATTCATCAACCATTGTACGCTCTGCAAGTCCCTGTGAAAATGCGGTTGCACTGCCTGCCGCTGTTCCAAGCCTTAATGCTTCCTCATAATTGTGTTCCGAAATGTATCCTGCAAGAAATCCTGCTACCATTGAGTCACCTGCCCCAACAGAATTGACTACCGTTCCCTTCGGTACGCCGATTTTATGGATGTCTCCGTCCTCTGCTATAAGTATTGCTCCGTCACCTGCCATTGATACCAGTACATTACAGGCTCCAAGACGTTGAAGTTCTTTTGCATATTTAATAATATCCGTTTCGTTTTTACAGACTGTATCAAACATCTCTCCCAGTTCATAATTGTTAGGTTTTACCAGAAACGGATGATACTTTAATACATTGAGAAGCAGTTCTTTCGTTGCGTCAACAACAACATTAATTTTCTTCTGCTTCAAACGCTCCATTATCTGCTCATAAACATCCGAAGGCAGTGTATCGGGTACAGTCCCTGCAAGAACAAGCGTATCGCCATCCTGTATACAGTCAATCTTTGAATACAGCATATCCAGTGCTTTACTGCTTATATCCGGTCCTTTTGCATTAATATCAGTCTCCTCTTTTGATTTTATCTTTACATTAATTCGGCTAAGACCCTCGTCCAGATGTATAAAATCAGTAACCACGCCCATATTTCTTACACCGTTTTCAATTGCCTCTCCTGTAAATCCTGCGACAAAACCAAGCGCTATGTTCTCAATACCAAGATTATGCAACACAATCGATACATTTATTCCTTTTCCACCGAACAAAATATACTCATCCGCACACCGGTTTACCATTCCGGCTTTCATATCTTCTACTCTGACTACATAATCCAGTGCCGGATTAAATGTTACCGTATAAATCATGACTTTATACCTCCTTTATCAATACTGCCTTCTCATATTTATTCTTGACAGCTTATCCGCCATAATGCACGTTAATTTTATAAAAAACCGGCAGAAAAAAGTCTGCCGGTAATGAGCATATATTAAAATTCAATATTACATATATGACTTTAATCTGTCCGCATTATCATTGATAATTCCAATTGCGTCAAGGACTTCCTGCGCCTGTTTCAGATTACTTTTTGTAATATTATTAGCTTCTTCTGCACTTGCTGTTACTTCTTCTGTAGTTGCCGATATATGTGATATATTTTCTACAATATGATTATTCGTCTCCAGAAGAACTGATAACTTATCATTTATCATATTGATATTATTTACAAGAATATTAATATTATCATCAACTCTTGTAAAATTATCTGCCGCATCTCCAATCATACCATTCTGCTGTTCTGTAACTGCAACTGAGTTCTCAACAGCTGACATTACCTCTTCCGCATTGCTGTTGAGTTCCGTAATGATTTTTGATATGTTTTCAGTAGATGTCCTTGTCTGTTCAGCCAACTGACGAATCTGCTCTGCCACTACTGCAAAGCCTCTGCCGACTTCTCCTGCCCTTGCACTTTCAATTGACGCATTAAGCGCAAGAAGATTGGTCTGACTTGAAATATTGAAGATGACGCCTGTAATCTCCTGCACATCTTTTGTTTTTTGCTGCAGGCCTGCCATTGCCTCAGTTACCTTTGCGTTAGTCTGGTCAATAACCTTTGCATGTGTTTTCAATGCATCAATAATATTAATATTATTCTTGACTTCCTCCTGTGAGCTTTTTGCAACCTCAACCATCTGCTTCGAGTTATCCACAGTCTCTTCAATGGCCTGCTGTATGTTTATTGTCATAGAATTCTGTTCCTGAACATCTTCAGCAGTTGCCCCTGTTGCAACTGAAATCTGCTGCATACTTTCCGCCACAGCACTTGATGAATCATATAACTGCTTAATCAATTCGTTACTCTTCTTTGTCTGCTCCTGAACCTGTTCCGATATATCAAGCATATCATTCATTATATTCTTCTGCTGTTCTGTCTGCTCACCGATTGCTCCCAAAGCATCATCACTGAATTGCTTGCTTATGACGCCTATTCTTGTAATTGTATAGAACACTAATGCCACGCACAATATCATACATATTGAATTTACATCTAATTGAATATCACCTTTAACGACACGTGTCACGGTACAAATTGCATAAAGCAGCGAATATGAGCCTGAAAGACGCAAAAAGAATTTTCTCTCATAAAACGGTATGCTTGAAAGAAGCAAACCAAGCAGTGCGATATTAATAAATTCCGTATCTGTCTGCATTGCAACAAGAAAATATTCAACAGCGAATCCGTAATATGCAAACAGCTTGTAATTTCTGCTGCTCTTATTTTTTATGTACAGTATAATTAATGCTATAAGCATTATTGTAATCAGACAAAGATTTCCATAAACTGTCATTCTGGCAATATTGCCGGACTTTAACTCCATAACTAAATATACTTCAAAGAGTGCAAGTAGCACAACCGAACCCATTATCAGAAATTTATTCATTTTTTTCATTCGTTCTTCAGGTTTACGAAAAGGATACTTATCAGGCATATTTTTATCCACCTTTCTTGTATTGTATTAATCAATGGATTTATTGTAACACTTTTTCTGTAAAATTGAAATATTAATAATTTTTCCGCACCAATACGCTTATATTACAATATGCTCTGTTGTAATCATGCACCGCCTGACGCGCACGTAAAAAGCCCCGGAGAACCACTGTTTTCCAAGGCTTTGCACACATTTTATACTTATATCCGTAAACCATACGGTCAATGACTATACATTTTCCACTTTAATAAATGAATCCATGTACTCTATATATTCTCCCTTCGTCATCTTTGGCTTATAGTTCTTTTTTAACAACTACCTGAAGAATCAAATGTTCAAGAATATCCTCCTGAAGCGCTTTATTCCTGTAATGCGCAACAGAAAAAATCTTCATCGTCTACTTTGCTGAAAATTTTATCACATCTGAATCTGCAATTGTGCTGTATGAAGCCTTGTCATATATATGAAACTTCAATTCAACCGTATCTATTGAAGTAATGCCATTTTTCTCAAGGTCGCTAGAGAAAATGGTGATATCGTCTATTGCTTTCTTTCCGCTGTAAACTGTTGTTGAAAACAACGGATTTGTCATAAAGCCATTGATTGACATATCGTCTACTGATACTCCGACATTTTTATCCGATGTATTTTCTATATATAAAAGTACCGCAGCTCCCCAGAAACTGTTGTCATCAACTGTTTTTCCGACAATTCTTATTCCGTTTGCATTGTAAAGCTCTGTACCATCGCTGTTTGCGGTTGTGTCCATATTATCAAACGCAGAAGTCTTAATTGTTATACAATCTGTATCAAACATTTTTTCCCATGATTCTTTTTCGTAAACATAGAGATATGCCTCTATCTGACCAACCGTATCAATTCCTGCTGCTTTCAGCTGTGAAGTTGAAAGATATATTGTCTCATTTGACTTTTTCCCTGATGCTACCGTCTCCGAAAACAAATCTGATATCATATAATTATTTACAATAAGTGCTTCGCAGCCCACTGTTATATCTGTTGGCGTGTCATTCTCAATCAGGACTTTTATTCCGTCGCCCCATATGCTGTCACGCACATATTCTTTTGCTGTTATTTTAACTCCGCCCTGATCAACAATTACCTGCTCCTCAATTGTTACCTTTTCGTTTTCAGCGGCCTTCTTGTCTGATGAAATACTTTTTCCGCCTTCGGAATCGCTTGTTCCGCTTCCCATTGCCATTGCTGCAAACACAAAGAAGCATGCCATAAGAAGTGCTGTTTTTCTAAATTTTTTCATAACTTTTTCCTCGTTTCCTCATATTATTCATAATAAATACAGCAAATATTTGCGCCGCCAGCTCTGCTGCCATGTCAAAAACATCAAATGTTCCTTTTACAAAAGGTGTAAGCTGAAGCATTTCCATAGCCGCTGCAAATATAGCTGAAATGAGAAATGTCTTCCATATATCTGCTGCATTATTACCAAGTATGTATGAAACCGAAAATACCAGTGCATATGCCCACAGCATATCCGGCACGTAATTTCTTACAAATGTTATCAGGCAGTTATCCTGCATATCGGGTGCCATGCGCTTTTTTATTTGCAAAAATGCATCCAGAGCCCTGACAAATTCCACATCCGGTGCAGTCATATAATATAAAAGCGCCCCTGCCAAAATTGGAATAATTATGTTTAATGCCATGTATTTCTTCTTCATATTCTTCCTGATATTTTCTGTTTTCGTAATATAGATGTTAACACACAGGCACTCCAAAGCTGTGTGCTGACAGCACACAAAAAAACTCCCGGGAAATGTATGTTAATACACTCCCCGGGAACTTTTACCTAAAATCCCGCAATTGATAAAACAATTACCATAATAATCAGCACTAATAAAATATATGCCGCTGCATATGCAAACATTAATATAAGGCTCAAAACATTTATTTTGTGCATTCCGGGCATCTTACGCCTGATGTTAAGATAATTGCCAAACCACAATGTAAGCCCGAAAAATATAAGAAATACAGTCAGCCTGTCAAGCCACAGTTCAAGCCCTGATACCTGCACTCCTGTCTTAGTATCCGTAAATATGCTTGATGTAGACAGCAGAAATATAATCATATACCATATTCCTGCAAGCAGACAGCCTGCTGCATTCAGGCTTCTGAATCCCGGAAGCAGATACCGCCTTTTCGATTGGTTAATATACTCCTCTTCTTCAGCGAATTTAATAATCCGGCATTTGCACCATTTCCAAATATCCACAAATGTCTCAAAGCCGGCAAATTGCCGGTTACCTATTGCTTTAAGCGCAAAAAGCAGTTCCTTTGCCGAAGCATACCTGTCTTTAGGGTCAACCATGAGACATTTCTTCAGTATATTGCTGTAACTGCATTTTGCAATTCCTGCCCCCGGCTTATCACCTGTCATAAGGTAATTAATCGTGGCCCCCAATCCGTATACATCCGTGCGTTCATCCGACTGTCCAAATCCGTACTGCTCGGGTGCTGCAAAATACAGTGTCCCCAACATTCTTGTATCTTCTGATTTATCTGCATCAATATTCCTTGCAGCATTAAAATCTATTAGCGCCACACGGCCGCTTTTTTCAATAATGATATTGGACGGCTTGATATCCCGGTGTATAATCGGAGGATTTAGCGTATGTATGTTATTTAAAATCCGTGTCAGTTCCAGAGCAATCTCAAATGCACGGTTCTCACTAAATACACCTTCCTCGTCCATAATCTGTTTGAGGTTTTTCCCCTGCAGATACTCCTCAATAACAACCAGTTTTCCATTATCCTCTATGCATTCTGCAACTGAGGGAACCCCCTTTACGCTTATCTGTGAAAGCTGCTCGTATACCGGTCTCGAATATATTTCCAGTATCTTTTTGACATACAGTTCCTTCGTGTCTATATGCTGGACAAGCATTATATTTTTCTTTTCATCAAGCGCCGTCAGTTCCTTGTAGAACGACAGTCTGCTCTCCTCCTCTAGTGTCATATCCATTTTCCTTTGTTGTAATATTGTGATTATTATTATACACTATATGAAAGCAAAATGTGTACTATTGATTTAGAAATGTATTATCTGATTTAGAAATGTGTTAATTGACTTATATATTTAATAATTAACTTAGAAAGGCAGGAATTATTCATGAATGAAAAACCCACTTATGAATTAGACCGTATTCTTGATTCTGTTGAGCCCGAGAATTTCAACAAATACAGACAGAATGAAAATACTGACTCCCAAATAAGTCTGTGTGAATTCTTCAACAGCTATATAGGCTCCCATGGACTTGAATTGAGCGATGTTGTAAAACGTAGTGACATTCC
The DNA here is from genome assembly GCA_945913015.1 of uncultured Bacteroides sp. Classification (GTDB taxonomy): domain Bacteria; phylum Bacillota; class Clostridia; order Lachnospirales; family Lachnospiraceae; genus Bacteroides_F. The sequence continues at coordinate 21,808 of CAMECH010000002.1, forward strand.
TTCCAATTACGCTTATGGCATTCTAAACGGCAACCGTAATAAGCCAAGCCGCGACAGGGTCATTGCGCTATGCCTCGCCTGCCGGATGAATCTTACAGACACTAACCGTGCCTTAAAAATCGCAGGACTGAGTCCGCTATACTCCAAGTTAAGCCGCGATGCCGCAATTATAATTATGATAAACAAAGGGGAATTCAACATTGGCATTATCAATGAATTTTTATACGGACACGACCTTGAAATCCTCAGCACTTCAAGCACTCAGGAAATTACCCGGTAAATAATATTATTAATATTTTTATGACAGCAATGCCCCCTGGTCATTAAGACAGGGGGCATATCATTCTCATAAAGCAGTCATTCGTCAGGATAACGCTTCATTATTTCTATAAATTTATCAAATTCCCGTATAAACACATCTACAACACTCGGGTCAAATTGTTTTCCTCTCTGTGAAACTATTTCTTCATACGCTTCTTTAGGTGCCCACGGCTCTTTGTATGACCTGCGGCTTACCAGTGCATCAAAAACATCTGCCAGCGCCACACATCTTGCATAGCACGATATATCATCGCCCTTGACGCCCATGTAACCTGTACCGTCCCATTTCTCGTGGTGCTGATATGCTATTTGCGTTGATATTGTGAATAACTCTCCCGGTGATGTCTCAAGCATCCTTTTTCCATACTTGATGTGGTTTTTGACAACTTCAAATTCCTCATTTGTCAGTTTACCCGGTTTTTCAAGGATGTTTTCCGGAACCATTAGTTTACCGACATCATGCATCATGGCTGCCAGACTGATTTTCCAGCTCTCCTCATCACTGTATCCCAGCCCTTTGCACAAAACCTCTGTATATTCGGCAACTCTCTTTACGTGTTGTCCTGTATTTTCTGATTTATTTTCTATAATCTGAGAAAGCGACAATATGAGATTTTCCTGGTCTTCATATAACTCTTTATTCTTGCTTGCAAGTGTATCTACCAGCTTTTCTATTCTGTCCGAAATAAAAAGGCATATTACTACTCCGGCAAAAAATTCAATACTTCTTGGAACTATACCGTACAGAATCGTACCTTTCAGTGTAACCAACGGTTCATCAGGCACAATTTTTAAATAATATGCCGCCAGATGTGATATAACAATCATCGGCATACTTAAGACCGCCGTATAGGCAACATATTTTCTCTCATTATAAAGGCAGGATAATACTAACGGAAATATCAGCATTATAATGGTATGATAAGAAAGTACCGCATACTGTAATCCCGACTGAAAAACCATTATTGTCAAAATGAGATATCTTACTTCCGAGGAACGAAGCTTTAAAATATCACATAATAAAGTGGGCAGAAAAAAGTCAAATATGGACACCGCCACAGTCAGATACAGCGGTATTGGTGCAATTTTAAATATACCAAAAATATTTAATGCCGCTACCAAAAGCATAAATCCAATCATTAATCTACAGACAAACGCCAGCCTTTTATCCGCATTTTCCCTATATTCGTTTATAATCTTTTCAGAAAAATTCATATATATATCAACCTTTCTAAAGCTTTGTCTGCACAAGTGTCTTTCTTATGGAAATTTCAAATACGCCTTTAATTTAAGGAGATTATACCATAACTGCTGTAAAAATTGGAATATTAACTTTTAAAACAGGGCATTTTTAATCGGTAGACAACTTTTGACAATAAAATTAATATCAGGCCGCTGCACTGACATCTGCCGGAAGTGAATCGTAGGCGGCAATTGCCTTGTCAAATCTTGCTTTCAGGTCATCAAATCTGTAAAATCCGTCACTGTTTTTTTGAAGCCCTTCAAATTCCAGCATGACCTTCATTGGAGGATTTTTCAAATCAAGCATATTGCAATTTCTTAACTGATCCACAGTCTGGTACACAAGACTTACAGTAGCATAGGTCTGTCCGTCGGCACCGCTCCATTTCTCCACCACAAGTTTACATCCGATAGGAGTCTCCTGTGAGACAGTCTCCGGCAGAGTGTACTGTTTAACCTCCAAAGATGCCAGAACGCTTGAAATATTAGAGTCATGACCACACAGGAAAGTGAATTTGCGTCCCTCGACACTTAATTCATTCTCCATCTCCATCAACAGCGGATGTGCTACATTCACAGCCACAGACGGAGCGGTAAACAACACGTTCTGGTAAGTATCGGTAATGTGCGCCAGCTTTGTCCACTGTTCGCGCGTAAGTTCCTTTCCAAATGCAGCCTTTTTATCATCAGGCTCTTCGTAATATTGAAGCACCAGCGCATCGCTTGCCGATGTTGCCGTCTTCAGTGAACCTTTCATTGCAGGCTCCTTGTCAAGTTCCAGAGAAATTTCCAAATCGTTGGCAGGAAGCGAAGTTATTCCATTTTCTTTCGCATATTCCGAATCCTTAAAGTCCAAAACTTCTTCGAGAAGACGATAGTTATCAGACAATGCGGATGTAATTCCATTCATCCCCTGAGCACCACCCATAGCCTCAATTTCTTTCATTGCCTGACTGCGAAATGCTTCGCTTACAAATGTAAGTTTCGGAGTGAAAACCGGGTCCATAGTTCCAACTGCATATTTATACTCGACATTCTGATTTGCCACCGGAAGCATACCGCTTGCAAAATATTGCGCTGTTGCAATGGTACGCTGCATAGAGTTTGAATAAAAACGAACCTCTCCGTCTTCAGGCAGCCAGTTTTCAGGCATCAGACCTTCAGCAACAAGATATTTTCTGAAATATTGTCCCATTGCAGTCTCCTGCATACCTCCGCGCAGCGAAAGTTCACCTGTCGGTGCAGACCACTCAGTCCATGTATGTGTAGTCATTTTCCCAAGTGTCGAACCGCTTCCTGAAAGCGGAGAACGGATGTTATGTCTGCTCATTACTACCATCTGTTCCAGTTTATAATTTTCGGAATGTTGAAGTGGCACTGCATTGTTAACCGTAACTTCAGTTTTTGTAGTTTCAGATACATTCTGTGAGACAATGTTATTGTCTACTACTGCCTGCTGCTTTGTGCAGCCTGCCAGTGCCGCAGTAACCAGTACTGCCGCCAGGAACAAAGATAATTTTTTGTGTTTCATTCGTATTTCCTCCCTTAAAATGTTTAATACTCTTTCTTAATCTCTGTCAAACCATATATCTTTTTAAATCTGTCCAAGTCCTCCGGAGTTCTGATAAGCATCACCTCCACGAAATGCTTGTCGGAATAGTTCTTAAATCCGGCTACCATCTCACCTGTACAGATTGACGAGCGTATTACTGCGTACTGATTCTCACTATCGTATGGAATTGTCTCCTTTAATCTTCTTTCATAATATGGGACTTTGCTGTTATCCTGATGCATTTCTATTGCGAAAACAACAAAAAATGCTGCAAGAATAATTCCTCCGGCAATACAAAATCCCCACGCAAAGACATGAAAAATCAGCCAGAGCAGCAAGGGTATAACCATGCCTGCAATCAATCCTGCTGCAATCCATATTCCACCATAGTGTATTGAATTAATCTTAGAAATAAAAACTTTACATTTTCTCATAGTTTAAAATTGTTTCCCCAACATATATAGCATATTATACCATAATACCTACATGATGTGCGCACATACTGATATTTTAAAATTTTATTAGGCGATTGCGAAAATCAGCTTTTTTTCAAGTCTTGTAATGGTTTGTCCGGAGCGGTATAATCAGCAGACCATATGAACAGATTGGAATATTACGGAAGGAATGGATTTATTATGGATGATAATTATATGATACTTTTATCAGAACAGCACCAGGTGGATTTAATTAAAAAAACAAACGAATACGTCCGGCAATTTGGGCTATGTCTTACAGATTGCGACATCAAAGAATTAATGAAAAGCCGCAGAGAATGTCTTTCAGAACAGCAAAGAGTGGAATTTGGTCAGGGAATTATCGATAAAATAATATTTGCCTTTTGTGATTCCGACTTTATTTATCAGGAAAATTATGCAGAGACAATAATAAGGTTGCAAAATATTTTCTATTTATACAAGAATGAATCACTTGACGAACTTACTGATGATGAACTAATAGATGTTATGAAAAACGCTTTTAACGGAGAATGTAACGGTTCTCTTGAATATCTGGAAGAAACTTACTTAGAGCAGTTTGCAAGAAATATCCGGACCGGAACACATAAATTCATAGGGAGGTACTCAGATGATAATGAATAAATCTGATGTTATGGGTATATATACAATGGAGCAGTTAATACCTGTCGTTGCTGGACTTGCAGAAGAATTTACGTCAAAAGAAAGCTGTTCCGTAACATATGAAAAAGCACGGCAGCTAATGGAAGCTGTTATATATTGCATTGGACATTTAGAATCCTGCAATAGTTTATTAGCGCCAAATAGTGCACTTCCTGCAAAAGAAGCATATCTGCTTGGCTACGAGGCTGTTAAGGAAAAAGTATTACAGACTCATCAAAAATATATCAGGCTGATGAAATTTTTTGACCATTATGGTAATCGGAATTATCGTGATACAGTAGAAAAAGCGTTGCCTACATTTTTCTTATATTATGATTTAAGATTTGCGCCAATGGAAAATATCATAACTATGGACTATCCCATATTTGGACTCAATGTAAATCTTGAAGGAATTGATATAATTCAGCAATACATCGATGCCATATGGGACGAGCAGTGTTATTTAATGAAGTTTCCAAGAAATTATATTATCAGCCGGTTACGTGATTTTCATCCAAAATATGAGAACTAATATTTCAACTTAAAGGAAATATTTGAATTACAGACAAATAAAACATAAACAGCCCTACCATCACTGACAGGACTGCTTATGTTTATTGTTATGCTATTCTCTAACTATGCTTATGTTTATTGCTATGCTGTTTTTTAATTATGCTGATTTTTATTATGTCTGTACCGGATTATCAGCATCATTATGCCTGTAAATACCAGAATTGCAAGCAGAATCCAAAGAACAATAAAGTTTTGTTTCTGATTTAAAATTTCTGATAACTCCGGCTTTTCAGGATTGACGATTGTTTCATCATCCTCTTTTACTTCTGTCTTTGAATCCGAAACACTTTCCGGCTCTTTGACATTCTGTACATCAGCATCCTTGTATGTAAGAATTACCTCACAAAGTTTATCTGTAACGCAGGTTACTGTCTTATCATCTGTATCTTTATCCTCCAGATAGAAATACTCCAAATCACCTGACGCAGTCTCATGCTCTATAAGTACTTCCACCGTCAGACTCTGAGGAAAATTAACAGCACTCTCAGGACTTCCCTCTTTGAGTTTCTGATATGCAATGTCCTCCGCCATTTGGAATTTATTTATTATATAATTTGCTTCTTTTACTGTTACAGCATTATCGTCTGCGGCATACACAAGGCATGTTGCACCTTCCGTAAACGCGAATACCGTGCTTAACAGAACCGCTACATAATTATCTTCTGTACTCAGGAAATTTTTCATAAAAGAGCTTTTTATCCCGATACATGGCATTCTCCGCCTCCGTGAGAAGCTCGCCGATACTTTCCGCCTTTGCCTTCCATGCCGAGCCGATGGCTGCAAGCGGAATTTCTTCACGGTTATTGAGTATATTAAGCTCTTTAACCATATTTAAAAATTCTTCTTCAGATTTATTTACTACAACCACAACAAATTCATCACCGCTCATACGGCAGCACATATCATCCGGAAACGCCTCTTTCAGAACCTTTACAAAATTGCATATAAGTTCATCACCAACAGAATGTCCATAGTGGTCATTCGTATATTTGAGCCGGTTTAAATCACAGAAGACAAGGCCTACATCCTGCGCTCCGTTCTCTATATATTCGCAGGAATACTGTTTCATGTAGTGCCTGTTATTAAGTCCCGTAAGGTTATCCGTGTATGCAAGATGACTTATGTATGTAATACATTTATTAAGTTCACCGATAGCTTCCTTGAGCGTCTGGGCAAGCACACCAACCTCGTCTTTTGAACTGCACTCTATTGCAACATTCCAGTTTCCCTTTGCAATCTGCTCCGCCGCCTGCGTCAGTTCAAGCAGTGGCTTTGTAAGCTGTTTGGTAAGTCTTATTCCAAGCAGCGTGGCAAAAGCAAGAACTACCACCAGTATAATTAAGCACTGGACAATCAGTGTGTTTCTTGCCGCATCAATCTCTGACGCAGGAGCTACAATTGCAAGTGTCATTCCATTAATCATATTGCCGCACACCATGCGCTTGTTCGTTCCATTCCAGTGGTAAGAATATATTTCCCCTGTTCCTTTCTTAAGTTCCATCAGCTTGCCGTTATATTCTCCGGCATCAATACCGTCAGGATAATTTTTGGAATATATAATATCTCCGTTTTTTCCCATAAGCACTGCATATCCCGATGAATAAGCTGAGATTTCACTAACCTTTTCTTTCAGGGCATCAAGGTCAACATCCATACCTAAGACTCCTATTGTAACATCCCCGCGGTAGATAGGAATAACATACGAAATCATATTTTTGTTGATATTCTTATTTTTATACGGTTCCATCCACGTAGGGCCGCCATTCTGAAGCGGTTCGTAATACCATCCCACATGTTCCCTGTCATCCGGGTCATATGCCAGAATATCCGTCATCTCTTCATCTTTCAGACTTCCGTCTTCATTTTTTACCATGAATACACCCGAAACAGAGGTCAGAAGTTCCTGGTTAAACCTTAAATATATACTTAATGCGCAATCAGTATTCTTTATTAAATTTTCCATTACCTCATAAACTTTTTCAGTATATGCATCCATATACTGCTCGTCATTCCAGGAAATCCTGTTGTCCGTAAGCTGACTGTCAGCAAAACCGTATATTGTATCTACAGACTGTTCAATGCTAAGCAGCCATGTGTTAATTTCCTGTGTTTTTTTGTCACAGGTCAGATTCATAATCCGGCTTGAATCCTCTTCGACAACACGACTTGCATTCAGTATGCCTGCACCGCCAACCAACAGCACTGTCAGCATGACACTTGCAATCAGGAGTGTAAGAATTTTTTTATGCAATGATTTCATAACAGTATGAACCTCTTATTTTTAAATTTATTATATGACACAGTACTTTGTTATGTTTATTATCTTATCCATACAGCACCAAAACCGCCACTTATATAATAACTATTACTTATGCGGCGGTCTTGTCTTATATTTTAACTATTTTTTATTGTGGATTTTTTTGCATTTTTTGGCAGACGCAGTTCAACTGTCGTGCCTTTCCCCGGAACGCTGTATACATTCAGTTTTCCGCCCCTCATACTCTCTATCCTGCTTCTTACATTGCTTATGCCTACATGTTTCCTGCTGTCTTTATCCCTGTTGCAGTCGCTGCTGAAGCCCACTCCGTTGTCCTCAACCCTGACCACATACTCTTCACCCACATCTTCTGTGGATATGCGGATTGTGCCCCCTTCCAATTTCTTGGTAATTCCATGTTTAACCGCATTTTCCACAATAGGCTGCAGCGTTATAGGCGGCAGCAAAAAGTCACTTACCTTTATGTCATATGCCACATTAACACGCTCTCCGAAGCGTTTCTTTTCAATCGCCAGATAACTCTTCACATGTTCAAGTTCTCTTTCAAAAGGGATGTTTTCTTTTAATGTCAGCGCATCTATATTGCCACGCAGATACCCCGCAAACTCATCAAGAGTTTCCTCTGCCTGCTGCGGATTTGTTCTGCACATATATTTTATGGCGGTAAGGGTATTATAAATAAAATGTGGTTTTATCTGCGATATCATCACATCAATCTTCAGGTCATACAATTCCCTTTCTTTTCGCCTAAGCAGCTTACTTTGCACCACAATCGCCATAGCAAACATAAAAATCATTGATATTGCCACAGCTATATTCCCCAGTGAAATTCCATAGTAAAACAGCAGTAATACCGCAGACATTGCCGGAAAGATAATATATGAAACCATCGAAATAAGAATCAATTTATTCAATCTCCTGTGATACTGAATTAAAAGTGAACAGTCAATCGCCATGGTAATAATGGCTACCGCTACCGACAAAGGATAAAATGTATTTCTGTGATAAATATTATCTGCGTCAAAGTAATAATACAAATCTGTAAACTGTGAGATTATAACCATAATAATTCCTGCAATACATACCCATGCAGCAACATTTACCCTTATCGGCTTTTTCTCATGGCTTTCCTGCTTAAATATATAACTGCACACATATGCATGAAACAGCAGAAGAATCACATCACTCAGCAAAAAGACAAGGCAGTTGCTGATTCGCACCATATAGTATCCGACAGTTCCCGGATATCCTCTGTATGCCCATGCAAATGTGTCCATAAGCAGAAGCATAGAAGTTGCAAGCTGCATATAAACAAGAAGTTTCCTCTTTTTTTGATTTATACTGCTAAAGAAAATACATATTGCTGCAATCAGGCAAAAAATACAGCCCCATATTTCCATTGCTATATGTAATGCTTTTACATCAAACATTTCTGCCTCCCTACTGTAATGAATTCATTGAAAATTCCGCCCAGCTGTACTGTCTCATATACTCTCCGCGGTAGCTGTTAATTGCAGGAACCTCCTGCTTTAGAAATCTGTAATAGTCGCAATCGACTTTATCCGTATCAATTGAAAACATATTTCTTCTGCAGATAAATACATCCTCTGAATTGCACTCCTTAAGAGTTCTTTTCACGTCTGCAATAAGATTTCTCAGATAGTGTCTGTTTTTTTCTATCTGCGGCGAATCCTCCCACAGAACTCCACACAATTCCCCCGTGTTGGCTGCCGCTCCGCGCAAATCAATCAGATATGCGAACAGCTCCTTTGCCTTAGTCCTTGAAAAATGCAGCGGACGGCCGTTATAAAACACCTCAAAATTCCCAAAGCACTGTACCTGCAGCCTGTCACTACTGTACTGCACCGGAGTGCGAAGGTTGTGAAGCGCTTCTCTAAGCGATTCAGGTTTTAACGGCTTCAAAAGGTATCCGGATGCATATAACGAGAACGCATCAAGCGCATATTCACTATATGCGGTTGCAAAAATAATATTGGTGTCGGAGCATATATCTTTTAGCCTTTTCGCCAGCTCAAGTCCGTTCATTCCCGGCATTTCAATATCAAGTATGGCTATGTCTATTTTCTGATCTTTAGCTTCCAGCAATGCTTTCTTATAATTCTCAGCGGTAATAATCTCAGCTTCGGGTTTTGCATTTTGTGACACGTTTTTTGTTTCCTGTAAGGACATCGGTTCATCATCTACAATTAATATTCTCATGCAGCACCCCCTTTTCACTGATTTTTGCAGTTTTAATTATACGATATTTCAACTGACTTATCAAATATTTTAAAGAATTTTGCAGTGTTTTGAAATATTTTGCAGTTCTTTATTAAATGCATTTACTGCGGCTGAAACCGCTGCTGACTGCACAAGTATATCAGTACAGTAAGCATCTCTCTCAATCATGCCCTTTATGCCTCTTATCTGCCCTTCTATGCGGTTTAAGCGGTTAATAAGGCTCTTATACTCTTTTATAGGTATATTGTCAACAAAAAAATTCCGGAACACATATTACAGTGCCCCGGACTATAACCATATTAAAATCTGCATCAGTATTAAAGATACTGCACACCCTTGCCTATTTCCCGCGCTTTATCCGGACTCACAAGAATACTTACCAGTTCAAGTCCCAAATCAATGGAGGTGCCCATTCCACGGCTTGTTATCACATTGCCGTCAACAACAACTTTCTCATCAACAAACTCTGCCCCGTATAAATCCTTTTCAAATCCCGGAAAGCACGTTGCCTTTTTTCCCTGAAGGATTCCAAGATGTCCCAGAATGCTTGGCGCTGCACATATTGCAGATATCCATTTCCCGTCGGAATATGCCTCTTTAATCAGTTCCAGAAAATCAGGTCTGCTCTCATATCCCTTGGTTCCCGGTCCTCCCGGCAGAAAATATAAATCAGTTTCCGAAAAATCGCAGTCCTCATACATTTTATCAGCCATAACTGTTATGCCCTGTGCACTTTTTACAGCAAGGTCATCCATCAGTGAAACCGTTTCAACTTCTATTCCGGCTCGTCTGAGAACATCAATCACCGCCAGAGCTTCTACCGTTTCAAATCTATCCCGCAAAAAAACATTTACCTTTTTCAATTTAATCCTCCGTTCCAAAATCTTTTTCTAATAATTATACGCATAAATTATAATTTTTTCAATGTCTGCCGTGAAGTTTTTGTAAATGTGTATTGTAGTTTTGAAAACTATGTGTTATTATATTCAATAGCTAGATAATCAGAAAGGTATGGTATTTAAATGTTTAAAATCATGAGTGACAGCGCATGTGATTTGTCTGCTGAATATCAGGCAGCACATAATGTCGAGATAATTCCGTTATATATTACCACTGACGGGGAAACCTACAAGAAAGACAGGGATGAGATTTACTCCAGGGATTTATATGATATGATGGTCAACGAGAACTGTTTTCCAAAGTCCTCACTTCCTTCAGTTCAGGATTATGCAGACCATTTTATGACTTATGTGGAGCAGAATATTCCTGTACTGTGCATCACAATTTCAACGTCTTTAAGCGGTTCATACAACTCTGCATCAACTGCACGTGACCTTGTTCTGGAGGAACACCCGGATGCCAGAATCACTGTAATGAATTCAACAACCAATACTGTTACTCAGGGACTTTTTGTAAATGAGGCCGTACGAATGCTTGAAGCCGGTCTTACATACGAACAGACAATTGAGAATCTTGAAAGACTTAAGGATTCCACAAGAATATTTTTTACTATAGGTTCTCTCGAATACCTTATCAAGAATGGCAGAATCGGAAAGCTTGCAACACTTATTTCAAGTAAAATCCGCATTAAGCCTACGATTGTAATGAAAGATAACGAAATCGGTCTTGCGGGAGTAAACCGCACACGTGCCAAATCAATCGCTTCTGTTATTGAGGTTGCACAGAAGTATTTCTCAAGCCCTCTTATTAATGTAGACGATTATAACTTTGTTATAGGCTGGGGATATGACCTTGACGAAGCCGAGGAATTTAAGACTCAGCTTCAGAATACTCTCGGTATCAAAGAATACTGTGAAACAGGTTCGCAGATTGGTGCCGTAACCTTATGCCACACAGGTCCTTATGCACTCGGAATCGGCTGCATACGCAAATATGAAACTCTTTAATTAACTGCACTAAAATCAGCGCATCAGCATATTTTTCATACCGGTATATTTTTATACCAGCATATTTTTTATACTAATACCCGGCATCCGTAAATACCATACTGTATTTACGGGCACCGGGTATTTTATTTACTCACAGTATTTTATTTATTCACAGCATTTTATTCTTTCTAAGCCATATTGTAACAACAATGCATATTATGACAATCATTGCACAAATAATCATAAATGAATGTGCCGAGCTTGCAAACGGCATTCCCTCAACATTCATTCCGTACAATCCCGAAATTACAGTAGGGAAAGCCATTACAAGAGTAATTGACGTCAGGTATTTCATGACATTGTTCAGCCTGCTGTTGAGTACTGAAGATAACAGTTCTCTTGTTCCGTTAATTATATCCTTGTAAATGCTTGCCATCTCGATTGCCTGCTGTGTCTCAACGACCACATCCTCAAGCAGCTCAATATCATCCGGATACTGCTGAAGGCGTTTGTAATGTGAAAGTCTTTCCAGCACAACTCTGTTGGCGCGAAGTGATGTAGCAAAGTATACCAGTGTTGATTCAAGCTCATGCAACGCAATCAGATCCGAATCCTGTGTCTTATCCCCGACATGCTCTTCTATCTCAATCCTCTTCTTGTCCATAATGCGCAGTTCAGCCTGATAAAGCATCGCCGTCCTGAAAAGAATCTGATACACAAAGCGCAGCTTCTTCTTGGTACTGAAATCACGTACCTTTCCATCAATAAATGCTGATATTATGGAGTTATTTTCCTCTTTACTTACAGTCATTATTATATCCTGTGTAAGGATGATGGCAAGCGGCAACGTCGTATATACTTCTCTTTCATGACGTATCTCAGTTATAGGAACGTCGATGAGGATAAGGGTATATCCGTCCTTCAATTCAATACGGGAACTTTCTTCCTCATCGAGTGAAGCCCTGATGTCATCAATATCAATATCCAGTTCATCTGCCATTTTCTGCGTTTCCTCGGCAGTAGGCGCCATCAGGCATATCCACACTCCCTCATGTATCTCATGTACTTCATGCAGAATCTGGTCATCAGTTCTATATATATTAATCATGGCCTGTCTCCCCTGTCAGATTAGTAGAATCCAAATTACCAATATATTTTAGCACTTAAAAGCGCGCTTTTCTATCAAATACATGTAAAATTTTATTTTTTTATTATTTATTGTAAGCGGTTAATAAATCCCCCCTGCATTCCGATGTAAATAGTATCGGACACAATAAAAAGTATCATAAGAAATGGAGATTAGTGTGAAAAATTACGCCGATGCGCTAATTTTTCACACGGCTGTTTGTGCCGCAGGCGCCACAAACAAGCCATTATCGCAGAGCCAAATCTGATATTTGGCTCGCGGTTCCTCCGACGCTAAAGCGTCTGCGGAATGGGGATTAGTATGCAGATAAATTCATATTCACGTCTTTCGTCTGTCCTTGATTACCTTGACGATGACAAAAACGACAACTCAATCGAAGCAATACTTACCGCTAACAGCAATTACCGCACAGCAGTCATGAAACAAAAACTTGGCATAGATGATACAGCTTCAGGTGCAGGTTCATCCAAGACTATCATTACAGCCGCACAGTCTGCTGCCGCTGCTCTCGATAAAATGCTTTCAACCGCTGATGACTCCGTGTTTGCAAAGGCTGAAAAAGACAACTCAGACACAGCTCTTACAGAGGCAGTTACGGAAGTCCAGTCATTTATAACCGGATATAATTCTCTTGTTAAAAATATGAGCAGTCAGGGCGGAAAGGTCAATATCACTTATCTTGTCGAGCTTGGAAAAGCTTATATTGACAATGAAGATGAGCTCAATTCGCTCGGCATTACAAGAGGTGATGACGGTCTTCTGTCCGTTGATACCGACAAACTTAAAACCGCAGAACTTGCTTCACTAAAATCTGCTTTCTATGGGGATGACAGCTATGCATCCGATGTAAGTAAAACAATTGCATCCATACGCAAAGTTACCGGTACTGCTGCCGGAATGAGCAGCCTGTACAGCTCAAATTACGGAAGCGACGCAACCACCGCTGATATGACTTCATCCCTCTTAGATTCTCTTTTCAACTCAAAAGCATAAAACCAGTATAATATCAGGCAGACAGCTAACTCTCAATACATCGATGGAATCCGTTATTTCAGGAATCCGTCGATGATTGCTGCCTCTGCCTCTTCCTCAGTAAGTCCCAGTGTTCTCAGTTTCAGAATCTGTTCTCCTGCAATCTTACCGATAGCCGCCTCATGAATAAGTGCTGCATTTTCATTAGCTGCCGTAAGTGCCGGCTGTGCCGTTACCTTGCCGTGGTCAGTAATAATTGCATCACATTCCGAATGTCCCGAACATCTTGCATTGCCGACAATATTTGAATGATATTCCTGATAGGACTCACCTCTGGCAACTGAACGGGAGATAAGATTTACACTTGAACCCTCACCGTTAAGTACAACATCAAAATTAGTTGTAAGCGTTTCATCATCAGCAGTAAGCAGATGTTCCCTGATTATAAGGCTTGAATCCCCCTCAAGATTAGCTTTTGTATTACGGATTGCCGTCTGCACACCACCAAGCTGTGATGTCTCCATCTCAAGAACTGCTCCCGCCTGAAGAAATGCTTCCGTAACAGGGTCAATGCTTCTCTTCGCCTTTATGAAACCTGTTCCGACATGCTTCTCAAGATAAAGCACATGCGAATTTTTCTCAAGGAAAAATCTGTGAATTCCATTGTGTCTTGCAGGTTCCCCTGTTTCCGTGTGAATCCCGCAGCCTGCCACAATAATCACATCTGCTCCCTCAGCTATATAAAAATCGTTATATACCAAATCATCGACTCCTGCTTTCGTTATGCATGCAGGAATATAAACCTTTTCACCTTTTGTTCCCGGAAGAACTCTGATGTCAAGCCCCGGGTTATCTTTCTTTGACTCAATCTTAATATGCTCGGTTGAGGCACGTCCTGCACTTGCACAGTTTTCACGTATATTATAGGCAGTCTTGCCGTCATCCTTACCATCCCAGTCTGAAACTATATTAAGTAAATCTTTCGTTGCCTGTTCCATATGTTACAATCCTCCATTAACACGTGCGTTTACTTTGTGCAGTTTCCTGCATTTTCACAATTACCGCAGCCCGGCCTGTGTGCAAGAAGGTTAGGCATAATCTCGTCCGCCGTTCCCTGCTTATTAATAACACCGCCATCAACAACAATAATCTCATCCGCAATTGAGAGAATTCTTTCCTGATGTGAAATAATTATAAGCGTTCCGTTAAGCTCCTTCTTCATATCCTTAAATACATCAATAAGATTCGAGAAGCTCCAGAGGTCTATTCCTGCCTCCGGTTCGTCAAACACCGTCACCCTTGTATGCCTTGCAAGGACAGTTGCAATCTCAATTCTCTTCATCTCTCCGCCGGAAAGATTGGAATTCAGTTCTCTGTCAAGATAATCTGCTGCACAAAGTCCTACTCTCTGCAAAACATCACAAAGTTCTTTTTCCTCCGGTTTATGTGAAAATGACAATGTGAGAATATCGCGAACCGAAAGTCCTTTAAAACGCACCGGCTGCTGAAATGCAAAGCTTATGCCAAGTTTTGCCCTCTCTGTCACATTTTTATCTGTTATATCCTGACCATCAAGAATAATACACCCTTCTGTCGGTGTTTCAAGTCCGGCAATAATCTTGGCTGTCGTTGTCTTACCACTCCCGTTAGGGCCTGTAATAACAACAAGCTTATTGTCCGGAACATCAAGATTAATTCCGTTAAGCACCTGTGGACCGCCCTCAGGCTTCCACTTAATATTTTTTAACTGAAGCATTTTCCTTTTTCCCTTCTATCATACAGGTTTGGTAAATTAAGCCTGAACACTGCATAGTATAACTGATTTTACCGCAATATTCAATATATTTTACATCTGTTTAGTGTAGCATATAAAAACTTCTTCCACAATTAATATTTCTCAATATATTCCGATATATATATCGTAGTTTATGTTCATCGCTGACAAACTACAACGGAAGGAGGAGATTTTTATGATTATCTCCGAAAGCAATGTGCAGATGTCCTCACAACGGGCATATTCACGCAAATTGCAGCATCGGCGCACCACCTTTATGTGGAATGCCGATAACAGTCAGAAGACTGTTTCTTCACAAACTGCCACGAGCCGGCTTAGCACTGAGGAGCACTATGGCCTTGGCTATTATCCGTCCTATAACCGTTTTGGGCAGATGGATGATACGTCTTCTGTTTCATCTTCTGATGCGGCCGTCGACAATGTACGCGGCAATTACGAAACACTTTCCATGACATTTTTAAGGCTTATTGAGATGATTAGGAATGCCCGCTTTAAGCTGGATGTTACCGAAGGCTCATATTGGAGCAGCTTAACAGGCCGACGAGGAATTTCCGATGTATTTTCAATTACGTCATCTTCGACCCCTGCTGTCTGGAACCGTGTAACACAGGATTCATATTCCTATGAAGAAAATGAATCAACGTCCTTCTGCGCAGAAGGGACTGCCATAACTGCTGACGGCAGAAGCATTTCATTTGATGTGACAATGAAAATGTCCCGGTCATTTAAGCAGCAGCTTGATTTTGAATGCTTTGACAGTTTTTCTCAGGTTCTGACCGACCCGCTTGTTATCAATCTTAACAGCAACCCGGTTTCTATCAGCGATAAGACATTTTTCTTTGACCTTGACTGTGATGGCAAAGATGAAGAAATTGCCGAGCTTTCAAAAGGCTGCGGCTATCTTGCCCTTGATATTAACGGTGACGGAAAAATCAACAACGGCAGCGAACTTTTCGGTCCTTCTACCGGCAACGGCTTTGATGAGCTTGCAAAATATGACAGTGACAACAATGGTTGGATTGATGAGGCTGACGAAATATTTGACAAACTTAAAGTATGGACAACAGATGAAAACGGCAATTCTGTTCTTCTGTCACTTAAAGAAGCTGATGTCGGAGCAATCAATCTCGGCAGCTCAAAGACTGATTTTTCCTTAAAAAATCAGGGCGACCTCCGCGGCATGGTGCGTTCAACCGGATTTTATCTTAAGGAAAGCGGCGGAAGCGGAACTGTACAGCAGGTTGATTTTTGATATTTTTTAAATCTTAAATTACCATAAATTTAATGTCTATGATATTGTCGCAGGAGATTGGAAATATTATAATGAATAACATATGAGTCAGGCAGATGCTTAGTAAAGGTTTTTCAAATGCCCTGACGCAAAAGCATCTTCATAATGGAGGTTAATGTGAAAATATTTATTAAAAATTTCAAATCAACAAATATCACTTCAGCAATAATCTTCTCGCTTCTTGGATTATTCCTTATTTTCTTTGCAGACTTTGCGGCAAATATTGTAGGTTATCTGCTGGGTGCTGCCGTATTGCTGATGGGTATTGTAAAGCTTGTCATCTATTTTGTGAATCTTGACAGTTTTATATGGTATCAGTCCGATTTTCTTTTCGGATTATTTGAAACGCTGATTGGACTATTTATTCTGATGAATCCCGGAATCATTCTGGCATCAATACCTTTTGTATTTGGATTGATACTTTTCATCCACGGAATCATGGGTATTGCACCTGCCATTGAAATGAAGCAGTATTATCCTGAGAGCAAACGCTGGATTTTCTCACTTGTGCTTGCTGTCGGCAGCATGATACTCGGTTTTATCGTATTTAACAATCCGTTTGGAGCCTCACGCATTACACTTCAGATTATCGGTGCATGTCTTATATATGTCGGCATAAGTGATTTTATCACTCTGTACCGCAGATACAAAGCATCCAAAACAGTCAAACGCAATGCAGACGGTTCAATTGACGGATATGTTGACGTTGATTACCGCGATGTAAAATAAGTCAAATGCACCCGGAAGTATTATTTGCACTCTCCTTACCGGTTGTCCGGCAAAGAGTGTACATATCAATACTTCCGGGTGAATTTTTAATTAGTTTTATTTATGTCCAAGTGTTACATCTGTAGTTTTCAGCTTATATCCGCCATTCTCCATGTGATAATACTCTATTGTGACGGTTTCACCCGCTGCATAATACTGCATGATTGATTTCAAATCATTGAATGACGTTACTGAAGAACCATCAAAGCTTACAATAATATCATTTTTAACAAGTCCCGCATTTGCTGCCGGAGAACCTGACTGTACGTTCTGAAGCAGTATCCCCTGAGGATATCCGTACGCCTGTGAAATAGTATAGGTTACATCCACACCTGAAACTCCGAGATATGATGCCTTATCACTTGACACCTTTTGTCTCGTCTCTTTATTCATAAGTGTATCAAGTACATCCCTGATAGATGAAATCGGAATCGCATATCCCACTCCGTCTACTCCGCTGGACGCATTCTTTGCCGAGTTAATGCCTATAACCTTACCGGAAGCATTCAGAAGCGCACCTCCGCTGTTTCCCGGATTGATTGCGGCATCAGTCATAATAAGGTTTGTATATTCGGTATTATCGATAACTATTGAACGGTTAAGTGCACTTACATATCCAACAGTAACCGACTGCCCTTCTCCGAGCGCGTTACCTATTGCAACAACCTGGTCACCCAGTTCTACTGAATCCGAATCGCCAAGCTCGGCAATTGCAATACTTGAAGCCGTAGACTCTTTTATATTGGAAAGCTGTACCGCAACTACTGCAATATCCTTATTAGACTTACTTCCCTTTACAGTTGCGGCAACCTGCTCATTATCAACAAATGTACATGTGATATCACTTACGCCGTCAACAACATGAGCATTAGTTACAATAAGAAGTTCTGTATCGTTCTTTCCAACTATAATACCTGTACCGCTTGTCTTAGACTCCTGCGTACCTCCGAAAGGATATACCGAAGAGAGTGTTATCTTGCCGTTAATTGCAACTATCGAAGGCATATTTGTCTTTACAATTCCTTTGATATCTGCAACTGCCGGCATTGTCGTGTTTTCAACCTGTAAAACCGACGGAACATCACCTGAGGTATCAGAAGCAATACCGCCATTATTATTGCCATATTCAGATACCATAGGTATATCAACATTGACTGCTGATTTCCCGCCATCAAGCTTTTCACCTAGCTTATTAACACCAAACATAACTCCTCCTGCAATCATACCAAACACAATTGCCGAAGCAACAAGCTTTACGACATATCCGGCTCCACTCTTTTGAGACTTCCCTGCTGCACGCTTTGCTGCTTTCTTCTCGGCTTTACGCTCTTGTTTTAACTCCTTTGCCGATTTTTGTGGCTGCTGTACGGAGTCAATATTGTAATATGTGTATGTGTTATTATTAGGCATAACAGGTTGTACGCTATTATCGTTTTGTACATTATCACCGGTAAACAACGGCTCACCTGTCTGTGGATCAAATCTTGGTATATTATTATTCATTTGATTATCATCGTACATTTTATTATCTCCTTTCAAAAAAAACACATTTCATTTATAGTTTGTAGTCTATCAATGAAATGTGTTTTTCATGTGTTCTATCTGTTAACTATTGTTCACAAATTATCCCTGTACAACATCCATAACCGCAGCTGTAAGTTCATCAAGCTTATTCTGGGCATCTTCGAGGCTTGTGCCCTTAACACCCATGTAGAACTTAATCTTAGGCTCAGTTCCTGATGGTCTTGCACAGCACCATGCGTTATCTGACAGGTCGTAATACAGTACATTCGAGCTTGGAAGTCCCGTAGGAGTAACTTCGCCTGTCTTTAAGTTGTCAATTGTATCTGCCTTGTAATCGCGGATTGCAAGTACATCCCATGCTCCGAATTTGGATGGCTTATTGGCACGCAGGTTATTAAGCATCTCCTGAATCTTCGCAACACCTTCAACACCTTTAAGTGTAATAGACTTAAGTCCTTCTTTGTAGTAACCGTATTTCTCATAAATGTTAATCATCTGATCCCAAAGTGTAAGACCTTTTGTCTTGTAATATGCGGCAGCCTCGCAAAGTGCCATAACAGCCACAATTGCATCCTTATCTCTCGCATGTGTTCCTACAAGGCAGCCGTAGCTCTCTTCAAAACCAAATTCATACTCATATGTACCCTGCTGCTCAAACAGCTTAATCTGCTCACCGATGAATTTGAAGCCTGTAAGTACTTCAATAAGTTTTACATTGTATTCTGCCGCAATTGCATCAGCCATATTCGTTGATACAATAGTCTTTACAAATGCACCGTTCTCATGGAGTGTTCCGTTTGCTTTTCTCTGTGAAAGAAGATACTCAGCTATAAGCATACCTGACATATTTCCTGTAAATGAAACATATTCTCCTGTCTTTGAGTCCTTTGCATATACGCCGAGTCTGTCTGCGTCAGGGTCAGTTGCAAGTATAATGTCTGCATTCTTCTCCTTTGCAAGTTTAAGCGCAAGTGTAAATGCCTTAGGATCCTCCGGATTAGGATATTCAAGTGTAGTAAAGTCCGGATCCGGTTTCTCCTGCTCGGCAACAACATATACATTCTTGAAACCAAGCTCTTTAAGTACACGTCTTGCAGGAATGTTACCTGTTCCGTGAAGCGGTGTGTAGACGATTGTAAAGTCATCAGCAACCTGTCTGATTGCATCACTGTTAATGCTCATCTTCTTAAGCGCTGCTATGTAACGGTCATCCAGGTCATATCCGATTACATTGTAAAGACCGGCAATCTTAGCCTCATCCTTATCCATTGTCTTAACGCTGTTAAAATCTGTTACATTATTAACTTCCGTAATAATCTGTGTATCCTTAGGTGCCGTAATCTGTGCGCCATCCTCCCAGTATACCTTGTATCCGTTGTATTCAGGCGGATTGTGGCTTGCTGTCACAACAATACCTGCAATACAGTTAAGCTCGCGTACCGCAAATGATAACTCCGGTGTAGGTCTTAAAGTAGGGAAAATGTATGCCTTAATCCCATTTGCATTCAGGCACAGCGCTGCCTCGTCAGCAAATTCAGGTGACATTCTTCTTGAATCATATGCAATTGCAACGCCTCTGTCGGCAGCATTTTCCTTGATTATAAAATTAGCCAGTCCCTGAGTTGCCTTACGAACAGTGTAAATGTTCATGCGATTTGTACCGATTCCGATTACACCTCTGAGTCCTCCGGTACCAAATTCAAGATTCTTGTAGAATCTGTCCTCAATTTCAGCCTCATTACCGGCAATAGCCTTGAGCTCTGCTCTTGCCTCTTCGCTGAAATACTGGTTGTCACACCACTCCTTGTAGGTTTCCATGTACCCCATATTGTCCTCCATTCCGCACCATGAATTATTCAAGGATGCTCATATATTTAAAATAAAATTATCAGCCATTGGTATTAGCTGCATTTATACTTATTGTATAGCTCTGCTTAAGCTGGCAGTTTGCCGGCAGAGTAAATTTAAGCTGCATATCATTATTGCCGGCTTTTACGCCCGAAAGCTCAAGCGTAGGCATTATATTCACAGCATTGAGTGCGGCAAGTGCATTTGCCTCACCCGTAACGACAACATCAACCGAAGTTGTGTCTCCGAACGAAATCGTATAACCTGTTGGCAGTCCATTTAATATTATGTCTGAAACA
The DNA here is from genome assembly GCA_945913015.1 of uncultured Bacteroides sp. GTDB lineage: Bacteria > Bacillota > Clostridia > Lachnospirales > Lachnospiraceae > Bacteroides_F. The sequence goes on from CAMECH010000002.1 coordinate 42,663, forward strand.
GGTATTGATATTGTTTTTTCTGTAACTGCAAATACCTTCGCCGTAACATTCACCACGCCTTCAGACATTACCGTAACCGTTCCCGGAAGATATGATGACAGCCTTACATGGAATATCTTATCTGCATTAAGTCCGGATATATCTATTGCCGAATCAGGAACATCTATTGAATTAATATCCCTCAAATTCTCTTCTGTTCCCGCAATAACAGCCTCTGTAGCTGCTTCAAGGCCGGATAACCGGTAGCCGTCTGCCGGTGTTCCTTTCGTCTTATATGTTATAGGAACAGTTTTTGTCATATATACATTTACTTTTATGTCCACGCTTGTTTTTGACAGTTCAAGGCGTTCATCATTAATCTCGGTTCCTTCCGAATCATAAAGCCTGATTGGTGCAACGTCATTAATATTCATAGTTGCGCCACTGACATCATAATATGCCCTTACAGCCGCAATACTGTCAACCAGTGATGATGTACCCGTAACCTTAATTGAAGACGGACTAATCTGCTGACCTCCGACAACATATCCTTCCGCCGGCGTTCCGTTAAGCACCGTATCAATGTTAAATGTCTTGGTAACCCTGTTTTCAATCTTAAGCCGAATTGCCGTTGTACGCGGTGCTATCTCAATGCTTGAAGCTGATACGCCATCTTTTACAACCTTGACATCAATGTCAACATAATCAGAGAACACCGTAACATTGCTTAAATCAGCCGTAGCCACTATGTCTTTCGCCTTAATGTCCGTAACTATACTTCTTGGCCCGCTTATATATACTGATATCTTGCTGCCGTCAATCACCTCATATGCATATTCCTTGGCAGTAAGAGCCTCTGTATTAATAAGTTCCACCGTAACACCACTGACCGTAACACTTGTAGACGGGTCGTACACATTTACAATTATAATCCACATTACAATCGCACAGACTGCTGAAAGGATTTTAAGACTCAGGTTATTCAATATTCTTTCCTTCATTCTTTAACCTTCCTTTCCAAAGTCTGAAGGACTTGACGTCCATCGTCTTATGCCTTATATATTCAAGTTTACTGCGGAGTGCCTCACCTTCTATATTACGTATAAGTTCTCCTCCGACTGCTACGGACACCGAACCTGTTTCCTCTGAAACCACGATTATAAAGCAGTCAAAATTCTCGCTTCCGCCGAGTGCCGCACGGTGCCTTGTTCCAAGCTCCTTGCTTATCGCATTATTATCAGAAAGTGTGAGATAGCAGGTTGCAGATACAATCCTGTCTCCACGTATGATTACCGCACCATCATGCAGCGGTGTATTATGTTCAAAAATATTGATTAAAAGCTGGCTTGATACAACAGCATCAATTTCAATTCCCGACTGCTCGTATTCACTAAGCAGCATGTCCTGCTCAATTACAATCAGAGCACCTGTTTTGTCCTTTGCAAGTTCATATGTTGCATTAACAATTTCCTCAACAGTCCTGCTTGAAAAACGCTCCTGCTGCGCTCTACCGAAATCAAATCCCAAAAATCCCGTAAATACCCTTTTTCGTCCAAGCTGTTCAAGTGCTCTTCTTAATTCGGGCTGAAAAATAATTACAATAGCTATAATACCTACACTGATAGTCTTTCCTGCAATCCATAGAATCGTACGAAGATTAAGAATCACAGCAATCATTACAAGGGCACCGACTACAATTATACCTCTCAGCAACGCCCATGCTCTCGTATCCTTAATCCAGATGAGGACATTATACAATACATATGCAATTATAATAATCTCAATTACATCCGTCCATGTAATCTGAGGTATATACAGTGAATACTGTTGTAAAAAAGAATTAATTGCTGTCACTTATGTCCTCCGTCATGCCACACATTATTTGTCAAATGTTATTCCGTCATTGTCTCCGTCTTCAAAATCACGCTTTGATGGCTTTGGCATCTGCCTTGTATCGGCTTTGCGCCTGCTGTTTATATCGTCTGTTTTTCTGGCCTTCTGCGCATTAATTCTCTTAACTTTAAGATCCTCATTGACAAGATTAACCTTTGGCACTGCCTTCACATAATAGTAATATTCATCATCCTCATACTGTACAAATTCAGTACGTTTGTAATCGAGATTGAAGAATAATATCTCACAGATATAAGCAATTACCGCTGATATAAGTATTCCCAGAATTGCTATAATGATATTCAGACCTGCCGACAAAGCAAGCTTTCCTACTATTACAAACACGAACTCAACAAGCGCACCTGCAATAATTGCCACATTCCACGCGTTGTCAATTGCCATCTTTCTGATTATGCTCACTATAATGATTGTTACCAAAAGCACAAACAACAAAAGAAGCATATCTTTATTATTAAGGAAACCATCAATTATAAATGTAAACTTCTGAACTGTGTTAGAAGCAGTCTGACCTGTAATTGCAGCCTCATATTCGCTTGCAGTCTTTATTATGTAATAAATGACGATACCAAATCCAACAGGAACTACTGCAGGTGCACCTACCGTAAGTCCGAGTGCAATCGGTGCAAGGTACGGGAGCTTCATCCAGCACAGCATCGATGTAATCACAAGTAAGTAACCTGTCTTTGGCGCAAGCCTGAAATATAACAGATACATAATAATTACAAGGCACAGCGTAACTGCCGCAAATTCAGCCGATATTGAATACAGGTGTAATACAAGCACAAGTGAAAGGCTGACAACCATAAATCCTGCCGGCAAAAATGCACATATAACAGCCAGAAGTATTGATATAACCGGACTCTTAAGCGGTGACACATAGCCGATTGAACTTGTCATCATAAGCATGGCAATCAGCGTAAGCAGAAACTTTGCCGCCGGAACAATATATGTACCATACTTACCGTAAATCCTCTTAATTTTTTCTTTTAATTCCAATAAAACTGCCATTAGTTCCTCCAATGCTGCTAATCAGCTCTCTGTATTCGTTTTCCTGTTCTTCCCATAGAATTGTTCAAGCTTGTTGAGTCTTGAGAAAAACTTTTTGATTTCCTTACGTGATGCATCATATCTTTTTGCATATACAAATCCGCTCAGTATCGAAAAGAACAGCAGATATACAATATAGTACCCCACAAACCTGCCTCCTATCGAGGCATAGTTAAGATTATTCACATTATCGGTAAGCCACTGCATATTACACAGTGCGATGAGTACAATTATGACAACATATGCCACCGTTGCCGCTATTACAGTGTTAAGCACTCCCAATGTAACATAGTCGGTCTTAAAATACTTTGCTGTTTTAAGTTCCCTGCGACCTTCATTCTTCTCATATATCGCCATCTTGGTCATCATTTTAATCTTGCTTTCATTTAACATCTTTTCCCCGCTCCGGCATCTGTCTTATCACAGTTTTGTTCAAAGCAGCACCTTATAATAAATGCTGTAACATCTTTAAATATGCCAATATTATACCAAAAAAGGCATCAATTGTACACTACAATTTGAGAATGTCCGCCATTACCTGCGGTTACAATCCTTACTCTTCTGCCCTCAAGATTAAATGTTCTGTCTGTCGTTGCCGACACATAGTTATTCCATGCCTGACGGTACTCATCAGGAAGAAGCTCTTCAAGAACGCTCTGAATAGCGGAATTGTATTCTTCTGTATTCTTTTTGATATATATTATTGCTACATCAGGCTGCACAATAATCTCTCCGGCATACGAATCACCCTCTCCGTACACATATACATTGTCTCCCGTTGAATGATATCCGTAATTGCCAAGGACTTCAGGAAGCTGTGAGCTCTTAAGTCCCCTTGATTCTGCCTGTGTTGTCGAAGGAATTACAGGAAATGCCGCTGTCTGTGTTGTCGGCTGCTTCGTTTCTGTCCTGACAGTCTGTGTCGGAATATTAACCTCCCCCTGCGACTCCGAAGGCTTTATGTTCTGATTGCCTGCATCAGGTTCTGTCTCTTTTTCCTTATCCGTGTCTTTATCTGCATTACCGTTTTTGGCATCTTTGTATCCCGGAAGATCCATCTGGGATTTTGCATTTTCACTTTCCACGCCTTCAATCACAATGGCATCCGACACATCACCAACAGTTGCCGTCAGTGCCGCCGTTCCTACGCCAACAGCCTCAACTATTCCGTCACCGCTTACCTTAAACACCTTCTCATCACTGCTTTTCCACTGGAGTGATTTGTCTGTGTCCGCAGGCGTCACTGTTGCCGTTACATATATTTTTTCACCGACAACCAGTTTACAGCTTTGTAAATCAATCTTTACCGCTGTCTGCTGTGCCGGTCTGGTTTCCTCAATGGTTTTGACATCAGCTTTCATGTCAATTATGCTGACCGACGCACTCCCCGTATTCCGCCCTTTACCTTCAGCACATGACTTCAGGAAAACAACAGCGCACACAATCAGTATGATTCCCAGCGCCGCTATCCAGACAGGTCTCAGTCTCATTTTGTTGTTATCACTGCTTTTTGAATTTTTATTATTTTTCTTTGCAGAAGAAGATTTATTTTCAGCCATCTTTTCCCCTTATTACCGTTAATTTAACAACCTGATTATATAAAAAATCCCGCCGCACATGCATATGCATTTATGCGACGGGATTATTTTATCACATCATCCGGCATTTATCAAATTTTACAATTTTATAATACCATATCTTTATATTTTTGAAGTTCTTCTATGTATTTCTTACCCATAACTCCAAGAGGTATATTTTTCTGCTTAATATAACCTATTGTCATGGTCTCATCGGTATTAAGAGGAATTGCCGCATATTCATCTCCGTTAAGCTCTGCACATATAATCCCCGAACATAATGTGTACGCATTAAGTCCAACCATAAGATTAAGAAATGTTGCTCTGTCATCCGCCTTTATAATCTGCCTGTAATCATATGTGCTTAACACTTCCTCGGCAAAGTAAAACGAATTATTGTCTCCCTGTTCAAATGACAGACACGGATACTGCTGCAAATCCTCAAAATCAATTACTTTTTCCTTCGATAACGGATTAGTTTTGCTCAAATACACATATATTTTGCATTCAAACAACGGAACAAATTCAAGCTCATTTTCCTTGAGTATTTTGCTGATGAATTTGTCGTTGAACTCATTTTTGTATATAATACCTATCTCACTTCGGTTGAGTCTTACATTTTCTATGACTTCACTCGTTTTAGTCTCATGCACTGCAAACTCATACTCATCCATTCCGAATTTTTTCGCCATCTGAATAAATGCTTCTACCGCAAATGTATAATGCTGCATTGATACACTGAACTTCTTTTTAGATGTTGAATTTTCAACATAGCGCTCTTCAATAAGACGATAATGGTCGAGCATCTGCCTTGCATATCCCAAAAATTCCTCACCTTCGGGTGTTATGACAATTCCTCTGTTAGAACGTGCAAAAATCTTTATATGAATCTCGTTTTCCAAATCCTTAATCGTATTGGAAAGACTGGGCTGTGTAACAAACAACTCTGCCGCAGCCTTGTTCATTGACTTGTGTTCTGCGATTGCAACCGCATACCGCAACTGCTGTAGTGTCATATCAGTATTAATCTCCATTTATCTATAATTTCCGAACAATTGTCAACATCAAGATTGCCAACCGCCTCTTTCAGTTCACCAAGGCATTCGTTCTGCTCTTCCATGTAACTGTACCTGTCCATTTCGGCGACAACTTCTTCCATACAGTCTGCATCAAGATTATCAACGGCTTTAAGCATTTTATCAAACAGTTCTTCAAGCTGCTCTTGTCCGATACTGTCTTTTAGCACTTCATCCTTTTCTTCTTCACAAAACGGTTTCAGGATATCAATATACTCTGTATATTTGTTAAGCAGTGCATCCGTATCGGATTTTATTTTTGTGACATTGTGTTCATTGCCTGCTTTCTCCAGTTCTGCTGCCATATCTGACAATTCCATCGCACCAATCTGCTTTGAGGCACTTTTGAGTGCATGGACTTCAATTGCATATGATTTCCAGTCTTCTTTAAGCTTTGATTCCCTGATTAATTCAGCCTTTGCCGGAATCGCCTTATAGTACTGATTCAGAATATTCCTGAACAATTTATCATTGCCAAGCATTTTTTTGGCATAAGCGGTATCCAAATCCCCGATTACAATATCGTCACCGCTCTTCACATCTTCGTCAGTCACGTGTCTGCTCTCAGCCACATTACCCTTTTCTATCTTTTCGGCAGGTAGCCATTTTTTGATTTTGGACACAATTATTTTGACTTCGATTGGCTTTGCCACAAAATCATTCATTCCTTCTGACAGAAACATTTCTCTGGACCCATCTACCACGTTCGCCGTGAGTGCAATAATTGGCACATCATTATATTCCGGATGCAGTCTCCTGATAATTCTTGTTGTCTCCACACCATCAAGCTCCGGCATCATGTGATCCATAAAAATAATGTCAAAATGTTTTTCCTCAATTAACTCTAATGCTTTCTTTCCGCTTGTTGCAGTGACAATACGCATTTGCAGCGGTTCAAGCAGTCCCTCGGCAACAGTAAGGTTTACGGCATTATCATCAACAAGAAGAACATCCGCTGATGGTGCAATGAAATCAAATTCAAACATTTTTGATTCATCATATAAATGCATCTCCTCATCATTCAATGCCAGGGCAATCTGAATAGAAGACAATGGTTTTCTTATTATTCTCAGATTTGACAACTCTGATTTTTTATTTGAATAGAAATCTGTAAGCATTACACATGTAACAGCTTTATTGGAACTGATAATTTTCTCTATCTGCTCATCATAGTTGTCCTCTTCAATAAACAGATATGGTCTTTTCCCCTGTAATTTGTTACAGTTATCCCTTAATAAGTCTTTAACCTCATCTGCAGAACTGACTTTTACAGAATCTACCCCCATGCCGGTTACATCTTTAAAAAACTGTTCCTCAAAATATTTGTTGCCAAAATATCCGATTGCCACATCCGAAGACGCGTTCTTGATTATGAATGATGGTTCCCAGTCCAACACCTTCTGCGGAAGTTCAAATGAAAATACACTTCCCTCTTCATAAACGCTGCTCACATGGATGCTTCCGTTCATAAGTGACAGAAGCCGTTGCGTAATAGTTAATCCAAGTCCTGTACCCTCGATGTTTCTGTTGCGCTTGCTGTCCACCTGCTGAAATGACTGAAAAATCTTTTCGAGGTCATTCTGCTTAATTCCTATGCCGGTATCCTTAACCGCAACCTTCATACAGATATTTTCTTCGTCTATTTTATCGTAATCAAGAATAATATCCACATGACCATGACGCGTATATTTAACAGCATTGTCTGCAAGATTAATGAGTATCTGGCGAATTCTCACATTATCCCCGTAAATCATTCTCGGGAGTGTATGGTTAAGTGACAGAACCAGCTCAACATCTTTATCCTTCAGACGCGTCATAACTATATTGGCAACATCGTTGAACAGTGAAAGGGGCTCGTATTCCACAGGCTGTATATCCATTTTTCCGGAATCAATCTTTGAAAAATCCAGAATATCATTAATAATATTAAGCAGTGCACTTCCCGATGATTTGATCTGTGTAATATATTCCTTTGCAGCCGGTGTAAGATTTTCGCGCAATGCCATCTCAGCCATTCCCACAACTGCATTCATCGGTGTCCTTATTTCATGGCTCATATTGGCCAGAAAATCCGCCTTAAGATTTGCCGCACGCTCTACTTCCTTTTTTGCCTCTAATGCCATATATTTGCCATAAGCTATATCAGACAAAACGCCGGCTGTTGTAAACAGGAATTCCGAAGCCGAATCAATCTGCTCGCGTTCCATAATCGGAACTTTCTCCAATGCTTCCCAATACTTTTCAAAATCAACACCAATTTCGTCTGCCACGGATTTAATATATTCTTTATCAGGCTTTTCCGTAAGTACCTGTCCGCCGATAAAACACCCGACCAGCTGCCCGCCTGCCATAATTGGTGCTGCGAAATCTATTAAGCCGGAATGGCATCTGTATGTTGTAGGCACGCCGTTCTTCATTGTCGTCTCAGCGCCAAATTTATCGCACTTCTCGCAGCGTTCACATCCCAGTTTGCTTTTTCTGGTATATTTCATGCAATAATCGGTAAAATTAGAGCTTTTTGTCACCGGCTTTCCGTCTACATCTGTTGTAAGCGCTGCCAAACCTGTCATTTTAGCAAATGAATCCTGCATTTTTGCAGCATATCTGTGCCAATCAAATCTGTTAAATATACTTCCTGCATATTATTCCCCATTTTCACACACGCTCTTTTGCACACAACATACTATATGGCGTCATACAAATCTCTCTATAGTCCCCAACAGCTTCTCTTTATCAATAGGCTTTATAAGATACCCCTGCGGCTTTAACAAAAGTGCCTTTTGTATTTTTTCTCTCTGTGTTATTCCCGTAAGGAATATTACCGGGATGTCTGATAATGTCTCGTCAGCCCTTATTTTTTCCAGAAATTCCGGACCATTTTCGACAGGCATCTCATAGTCCAACAGTATTAAATTCGTCTTCTTGTTTTCCAGAAACTTTCGTGCAATCTTTCCGCTGATAGCCGTTGCAACATCGTACTTCTCATGCAGGTGTTCTTTTATGAGTTTCAGCATCATCGGGTCATCATCTACGATCAGTATATGCTTTCTCTCATTCTGGGATTTCATCAGTGCCAGCTTCTCCTGAAGCTTCCTCTGTTCCTCTTTCTCAGCTTCAACCTCCTCCATGTATTGAACGATTTTGTCCTTAATTGCACCTGCCGTAATCGGCTTCAGTAAAACCAGATCTGCCATATAAACTGCTATTTTCTGAAAAATCTCACAATCTTCTTCCGTGCCTATAATAACAGTAGCAATTCCGTCTCTTGTCAGCCTTCTCTTATGCTCCATAATTTTTGTGTAGTCTTCTCTTGTCTCACCATGAAGACAACATATAAAAATATCCGGCTGATAGAAATCAAGATGCCTTGCCACATCATCAACCCGGGTCGAAGTCGTAACTGCCTGAAAAACGTCATCCATGTGACTAAAGAAATCATCTTTGATTGCTTTATTCTTTCCTGTCAAAAGTACTTTATATCTCATCATATTAACCCCCGTTTCCAAGCTCTGCGCCATTAAGCCCTGCATATTGCCTTATCTATTGTCAAAACAATTTCATCATATATATTTTATTTTAGCAAAAATTAGCAATATGTTCAATATTAACATGAAATTGTTTTAAATTATCTGAAAATATTTTTGTAACACCGGTATTAAGATGTTAATTTAGGAACTCTTTTTCCGCCCGAATGGATTGCATCTGCCGGACAGACAAGTTTACAAAGGTGACAGCCCACACACCTCTTTGGATTGAGTATCGGTTTTCTGTCCTTATCCTGCACAAGTGCCTGATGTCCTCCATCACGGCAGGAAATAACACATCTTCCGCACCTTATGCATTTACTCCTGACAAACTTAGGATAAATAATCGTATCACGTTCGAGTTCCTCTGTATCACATACCGAATCGAGCCCGATTCCGACCAGTTCATTCACATTATTAAAGCCTTTTTCATTCAGATATCCCAGAAGTCCGTCAATCAAATCATCAATAATCCGATAGCCGTACTGCATTACCGCAGTAGTTACCTGAACACTTCCTCCTCTCAGCATATATCCCATATAATCTTACTTTATCATTCTCTGTTTCTTAATACTTCTGCAGGCGTTATATGGTTCAGACGCCATACAAGTATGCTGTTAATCACACAATAAGCTGCCATTATAGCGACAAAAACCGTCAGATACTGCAGCCATGTAAATTTAAGATTTATGCCACATGCTGAACTGGCAACCATCCACGGGTATATCCTGTCAATCAGGATTTTTGACACCAGTATTCCTAGTGCAGCCCCTATAGCTACCATCACAGTATTACCCCTGAGATACATTTTTCGTATTTCACCTCTGGTAAATCCAAATATTTTAACAAGCGAAACACCTAAAGAAGCATGGTCAATCATAACATTGAGCATAAGCATCAGCACACTGCAGATAATAACTATCGAAGTTGTAACAATCATAACAATAGTCGGTGACATAATATTTTTAATCATATAAACCGCACTGTAAATGTCTTCTCTGGTTGTAACGGAATAAAGTCGTCCCTCATCAATGTCAAGCTCCTCATCAGAAAGTACCACGTTATAGTAGCTTTTATCCTTTCCGAACAGCTCCCGCATGCTGTCAATGTCCATAAACGCGGATAATCCTACTGAATAATCCGATATTCCTTTCACCGTGAAAGCATAGTCTATATCTTCGGCACTATCGGTAAGAACTATCTTATCTCCTACAGACAATTCATACTTCTGCGCTGTTGATTTACCGAGTATTATGCTGTTTTTGCCCTTAACCGGCTCTGTATTGAAATATTTGTTGTCGTTATCAATTCCATACACAGTGACATCAAGGCTGCTTCCCTTACAATCCCTTGTAAGCATTTTTGAATAACATGCTTCACCGCCGTCCGGCACGTTTTTCGGCGGATATTTAAGCGTATACATATATTCATATTTTGCCGTTCTCTTAACGTCATTTATCAGATTATCACACATTGCATTCGTATTAAGTCCAATCATGAGTATCGAGAGTGCTATTACCATTCCCAGCGTAACCGTGATTCCCGTTCTGGCCTCCCTGATCATCTGACGAATCTGGAACTTTGTCATAAATTTCAGCTTTCCAAGGCTGATATTTTTAATTCTTCCCACCTTTTGTTCATTTCTGATTAATGACAGTGCAGTCTGTGACAGCTTATTATTAATCGCAAGCACGTTAACAAGTACGCAGATTAATGCCGGCATAATCACTGAATAGAAAATCAGGTATGGCGGATAAACCGTCTCAAATTCAGGAATAGAGTAATGCCTGTATGCCGTTGCCGTCTGTGTGCTGACTGCAAAATCAGTAAATCCTATGACTGTTCCTATAAGACTTCCTGTAAATGTGACAAGCGTAGGAAGTGCTATATAATGCATAATCAGATCTCTCTTTTTTGCTCCCAGCGCATACATAGTGCCGATTACACTGCTTTCTTTCTGAACCTGATGTACCACAAATACCGAAATCACATATGTAAACAGTATAATAACCGCAACTCCGGATATAAGTCCTGACTGCTTGTAAAGATTCATCGTGCTTGCCGCATTAAGAATTCGTGAGTTCTCATCGGCTTTTATGAACTCAATAAGATTAACCATCTCCAGTTTAAAATAATCATCAAGCATCCTGTCGGATTCACTTTTAAATCTGGTTACGGCATCAACGAACTCACGCACTCCTGTATATGCCTCTCCGACAGCCGACGTATACTCATTTACTCCATCATAAAATTGCTTCAGACCGTCAATCTGTGTTTTAAGCTCTTTAAGCTCATCATCACCGAGTGTTTCTGCCAGTTCATCAAGTTCCTGTGCATAGTTTTCGATTGTGAGCTGATTGGAGTACCCCACTTTTTCAAGATTAATTTGAATCTGTTCCAGATATGTATCCAGCATCTTATTGGTACCCTCAGTCAACGCCTCGCTGTTGCTGCTTAACTGCAAAAGTCCCAATTCCAGCTGGTTCATTCCAAGCAAAAGCTGTACGCTTTCGATTCTGAACTTTACCATTCCTGAATACAGCTCTCCTACGCCATCTGTATATTTATCACAGCCCATATAATATTTATCGAGATTAATGAGAGCATCCTTCTGGTCCTCAAGGAGCTCAATAAGTCTGTCAATAATATTACAGTATATCTGTTCTACATCACTGAGTTCGCCTCTGGTTCCTACTTCACCGGAACCTGCCAGTATTTCCGACTTGTAATCCTTAAGACGTTTTATCAGGTCATCAATAACCCTGTCATAATTATCAGCAGTAATTGCGTCGGGATAATCTATTTTATCGAGAATTGACTGTATCTGTCTTAAATATGCCTTAAAAATCAATTCAGCTCCGTCAGAGATTTTACCACCTTCACTGTCAAGCTTCTGCAGCCCTTCCAGAAGCTGGTCAAATGCGGCATAAAACTCTAACATTCCCTGTGTAATAGCATGTGAACCGTTATATGCGCTTTCAACTCCCGAAGTATATTCCTGTATACCTTTATTAAATTGGTCAAGTGAGTCGAGTGTGTCTTTTACATCAGACAATTCTCCCTGCTTGTACTGAATAAAATCACCGCTTAATGAATTGAGTATTTCCTCATAGTTATCAGCGGTAAGCTTTGCTGATATTCCAATCTGATTCAGCTCTTCTTCAGCTCTATCAAGATATGCCTCAAAAACCTTACCTGATGCATCCGTTAATAAAGACTTATTATCATCAAGCTCACTCATTCCATCACTGAGCAATGCGGTTGCTTCATAAAGCCTGTTTATTTCTGATTTGAAATCATCTTTGCTTTTCATTGCTTCATTGACAATTTCATTAAAATATACATTATCAAAATCACGATAATCAAATGTAAGCTTTTTTATTCTGTCTTTGAGCTCATCATGTGTAAGCACCCCGTTAAGTCTGTAGGCATAGCATAAATCCTCTGTTTTCTGCCCCGGCTCTCTCCTTATCTGCTCATACTGTTCAGGAGTAACAAATGCAAGTCCGAACACTTTGCTGTCTGATACCGGATCCCACATTTTATCAACAGGTTCATCATAGTCAGGAACGCTTCCTATTCCGGTTACAATATATGACTTTTCCCCGATTTCAATTGTATCGCCGGTCACAATTCCATTTTCTTCGCAGTACCGCTTTTCAAGCACCACTTCATTCTCATTTTCGGCAAGCTTTCCTGTATCAACATCAATCAGATTAATGCTTTTACGATTCTGCATTACCCTCAGCACTGAACCATCTTTTAATTTCACATCAAGTGAAAACATCTTTTCTATTATAACGCCTGTATCTGCGATGTTTTTCTCCTGCTCATCGGTAAGCGGAATAAAAACCGAAAACTGTCCGTCTTCAACTTTATTTTTTTCTGCTTTTTATAACTGCCCTGTATGACTGTCTCGGCTGCGGCAACAAGTGAAACCACAAGAAACATCCCCAGATAGGCAAGCAGAATCAGTGCCATATATCGCGGAAAATTTTTCTTAAATTCTCTCGGCAGACGCCTGCAAAGCACTCTATTCATTACAAATCCTCCAGTTCTGCAGCTGCCACCCTGTTCTCGTTAACATAATCCTTTGCAACTACGCCGTCTTTCATAATGATAACCTTGTGTACCATATATTTTATCGCATTATTGTGGGTGACAATAAGCATTGTTGTTCCATAGATACGGTTGATTTTCTCCAGTAATATCAGAATGTCTTTTGATGTCTTGGAGTCAAGTGCACCTGTCGGTTCATCACAGAGAAGAAGCTTGGGATTTTTAATCAGCGCACGTGCAATTGCACATCTTTGCTGCTGTCCGCCCGATAACTGAGACGGATATTTATTCTGCTGTTCGGTAAGCCCCAGTGTTTCCATCAATTCATCAATATCAAGAGGCTGCTTTGACAAATATTCACATAACTGAATATTTTCTCTTATTGTCAGATTCGGAACCAGATTATAAAACTGGAAAATAAACCCCAGATGTTCTCTGCGGTAGTTGGCAAGTTCACTCTGTCTAAGGCCCGCAATCTCCTGTCCGTCCACTTTAACTGAGCCTGAATCAATAGTATCAAGTCCTCCTATACAGTTAAGCAGCGTAGATTTGCCACAGCCGCTGAAGCCCTGAATAACACACATCTGTCCCTGCTGGACCCCTGTGTTCACCCTTTTAACACCTGTATGTAACTTGCGTCTTTACCGTAACTCTTTTTCAAATCATTTATTTCCAAATACATACCATCACTCCTCCAAAAATATATTAAAATAATACCATTCAATGGACATCAAAAGGACACTGTTATATCTGATATTATTTTTCTATTGCAGATATTTTTTTGCATACTCATAAAGCTTTTCATATGATAACTCCAGACTGTCTTCATCCAGCAGAAGGTCATGTCCTGATTTCGGAAAATCTATAAAACAGTTATCAATCCCACGTTCATCCAAAGCCTTTTTCAGGTTCACTGCGGTACTGTAGCTTACATAAGTATCAATACTGCTGTGACATATTATCGTTGGAACGGCTCTGTCGGCATATGTAATCGGAGATGCCGCTGCGAGATAATCTTTTGCATCAGATAAGTTTTCTGCCGTAAAACCATACCCACACAGGTTAGAAACAACACCGGTCATCGGACGTTTCAGAATATCATCAAGAGGATTGTCTATATAAAGACTGCTGTCCGTAATGTCAGCAATACCGCTGTATGCAGTTACACAGGTCACTTTAATGTCTGCCGCTTCAGCTCTTGTGTACGCATACATTTCTGCCAGATGTCCTCCCGAAGACCAGCCGATAAGCATAGCCCTGCCTGCTGATATACCATTTTGTGCAGCAGCACCTTTTATATAGTTAAGCGAAGACTCTATGTCATCCAGCATATCCTTCAGGGAAATGTCTCCGGACGCCAGCCTGTAATTCATCGTTGCAATAATATATCCCGAATCACTGTATTTATTGATAAATGCTTCCGTGTATCCGTTATTCTTGTCTCCCTCAACCCACGCACCTCCGTGAATAAGCAGCATCACACCTCCGTTAGCCCTATCCTTATGCGGCATTACAATATCCATCACCTGTTTTTCGTCCTTGCCATAATGAATGTCAGAATAAATCGTATTCTCTCCGCTTTCCCTGCCGGGTTCCTTCCTCTGTCTGAACTCAGCAAGAGTTATCACCAGTATTGCAGCAAGTATTAATACAAAAAATCTTTTCATGCTTCTTCTCCTTTTTGCAGTGTTATATTTTACATCATATATTACAGATTTTAATTCAGCCGGATGGCTTTCAAACAGCAAAAATAGCAGCGTGTATGTATCTCTACATATGCGCTGCCATACCATAAGTCATTTCAGAATGCCTTTCAGTTTATCTGTCAAATTTAAATATTTTTGCATTACAGCCCTATGGTTAGACATAATGTAGTCCTCATCTTTGTCCATAGCAGCCATTTCCAATGCTTTTGCCTCCTCCGACAGAGAAACTGCACCTATTGTCAATGAAGTGCTTTTTAATGCATGTACTAAAGTTTTGTAATTGTTCCAGTCTTTTTCATTAAAGAATTGTTCAATTTTGTCTTCTTTATCCGCAAGCATATATTCTCTCAGCACTTCCTCATAGAAATCCCTGTCCATGCAGTAACCAAGACCTGTGTTGACATCCAGTTCCGGTATTGAGGCCAGGCGCTGCATGACATCTGCATTTTCGTCATTCTGCATTTCATCTGTATTTTCGTTGTCAGGAATTTCATCTTGACTTATTAATTTTTCACCCAGATACTTTACAAGAATCTCCTGTAAATCTGCCTCCTTGAAAGGCTTTGTGAGGTAGTCTGTAAATCCTGCCTTCATATACTCTTCCCTTGCTCCTCTGGTAGCATTGGCAGTCAGCATAACAACAGGCGTATCCTTATTCTGATTGGAGTCAAGACACTTCATCTGCTGCAGTGTTTCGATACCATCCATTTCCGGCATCATGTGATCCAGGAAAATCAAGTCATATTTCCTGGTTTTTACATAATCCAGACATGCCTTACCGCTTTCCGCAGTATCAACCTGTATACATGTTTTTTTCAGAAGTCCTGCTATTACTTTGAGGTTTATCTCTACATCATCCACAGCCAGAATGTGTGCATCCGGTGCAACAACAGAAATCCCCTGTGACTCTGAATTATCAACAAACAACTGATATCTCTTTTCAAAGTCCCCGATTGGTTCCTGATTGATTACCTTTTGCGGTATCTTAGCCTTAAAGCATGAACCTTTTCCATAAGTACTTTCCGCACTAATCTCTCCGCCCATCATCTGTACCAGATTCTTTGTGAGATTTAATCCCAGACCTGTTCCCTCAATATTGCGGTTACGTTTCTCCTCAAGTCTTGTAAATGAGTTGAACAGCTTTTTCAAATCTTCCTCTTTGATACCGATACCGGTGTCTTCCACCTCAACCTTCAGCATAACTTGGTTTTCCGGCATTTCTTCACAGCTTATGGAAAGTGTAATTGTTCCTTCTTTCGTATATTTTACAGCATTTGAAAGCAGATTATTGATAATCTGCCTGATTCGTACGTCATCACCATACAGGCAGGACGGTATATCAGGGTCAATCATCATCCTGAAGGAAAGTCCTTTACTCTCCGCCCTGACTTTTGCTATATTGCAGCAATCGTTAATCACAGAACATAACTCGTACTCTACCGGCAGTATTTCAAGCTTTCCTGCTTCAATCTTTGATATATCCAGTATATCATTGATGATGGAAAGCAGGGATTGCCCTGCACTCTGTATATTTAAGGCATATTCTTTCAAATTATCATCCTTGCACTCCTCTAAAAGAATGGCATCCATTCCAAGGATTCCGTTAAGCGGCGTGCGAATCTCATGTGACATATTGGCAAGAAACCGGCTTTTTGCCACATTTGCAGCAATGGCATCATTTTTTGCCTTCTCTACAAATTTCACATGTTCCTGCATCATCTGACGCATGTAGATAATCAGTGTACAGATTGCAAAAATGCACACACCATATCTGCTTGCCTTTCCCAAATCGCCTACCTTTATGGTATAGGTCCTGATGATATCGATAAATGCACCAACCATCATGCTGCTGATTCCCACGAAATTCAGGCTTGTCTCAATACTTCTGTTCACTTTTGCATTCTTTCCCAGAGCAATCATATTAATAAAAATAATCACTACAATAATTCCGTGAGAAACAGATGACATTTCTATGAAATCAACGCAGCCGGCAATCTGGAGAGGCAACTGTACTGCAATATTTAATACAGAAGCCACCATCACCATCAATATGGCCTTTCTGCTTTCCGGTATTGACTCATACCAATATACTTCCATAAACAGAGGCGCTGTCATCAGAATTATAAATATCAGGTTGGAGTACAATGTCTGATTTCCGTAAAATACCTCCGGCACCTTTGTCTCTATCAGATAGTATACACTCATGAGCATCAGATAGATGCCCAGATAATCCACTCCGCCGATTTCCTTGCGTGACATTCTCTGCACAATAGCCAGCATTATAAACACTACGGCAATAATCATGATAATCATGGTCAAAATGATATCAACAGCTTTTTGTTTTATGAAATTAAGAATTGCCACATCTCTTTTGGCAACGGATATTTCTGTAATGTAAGCTGCATAGTTTGAATAAGGGGAACACATCTCAATCTGAATCTCCCCCGTCTCACAATCATTTGGTATATCGGCAAATACCATTACGCTTCCGGGAGTCCGTCCAAACAGTTTCTTATCGTTTAATCCAAAGGTATATATCTCCTCCCCGTCGACCGTAATTTTCAATGTTTTGTCAGCAGACAGAAAAGTCAGAGTCTGTCCCCAATATTCTTTTGGAATGGTATTTTTAATGATAATCTTTTCATTCGGGCCGCATGTACCGTTGTAAGGCAGCTTCTGCAAATCTGTCTGAACGCCGTCCTCTCCGATAAGCACCCAGCCTGTATTAAACATCTGCATTTTGCCTTTTGCCAGAGTCACGTCATCAACCCTGGATGTTTTCAGCACAACTGCTATCACTGCCAACTGTATTAAAAACACAACCCATATGAGCTTATCATATTTCTTCATAGTACCTCATTTCTAAGAGACCTGTTCAGTAAGAGATGCAAAAAGCTTACATACATCCCCAGCTGTTAATGATACCATGCACTGTCTCCCTTACTACAAATGCATGTAACGGTTTTGTTAAATAATCATCAATGCCAAGTTCACTTATTTTCTGTATCGTTTCTATACCCTTGTCCGCTGTGACCATCACAACAGGTATTGAATATTTTTCCCTGATTTTCTTATAAAGGTCAAAGCCATCCGTATCAGGCATATTTAAATCCAGAAGAATCAAATGAATGCTCTCTTCCTCTAATATACGGAAGGTTTCATCCTTGTTCATTGCTCCTATGACCTTGAAATCCTCCACATCTTTCATGATATGTTCTACCATCCTGATATTTATAATCTCATCATCAACTACCAGAATGTTCTTGATGCTTCTTTTTGACTGACACATAGAATAAGCACTATCCTCATCAATCATTTCAAGCATTATATCTGCTATTTCTGCATCAAACTGATGTCCGCGTCCCTTTTCTATCTCGGAACGGACAACCTCCTGAGGCAGTGCATTACGGTAACTGCGGTTGCTTGCCATTGCATCATACGCATCTGCGACACCGATAATTCTGGCAATCTCAGGTATATTCTCGCCTTCCAGTCCGTTAGGATATCCCTTGCCGTCATACCGCTCATGATGATACTTTGCACCATATGCAATTCTTACATCTTCATGAATATCTTTTAATATATGATATCCGCTGACCGGATGAATCCTTATCTGGTTAAACTCATCCTCCGTCAGCTTGCCCGGCTTATTGATTATTTCCTCTGGAACCCTTATTTTACCTACATCATGAAGAAGACCTGCATAGTAAATAACCTTTTGTTCTTCTTCTGACTTTCCCATTCTCTTTGCAATAGCAAGCGCATAGTCGGCAACTCTTTGAGAATGTCCGCTTGTATAGCGGTCTTTTGCATCAATCGTATATGCAAGCGCACGAATAATATTGGTATTCATGCGGTTTAACTGTTCTTTACTCTCATACTCTTTACGCTGGTATTTATCGATTTTTTTGGCAGAAATCGCACAAAACACAACAATAATTAAAAATACTGTCACAGATATCAGAATTCCTATCAGCATTTGTACTCTAAGTTCATGAAACAGCTTGGTGTTACTGACAACCATTACCACATGCCAGTCATTCATTACCTGATTTGAGAATATGGTACAGTTTTCCCTGCCTATTTTCATCTCAAAGCTTTCACGCTTATTATCAATTATCTGGTGCAGCATCTCCTTTTGTTCTTCATCTTCAGGATAAACCTTGCCCTTTTCTGATATATCAAAATGAGCAATTATTAATCCAGTATTATCCATGATAAAGCCATAGCCCATATCGTTCATTGTCATGCCTTCCGTTATTGTCTGCACCTCATTCAGGGCTACATCCAATGACACAACACTTTCACCATCAGAAAGAAGCTGACTTACGGAAAACATAACGGTATTTGTCTGGGCATCCAGATACGGCGGAACAATTGTAGCCTTTCCTCCTGCTTTTTTTGCCTCAATATACCAGTCTCTCTGCGTTGGAATATAATCTTTTGGCGGAACCCATCCGATTCCATCGAGATACTCTCCGTTAATGTATCCATAGATTCCGGTAAAATTCTCATCAATCTGCTCTGTCTCATGTTTTGCTTCGGCAGTCAGATACTTAAGAATCTCATCAGAAGATGCACCATTTTCCATCATGTAATTAACGGTATCCGCCGTAACCCACAATACATCCATACTTTTGTTAAGATAATTCTCAATCATTGCGGCTTCGCTCTTCATGTTGCTGACGCCAAGCTCCTCAATATTGCGTACAGAACTGTAATAAAATGATGAAAAAATATAGGTTAACATGGAAACCAACAGGCAAAATACCAATATAATTGTTATTAAGAATTGTTTTGAAATCGTGTTTTTCATTCCGTTTATTATCCCTTATTAAGTATTTTTACTTTCCTAACTGTTGCCTTATATGACCCCATTATATCATTGTGATGATTTTTAATAAATATCTTTTTTATTTAAATGTACTATCCCTGAAATTTCCATACTTCAGTCTCTTCAGTGATTCCGATGCTTCTTAAATAAAGACTCAGGCTGTTCAGCGCCTCCTCAAATCTTCTGCATACTTTCAAAGCAATATCAAATTCTTTCAACGCCTCAGAAACATCCGATGCCTCCTTGGCAAGGAAGCAGGCAACCGCATGTTTATGAAGCTCTTCATGGGCATCAAACGTCTCATGGAACTCATCTGTATCACGAATCTGCGGATCTGTCATATTGGCACACCACAGGCCGAATTTGCACCGGTCCGGATTGTTCAACTGGGTAATTTTCAATGTCTCGTACTCAATTACATTTAAATACAGCCTCCATGTCAATGTCAGGTGATCCACATAAAATACACTCAGCCTGTCAAGCATGGATGGTCTGCTGTTATGGCGAAACATATCATTTCTTGCATTATCAATATCTCTTGAAATTCTATATAACTGGGAGCCGACGCCAAAGCAGTACCTGGACAGATTGCCATAATTATCTGTAAGGCACTTAAGTCCCTCTGCAAATGATTTAAACACATTTACTTTCTCGTTATCTCCCAGACATATTTCTCCAACATTTTTCCGGATAATCTTGGCCTGCTCCCCAAGTCCCGCAACACGCTCCGTTATTTCTTTAGAGCGTGTCAGAGCCTGCGCCTCCTGTTTTCTTGCGTTTTCACAGATACGCAGCATATCCTGCTTTTTCACAGTTTTCTGTGACAATACCTCATCGATTTCCTTAATGGAATTTTCCAGTGCCATTTCACTTTCCGTCATCTTCTTCACGCAAGGCATTATGGTATTATCAATCTGCTTGGACATTGCCAGAGTTTCTACCAACTGTGTTTCATTCTGCCGAAGCTGAAGACTTAAAGTTTCATTGGCTTCCCGCATATTTTCAATCGGTTCCTTCTGGGAATTTATCTGGGTAAGCATATCTTTTACATTGCTATTGTCCGCAATTCGCGTCATGGCATCATTAATTCGCATCAGGAAGTGATTGTTGTATTCCATAATGCTGTCTAACATCTCGTTATATGTATCTGCCACGGAGCCGTCTTCAAATGCAGAACCGTCAATTGCCTGAAAGTTTCTGTTTTTCAGTTGATTCATCGCATACATCAGGCGCTCCATATCATTATTGCCTTCCGGCATATATTTTTCCTTCTCCTGCATTAAATCATCCCCTGTCTTTCAAGTTATACTCCTACATTGTCCAATTGCTTAATATCTCTTCGCATGTATCCACATCAATATTTTCAATCGCTTCTTTGAGATTTGCAAATGGCTCTTTCCACTGTTCCGGATAACGGTAAGCGCTCATATCTGCCCCGACGCTTTCCATTCCGTCTATGTCAAGTTCCTCCATTGCCTCACGCAGCCTTGTGAAAAACTCATTCAGTTTTTCTACCGTGATTTCCTCCTTGTCACTTTCATCTTCCTGTGTTTCAGGGAATAATGGTGCAAGGACAGCTTCATAGGACCGGTACTTTGTAAGCATTTCATCGGTATACTTCATAATTTTGTCAATATCACGGGTATTTCCTGCCTTCTCAAGCTCTGCTGCCATTTCCGATAATCTCATGGCACCAATCTGCTTTGAGGCACTCTTTAATGCATGAACTTCAACAGTATATGCAGCCCAGTCTTTTGTCTCGCGGAAATGCTCTATTGTGGCGGACTTTGAATGTATTACGCGGTAATAATCGTAAAATACCTTCCAGAACAGTTTCTCGGAACGAAGCAAATCCATAGCAGCCTTTATATCCAAATCACCTATTGTTTCCGGAATTTTACGAGTTTCTTCTTCAGTCTGCTGTCCATCTTCCTTTTCAACTGCCTTTTGAATCTTTTCATCCGGCAGCCACTGACGCACCTTATTAATTAACACACGTACTTCTATCGGCTTGGCAATAAAATCGTTCATTCCCTCGCTTAAGAACATTTCCTTGGTTCCGCTTACCGCATTGGCAGTCAGTGCAATAATCGGCGTATCATCGCAATTCGTATACATTCTTCTGATAATTCTGGTAGTTTCAACTCCATCCAGTTCCGGCATCATGTGATCCATGAAAATAATATCATAGTGGTTGGAATTCAGTTTCTCCAATGCATCTTTTCCTGAAAGCGATGTGTCAATCTGCATATGCAGCGGCTCTAACAATCCTTCCGCAACCGTCAGATTAATCGCATTATCATCTACAATCAATACTTTTGCCTCAGGTGCCTCAAAAGAAGCATCTGCCTCATTGGTTGTAATTGTACCTAAATGTACTTCCTCCTGATTCAGCAGCCCCGCCAAATTCAATACTGATAAAGGTTTCTTCATAATCTGGAAAATGCTCTGATTCTTCCACCTTCTTACATCTGCAAATGCGTCAACAAGCAGTACCAGATGTGCCCTGTTGTAAATATCCGCATCAATATTGCTTGTATTAAGCTGCTCGTAAAACTCCTGTTCCATTATGATGTATGTTTCCTGGTCTTTATGGCGGTCAAGCCATCCCAGAACAGACTCATTAATATTGGCCGCACCGGTCAAGTTGGCAGTATGCACACCGAGCTTCGATGCATCAGACTTGAAGTCCTCTGCCACATCCTCTCTTTTAAAAAATCCGGCAATTGCATATTTCTGCGGATTATCAAGAGAAACCGATGCTTTGCCATCCACCACCTTCTGCGGGATATCAAAGGAGAAGGTACTTCCTTCTCCATACACACTCTCCACATAAATTCTGCCTTGCATCAATCCTAAAAGCTGCTTGCAGATTGCAAGTCCAAGACCGCTTCCTTCTACATTTCGGTTACGCTTACTGTCAACCTGCTGGAAGGAATTAAATAATTTATTAAAATCTTCTTCCTTAATACCGATACCGGTATCCTTTACCGATATCTTCAGAATAATATTTTCTGAATCAACACGGTCAAACCGTACAGTCAGCTGCACATGTCCCTTGTTGGTAAACTTGGTGGCATTATTGGCAATGTTAATCAGAATCTGTCTGATACGCAAATCATCACCGTACAGCTTGTACGGAAGATTTGGATCACAGTCCAATAGCAGTTCCACATCCTTATCTACAAGACGCGTCATGATAATAGTCGATACATCGTGAATGAGACTTACCGGCTCATACTCAACTTCCGTAAGCTCCATCTTTCCCGACTCAATCTTGGAATAGTCCAGAATATCATTTATCAGTGTAAGAAGTGCACGTCCCGAAGACTTAATCTGATTAATATAGCCTCTTGCAACTTCCGGCAAATCCTCACGCAGTGACATTTCTGCCATACCTATAATTGCATTCATCGGCGTGCGGATTTCATGGCTCATGTTTGCAAGAAAATCTGACTTTGCACTGCTGGCATTTACAATATTTTCTCCTTCTTTCAACGCCAGATATTTTCCGTAAATCATATCCGAAAGGATTCCCGCAACAAAATAAATGAAGTTGGCCATGCGGTCTACCTCTTCCTTTGTATGAACCGGAACTTCCTTAGCAGCTTGCCACAACGCATCCTCATCAATAGACAATTCTCTTGCTGTATTGCGTATGACATCTTCATCCGGAGTTTCCTCCAGCAAAATACCACTGGCAATATAGCCCATCATCCGCTCCTTAATCATAATTGGTGCTGCAGTTTTCATCATTCCGGCATGACAATAATTAAGCACTGCATGCCCTGCATGGTGGGAACTGTTCGCACTATACTTCATGCATTGCACACAAAGTGCTTCTCCCATCTTATTCTGAAGTATATAGTCATTACAAAAGCTTGGGAAGCCTTCACTACCGGTTATCGGCTTTCCATCTGCATCATAAATAACAACTGTGCCTCCGATAATCTCTACAAATGAATCCCGAATATGCTGCAATGTCTCCACATCAATCAATTCTGTTATTGTTATATCCTCAATGCTTTTCACTGCCATAACACTCTCCATTTCTGAGCGGTTTGTCTGCCACAGTGCCTGTTTGCTTTTGCTCAGAAGCAAACAGCCGTGTGAAAAATCTTCATATCAATAAATTTTTTCGCACTATTACCCTTAAACCATCAATATCTATAGCATATTTTACAATATAGTTGTGAAATAGACAACAATTTATCAAAAAGATTGTGGGCGGAATAAATAGCCCCAAGAACATATGTTATCAATGTCTTAGGGCCTATTTAGTATGTTATTTACTTTATTTTAAAATTTTTCTTTCTCCTCCATAACACTCATATATGTCGGACTAAACAAAGCCGTCATGGTCTGAGTTGCCTGTTTTTTTGATATTCGCTGAGTTCATGCATCATGTCATCGGCACTCTTTTTATCTAAAACCCATGAGATTACATTTACAATTACATATATAATAAAAACACTCATTGCAAATGAAATAATTTCATCTAAGTTATCAGCGCACAGATTCTGCCCCTGGAATGTCAGCAATATCAACATAATTTCAAGTGTTATGACCTGAAATATTTTCCTCACAATCAGCTGCCTTACAGTCAGTTCTTTCTTTGAATATAAAATCCACATTGGTATTGTTCCAAACACCCCATACAGCGGAGGCTGCAAAAGTACTTCATATGAGAAGGTTGCTTCGCTTCTGTAAATACTGCCCAATACAAACATTGCAATATTAACAAATGTTGTAATAATAAAGAAATCCCTTATGGCTAACTTTGCGTATTCTTTTATACTCACCGGTTTTTGCCTCCTCTAATTTTTTCCTTGAGATTTGGAACATATTTTCTTGAAATAATCACTTCCTCACCATTTGCAAGCACTGCACTGAATCTTCCGTTCAGTGCAGGCTTTATGGATTTTATCTTTAACAGATTAACCACGACCGATTTGGAAATTCTTAAGAACGATTTATCTGAGAGTGTATCCTCCAGCTCGTATAGTCTCTGACGTGCTACATACACCTTCTCCTGCGTATATATAAATGTTCTGTTGTCAACAGATTCAATATAAAATATATTATTTACACCAATTTCATACTGCCTGTCGTCTAACTCTCCCGAAATGGTGCCCTGAAGCATCTCTACAAATTTCACAATTGCATTAACCTGTGACGTAACCTCATGGCATTCAATCAGAATTCTTTCGTTTTCTTTTTCCGGCACACGCGCTATTTTAATCTCCATAACATTCCTCTACTCTGAATGAGCCCATATTTTTCAATTTGCTGTTAAAGAATTCAAGAAGAACTCTGTTCATTTCATCCACGCATTTTCCGGCATCTATCGGACCTGTCCCGAGCATATTGGCAAGAACCGGACTAAACAGCGGAAGATCTGTGAAATTCATATGGCCTGCATTCACAAAATATGTATCATACCCGTCCAATGCGTTATCCATGACCACATTATTAGCATATGGTACTCCTTGTTTTACGGCATTTACCCGTGAATTGTGATGTTCCTGATTATCTATTGAAAGAAGTGCAACAGGATAAGGCACCTCGTTAATCACATATTTTTCATGATATACAATGCCCTCAAACTCATATTCTTCACATTTCACAAGTCCCTGCTGTTCTCCAAACATTGTGCCATCCAAATCCACAACAGCATCAATATCACTTCTTACACGCCCGAGTGCTTCTGCTGCCGCACCTCCCAGTGAATGTCCCATCAGACCTATTTTGTCCGTATTCATCATTGCCAGCGCATCAGTCAGCAAATTCTTTTCACCATTGATATACCACGCATCACTAAAGCCGTTAATTGCATTATATGCTTCAAGCGTATCAATTACAAATGATATATCATCCGTGCGAAGTTTTAACCATGTGGCAGAAAGCTCTGCAATCTCACTTTCGGGAGCATCTCCGCTGTTAATATACATTACATCGTTTATAAATTTTGTATTTACAATTATTGTCTTTCCTTCTGAATCTTTACTGAAGAATGAATGATACGGATGATCAAGGCTCACCACCACATACCCGTTTGATGCAAGCTCCATATAGGTTGAAGTATTGCTCTCATAATATCCAAAGGCTCCATGCGAAAACACAACCACCGGAAATCTTTCGCCCTCTTTTGCATTTCCCGGATAATAGAAATGTACCGGAACTTCTCTGTATGAGCCATCATTTTCAAATACCTCAACCCGTGACTTATCAATGAGTATTGCCTCTGTTGATGCAACCTTGTAAGCTCCTGTCACCGTCCTGCCATGATAATCAGCAAAAATAAACGACACAGAAAGCCCCATTGTAAGAAGAATAACCGATAAGACCGCACTGACAACTGCCGCAATTTTTTTCTTGTCCCCTTCAGCTTTTCTCCTGCAAAAATATATTATGCCGGACACAAGCAATCTCACTGTAAGCACTGCAATCAATCCCTTAAATCTGAAGCCGAAATCAACTCCCGGAAACAGCGCAAACAAGATAAACACAAGAATTTCCAGTACATTTACCAGCAAACGGTTGCGCACCCAGACCTTTTTTTGCCGATTTTCCATAAATGTGAAAACCACCAGGCCGGTCTCAATAACAATAAAAGAAATAAGTAAAAGAATATTCATATTAACCCCCATTCCGCAGATGCTTTAACTTTTTTTCATATCATATTTCCTCGGAGCAATTTATACAATAGGGGATCATGTAAGATGCATTTTATTGATGCAAGATGCAAAAATAATGTTGCCTGACTATAAAAACGCCGGTATCCTGCCAAATCCGATACCGGCGCTGTATTATTTTATAATAAAATCATAGGAGTAAAACGCAGTCCGTTTTGCCTCCATTTTATCTTTAGGCTGTTAGTTTTGCGATTCCATCGCCATATTGATATCATCCTCAGATGCAGCCATCGCCTGTAATGTAAGTTCCAGTAACCGGTCAAGCTCCCAGCCGAGCTGCTCTGCGCCTCTTGCAATAACCTCGCGTGAACAGCCTGCGGCAAAACCATTGCTCTTATATTTCTTCTTCAGGGATTTTAATTCCATGTCCTTTGTGCTCTTTGACGGTCTCATAAGTGCAGCCGCCCAGATAAGTCCTGTAAGCTCATCTGCTGCAAAAAGTATTTTCTCCATCTCATGAACAGGCTCAACATCGATTGTTTTACCACATCCCACTGTGATTCCATATCCATGTGAACATACGGCATGAATGATATCTTCGCCTACGCCGCCTTCACGCAGCAGTTCCGGTGCCTTGAGGCAGTGTTCTTCAGGATAAACTTCAAAATCTATGTCGTGAAGAAGTCCATAATTCTTATATCCTCCTGTTATTTACAAATCATTTCAATATTCCCGCTAATGCCTTCATCAGCTCATTTACGTTAATCGGTTTTCCAAGATGACCATTCATACCTGCGCGCATAGCCTCTCTTTTGTCCTCTTCAAATGCATTTGCCGTCATTGCAAGAATAGGTATGTTTGCTTTGTCAGTATCAGCTAATGCCCTGATTGTCCTTGTTGCTTCATATCCATTCATATTCGGCATTTGAATATCCATAAGTATCAAATCATAATAATGTGCATCTGCCTTGTTAAGCATATCTACGGCCACCCGTCCGTCTTCTGCCCTTTCAATTTCAAATCCCGCCTCTTTTAGTATCTCGATTGCAATTTCAGCATTAAGTTCATTATCCTCGGCAAGCAGAATACGTTTACCCTGAAACAGCTTTGGATCAAGTTCTACACCTGCATGCTCTACAAGATTTGATTTATCTGCTATTTTATGCGAAATAGTAACGATAAATGTTGTGCCAACGCCTTTCTCGCTGTGTACCTCTATTTCTCCTCCCATAAAGTCTACAAGGCGCTTTACGATAGGCATTCCAAGTCCTGTACCTTCGACTTTATTATCTGTCAACGAATTTTCTCTGGAAAATTCCTCAAAAATGTGCGGAAGGAACTCTTCCGACATACCTATTCCGGTATCTGTAATCGTTGTGCGGTACCGGGCATATCCCTCCCTGTCCGACGAAATCTCCTCAAGGTGCATATTTACCTTTCCACCGGGGTTGGTGTATTTGTATGCATTTGAAAGAATGTTGATGAATACCTCACGAAGCTTAATCGGGTCACAGAAAACATAGTGATGCTCCACATCAATCTGCCTTGTGAATTCAATTCCCTTATGAAGCATCATCTCCTGAAATACAGAATACAGCGTATCATTAAACTGCGCTGCACTCCATGCGCTCTCTTCAGCTTCCAGTGTTCCTTTTTCAATACGTGCCATTTCAAGCACATTGTTGATTATAGAAAGAAGAACTTTGTTGGAATCCTGTATCTTTCTCAGGTAGTCTGCTCTCTTTTCCGGATTTTCCTGATGCTTTTCCAAAAGGTCCGTGAAACCTATAATCGCATTCATTGGAGTCCTGATATCATGCGACATATTAAAGAGGAACGTCGTTTTCGCACTGTTGGCTCTTTCTGCTTCAACTCTTGCTTCCTCAATTATTTTATTCTGCTTTTCTTCCCTTTGCTTTTCTTCATGTATCATGCGCGATGCAATAAAGAGTGTTTTGATGTTTCCATCAGCATCCCTTTCACCGGCAATCATATATAACTGGCTCCATCCTGCTGTAATTCCTACATATTCGCAGGTAATAACATCTGTGCCCTTCATTCGCTCGTCAATAGTAGAAAGATTCACAAACTTACGCAGATTATCTGCTGTTTCCGGGCTAACCATATTTTCACATACCCTATACAGTGCTTCCTGCGCTTTACCTGATGAGCCTACATTATCTCTCACAGTCTGAATATTGCTAATCTCTTCAAAGGTATCTTTTTTTACATCGACAAAAAACGAAGCAAAGTATATCTTACTCATGGACTGGATAAGGGCAATTCTGTTACTCAACGCTTCGTTAATTTCCTGTATTTCTT
This sequence comes from uncultured Bacteroides sp., assembly GCA_945913015.1. Classification (GTDB taxonomy): domain Bacteria; phylum Bacillota; class Clostridia; order Lachnospirales; family Lachnospiraceae; genus Bacteroides_F. The sequence continues at coordinate 71,336 of CAMECH010000002.1, forward strand.
CAATCTGAGCTTCCTGCTCTGCTCCAAGTTCCTCAAGTTTTTTCTGCTTTTCCTCAAGCTGCGTATTAAGAAGCTTTATCTCTTCCAACTGTTCTTCAATCTCACGCTTCTGTCGTTCTTCAGCAGTAATATCTCTTGTATAGGCAAATCCGATAATTTCTTTTGTGACATTATCCTGTGTCAGGATAATATTCTGCAAAATATATATTTCCTCTCCGGCCGAATCCGTAATCCAGTATCGTAAGGAGAGCTCCGTCTTTCCCTGTTCAAAGTTCTTTTTCAAATTTTCAGGAGAAAATGTATCCCTGTAACTTGCAGTATATTTTGGAAAAACTCTACCCGCCAGAAAATTATAGTATCCCGAATAGCTATCATCCACCTGATTCGGTCGCTGTATGTAACAATTTTTCTCCAAATAGATTTTGCTGTCATAAATACAATCTCTGTCAACATTAAATTCATACCATGACATAGAGGTCTGTGCCAGCGCAGTCTTCATATTATTTTTCTGTCTGTCCGCAGCACTGACGAGTACATTTTCACTCCGTTCAACCGAAATAAATGCATACACAATCACGATTGCGATTTGGAATGCAACAGAAGTGCATGGTACGGCAACAAAATACACCTGAAAAAAATCAAATACCATCGGTACAACAGCAAATGCTGTGATTATGGTATATTTTTTCCGTTCACTTTTCTCTCTTGCCTGAAAGAATTTAATAACCGAACATATAAAAATGACTATCAGATATCCGGTAGTTCCTATTCTTTCGATAACATACCATTTCCCTCTGGCATAGGAGTCCACTGTCTCGCCGATTGTAAAGAGTGCACCTGTACGGACATTGGCAATGACCATCATAATTACCAGCACCACCGGAATCCCGGCCAGTACAAAAACCCATTTCTTAGGTTTGTCACTGTACAACAGTCTGTATAGAAATGAAAACCATGTGAATGCCAGAATTGCATTTGAGCAAAAATACAATGACGTAGCGATTTGCAATCCCAAAGGTCCCATCCCGATTTTATCGAAATAGGTAAGCCCCCAGAAAATATCAATGATATTATGGCAGACTGCCAGTATAATCAGCTGCAGAAAACCTTTTTCCTGATATTTCATATTTGAGCTGAGTATTCGCAGTAAAATAATGACACCCGTTGCCAGCGCAATCACTGCAAACAGCATAAAATCAACATACATCTCTTATTTTCACCCCCACCGTAAGACATCTCATACAAGCCAACGCTCAATACTAAACCGACTGCCTTATTACGTATATTCCTTTGCATTTTATCATGTTGTCACATAAAAGTACAAGGAGAATCTCAGCGGGAGAAAACAGCATATCTTCTGCATAAAAAAATGAGAACCCGAAAGAGTCTATCTCTTATCAAAACTTCAATCGCATTTGATACCATGTTGCGTCACCATGCACAGAATCGGATCTGCCCTCACTCACAAATCCAAATTTTTCATAATAACAGATTAAATTCTTTTTACACCTCTAATTCTCCAACAAATAGAATTTTTCAATAGGTTCATATCCAAGAGGTGTTACCAGCTCATTCCAATTATCTGGTAACTCTATTTCAAATGTCACATATCCCCCTCCAGGCATAACCTGAAATTTATTTCTTGAAGCGTCACCTGTAATAAGCATAGGTGTCTGCCCTTTATTCATTGTGGCTATTGTCATAATCTTATCATCAGACACAACACCCTTCATCCATTCAGGTGTATCAGTTAACGCTGCCTTCTCATCTGTATTATTCTTCAAATAGTAATATTCCTGTTCAATTGTTCTTTTATCATCCTGCTTACTTCCTGTATTGGCCCAACAATAAGCAAATGTTCTCATCCATAAGGGACGTCTTGCCGTCTTTATAAGATCATCCTCCAAGCTTTCCTTTGATTTATATTTAACTGCAAGATCCTTAGCTACAGGCTCAGTAATAAACATTGTTCTGTAAACCTGAGGATTAGTGTTTCCGAGGCCATTTTGTTGCTTTTCAGTGATATCCCACGCCATTAAGTCCATTATAATCTCTGGATTATTAGTAGATGGCGTAACACTATTTCCCCATTCAAGGGCAGAACCTGCCGTAATAGTATTGTTATTCAGATTATATCCCTTAGTTACATGATATGGCTTCCAGCCCACCCTCAAGCAAGCCTCATCATCCTCTTCAAAGGTCCATGGAGTAAGATAGCCAAATGTCCCCATTCTATTATCCTTTACATAATAACCACCTATATTTAACATAGCTAAATCAATAAATCTTCCCAGCTTCTTATTATTCTCTTCAGAAATCATTCCCTGAGCACAGTCAATTCCTAACTGACGAGAAAGTGGACCATTCATCCATGCATATGGTGTCCATCCATGAGTACTAGACAAGGTTCGCCTAAACTCTCCATCTCCTAAACATTTTACAATTGCTATACATATCGGCATATATTCCTTTGGAACTCCCGCCATTACTGCATTAGCTGCAACAGTATAGGCATATGTCTTTCTATAAGCAGGTGCAATCATTCCAATTTCCGTACCCGCTTCATAAGCGCAATACTTTAAATATTCATTTATAAGATTGTTTGTTGGGGGAATAACTGGCAGTCCATCTGTCCATTCATTAGCCTCTAAAAACTCCTGGATCTCATCAAATGTCCCATAATAAACAATCTCATCATATGGACGCTCTCCAGCTAATTCATAAATCTTTTCTTCCTCTTCTGTGATTGGATTAAGCAGTCCCTTCTCAATTTCCGGCCATAAATTTTCTCTTGTCTTCTTAACTAATTCATCTTTAGAGTCCGACGAAAATGCTCCTGGGTATGTGGCTGTTCTAAGTACTAAAACTCCCCTATTAACCCCTGTTGAATGAATCTGATCCACAAAGGTTGGACCTCCAATAGTTACTGTAGGAATTCCAATATACTCTGCTGCAATTGAAGAACCTGTTTCCTTAACTGTACATAATCCACAGCCACAATTTCCCGATATTACAGCATCTATTTCTAAATCCTTAAGCTTATCCTGAAACTGTTTTGTCTTCTGACTTTGTGATCCTACCGAAAAAGGACCTCCCGTTCCAACCTCATCAAACATATAAACCTTCGCACTAGGATACTTTTCAAGTATACACTTTTTAATTTCTTCATGGGTTACATTTGCATTAAATGATCCACCCACTAATGCAATTTTTTTTCCATTAAGAGTATCTAGTCTTTTGGCCTGTTTTATCATCTCCACACTATGATATCCTACAGGAGAAGAAATTGCATATATTTGATTTCCATCCTCATCCTCCTCTGGTATATCACAGGAGCCATCCATACATTCTTCTAAAGCTTTATCAGTATTATTTTCCTTGTTCTTTTGCAAAAAAAAGCCATCTGCCACAAGCATTATTACTAATACAAAACTGATGAGAATTATTATCATATTTCTATTCTTTAATGATTTCATACATATCCCTCCTACCTACAATACATTTGTTAATCATATTGTAGGAATCGAAGTTCAATTAAAGTTCAAGCCAAAAAATATATTTATATAATATATTAAGTGCATAAAACAAAGTAGTTATCATATAGCATTGATTTTATCTATGTTTTACAACCTCCTCCGTAAATTAAAAATTTTTCCAACATTTTTTACGTAGGAATGCACCAATCACCTCTAACGGTGCTCCTTCATAATACTCTATCAATAGCTTTTTAAATTCGGAAACTTCCTTTTCCGGAATGACCAAAAAGCCATTTCCTTGTGCAATTAAATAATGATTTGCAAAAATTACAGATGCTCTCTTGTTGCCATCTTTAAACACTTGCGTCTTCATACAATACATACATAATTCAATCGCTATATCTATTGGCTCTTTATCTTGCTTTCTTATCTCCTCGATTCGCTCCATAACTACAGTTTCAATTGGAAGCGGTGGCACATAACTTGTTCCACCAATTTGTACCGGAATGCCTCTTATTCTTCCACCATCATAAAAGAATCCTTCATTTACAAGCCTTGCAATATGACATAGCATATGATAATTGCTTTCACTCTGTATTACATCTCTATCAAGAATAAATTCCCAAGCATGTTTTAGATTAAGAATCTTTTGTACATCTGTTGCAGATACGCCATTGACCTGTCCATTCTCAATAATATCCTCTGTCTGTGGAAAGGATGTAGCAACCCCCTCCAATACTGCCTGATCATAGATATTGGCTTTCATATTTGCTCTTGCAAAATCTAAGTTCTGCAATACTCTTGCAGACAGTTCCTTATCTTCATATCCAAGGCTAACTAATTCTTTATTAATTTTTCGAATCGTTTTATTTAGTTCTTTACGTTCTTTTGCATTACGTAACAATAACTGATATAAATCATCAGAATATACATCCACGTAGGTAGATGTCAATCTTCCTGACACTCTCTTACGCACATACAAATATTTTTTTCCACTTACTTCCTTAATCTCCGGATTACCATCATATGGCATTAAATTGATTCTTGCCTGTATATCAGCTCGTTGCTGCAATAATTCCTGTATTTCCGTATAATTTGCACCCATTTAAAACACCTCTTTCTTGTTAGGGAACTTTTATATAAAGTATTATGCACAAAAATCCCCTAATTATCAACAAAAATTTAGGGAACTTTTGTACATTTAAAATCTGCCAATCATTCCCTAATATATTTCACATAATGCCTGTGTGCTTGAATATATCGTTCTTTTTGCATCCCGAACACAGAAGCTCCCATATCCTAATCTTGCAGCTTTCGCCTGTATTGTAGGATATAATTCATCTCCTCCAAAGGACTGAAAAGGAGTTTCCAAAGCAGAATCTAATAAATTATAATCCCTGACTCCATCGCTTCCACCAGTCTGCTGAATCAATTGAGTATGAAGCATGAGAATCTGCTCTTTGCTCAATTTTTTCATTTTGCCAGCACCTCATATGCTTCCTTATTCTGTTCCATAAGTTGCTTTGAAATGCTTAACACATCTTCATCAGATGCTGTAAAATCCTTATCTGCTCTGCTAAAGTCTATAACAAGATATCTTGGCACATTATTTTTCAAAATTACTGCCGAACCGCATTCGTCTACCAGTCTTGCTACTTTAGAAAACTTGCTAATAAAAAATGCCGAATCGATTCATTTCTGACCCATCCGGCATTTCATCATTTAATTATTTTTTGCAATTTTGCAAATTAGCTGTTAATCGAAGATTAGCAAACACCCTGAGCTATCATAGCAGTAACAACCTTCTCGAAACCTGCGATGTTAGCACCGGCAACATAGTCGCCTTCCTTGCCGTACTTCTTTGCAGCGTCATCAAGGTTGTGGAAAATGTTAACCATGATGCCCTGAAGCTTAGAATCAACCTCTTCAAATGTCCAGCTGAGTCTTTCGCTGTTCTGGCTCATCTCAAGTGCTGATGTAGCAACACCACCTGCGTTAGAAGCCTTACCAGGAGCAAAGAGAACGCCATTCTCCTGAAGATACTTTGTAGCCTCAAGAGTTGTAGGCATGTTAGCACCCTCAGCAACTGCGATACATCCGTTGGCAACAAGCTGCTTTGCATCATCAAGAAGAAGCTCGTTCTGTGTTGCACATGGAAGAGCAACATCACACTTAACTGACCATACGCCTCTGCCCTCGTGATACTGTGCACTTGGTCTCTTAGCAGCATACTCTGTAAGTCTTGCTCTCTTAACTTCCTTAACTTCCTTAAGAAGATCTACATCAATTCCTTCCGGATCATAAATCCAGCCTGTTGAATCTGAACATGTAACAACCTTAGCGCCAAGCTGATGAGCCTTCTGGATAGCGTAAATAGCAACATTACCTGCACCTGATACACAAACAGTCTTGCCTGCGATATCCTTGCCGTTAGACTTAAGCATTTCTTCTGTGAAGTAAAGAAGTCCGTATCCTGTTGCCTCTGTTCTTGCAAGAGAACCACCATATGTAAGACCCTTACCTGTAAGAACGCCTTCGTATGTTCCGCGAATTCTCTTATACTGTCCAAAGAGATAACCGATTTCACGTCCGCCAACACCGATGTCACCTGCAGGAACATCAACGTCAGCACCGATATATTTGTAAAGCTCTGTCATAAAGCTCTGGCAGAATGCCATGATTTCTCTGTCTGACTTACCCTTAGGATCGAAGTCAGAACCACCCTTACCGCCTCCGATTGGAAGTCCTGTAAGTGAATTCTTGAAAATCTGCTCAAATCCAAGGAACTTTATAATACTTAAATTTACTGATGGATGAAGTCTAAGACCTCCCTTGTATGGTCCGATAGCATTGTTAAACTGTACTCTGAAGCCTCTGTTAACCTGAACCTGTCCATTGTCGTCTACCCAAGGTACACGGAACATAAGCTGTCTGTCAGGCTCTGTAATTCTTTCAAGAACAGCTTCCTTTCTGTAAAGCTCCTCATTAGCTTCAACTACAGGTCTTAATGACTCAAGAACCTCGCTTACAGCCTGCATAAATTCCGGCTGTCCCTCATTTTTCTTAGATACTTTCTCTAATACCTCATCAACGTATCCCATCTCTAAGTAATCTCCTTTTCTTTTTTTGTGCAATTTTAAATTGCCCTCGCATAAATGCTAAAAACATTATATTAAATTAAATTAATTTTTTCAAGGTTTTTCTTTGGTTTCAGTATATTTTATCAAGTAAAAACTTCTTTTTCTTAATATTTTTAATTTATTGGTTCTTAAATATTATTAATATAATTAATCTTCCGATATAAATTATAGAAGAATAGAAAGTTTTCCAGAATATGTTACAAGGATGTGGAACTGTTTACCGTTATATTTCAAGGAGGAAATGCTATGGTAGATGTAAATGTATTCTCAGGCAAACCTATAGAACGCGTATCGGATGTAGCACGCATCAAGCCTCTTGACCGCAATCCCGATAAGAACAGGAACAGCAACTCACAGTTTGAGGAAGTTCTTGAACGCGAAAAGAATGTATTAAAGAAAAAATCAGCCGAAAGCCGGAAACAGGTTGATGACATGCCGCTTACCTACGGTTTCATTAATTATTACAACGGCAAAGCACAGAATGCATATTTTTGCATGCTTAACTCAACCACCGACACCAAGGTCTGACATCGCTGTATGTTTTTTATACAGAAAATGCAGGTACTTCTTTAACAGAAGCACCTGCATTTTTTTGCATCTTTAATTATTATCTCGCTGATGTTGTACCTGACTCAAGTGCCTTGTCTTCAAGGAACTGGTCAATATCAAACACCTCTCCGTTACGAACCTTGCTCATCAGCTCAATCGCTGTATTAACTGTATCATAGTTAGGAATTATTACTGACATTCCTGAAAGTCCTTCTATCTGACCGGTCTTTGTTGAACCTGTACCGGCCACGCTGTATGACATAATGTTCCAGCCTGTCATGTCATTAATCTGCGCCTTAATCAAAGTTGAGATAGCGCTGTCCGGCATATTTGTTGCAATAAGCCCTGATACAGCATCCAGAACCTGATTATACTGTGTAAGAATGGCAGATGAAGTAGCCTTATCAATCATACCTGAGATTGCTGCCATCTGATTGCGTCCACGCTGGTTATCGCCGTCGGCAAATGCCTGACGCTCACGGCAGAACGCGAGGGCTTTCTCACCATCACACTCATTAGGTCCTACAACAAACTTATATGCTATCGGTGCTGCATCCTCTCCGTTAGTAAACGCAACATCAGAATTAATTGTAATACCGCCAAGTGCATCAATAACACCTACAGCACCTGTAAAGTTGACCTTTACATAATAGTCAATGTCAATTCCATACAGATTTTCAAGCGTTGCAATAGAAGAGTCAACACCATGATTACCTGCATGTGTAAGCTTATCATAGCCTTTTCTTACATTGCCGTTGTTGTCGGTCTTAAGAGTATTTATCTCTACCCAGTAATCACGAGGTGTAGATACCATTAACACCTGTCTTGTCTTCGGATTAAATGTTGCAATAATATTAACATCGCTTCGACCGTTGGCAGCAATAGCGCCTTCATTATCGTTACCTGATACATAAATTGTAAATGCATCAGAACTTGTATCCTTATTGACAACCTTTTCCTTAATCTGGGTTGTAAATGTCTTTGTATAAATTACCTTGGTCTTATCTTCAAAATCAGTAAACTGCTCTTCAAATGTTGTACGAGATGCTTCATTGAATACTATTGCCTGAACTTCCTTGTTGTAAAGCGCATTAACCAGCGAAGTTCCGTTGTCATACGTTCTTGTCTTCGCAGTTTTACCGATAGCATTGTTCACATCCTGAAGAACCTGCTCTGCCATATCCTTATCACTTACATTATTGTATCCGAATGTATATGAGCCTGTATCGGTAAGCGAACCGGCAGGGTCATCTTTGAGAACAATAACTGAAAATGTATCTGTTTTCGTTGTGACGCCGGCAATATTACTGATTACGCTGTTGGCCTTACCCACATATGCGGATGCGACAAACATAATCGCCGACAGCAGCACCGCCAGCACTTTACCCAGCCAGTGAGCCTTTGTAAACTGTGAAAGAACATTGTACAGCGTAATGAGCAGAAGAACCGCAATCACCATTGCCATATACTTTGCAGGAATCATGTCCAGCTTAAACATTGCTATCAGAAACATTACAAGCGCCACAAGTTCCACTGCTATAAGAGCAAAACCTATTGTCATATTAATCATGCGCTTCTTCTTGCGCAACTCACGCCTGTTAAGAGTATCTGACTTAGCAAACATTAATTCCATACCTGACTTCTGAACTTTAGAAGACGAAGCCTTACTATTCTTAGAATTTGCCATAATGTAACCTCTCTTAAATTACCTTTCTTCTTTAATGCCTGTTTAGTTCTTGATTTTCTGTCCCCTGCAGAAAAAATACAAATTATATTATACTACAAAACCAAATTATTACAACAAAAACTTCTCAATTGCATGCGCAACACCGCACTCATCATTTGATAAAGTGATATAATCGGCATATTCTTTAACTTCAGGATATGCATTTTCCATTACAACAGACAGTCCTGCATATTCAAGCATAGGGATATCATTCATGCCATCACCGCACGCAATCAGCTCTGTTCTGTCAATTCCAAGCTTTTCAAGAAGACTCTCAAGTGATGCCGACTTTTTAACTCCATTAGGAACAACCTCAAGAAAATATTCCTCCGAAAAAAATGCGTCCAGCACATCACCGTGCTTTTTAAGAAGCGCCTCCTGTACCGGCAGAAGCTTTTTATGTTCCCCTACTACAAGAAACTTAGATACCGGATAATCAACAAATGCTTCAAGATTATCAACCTTTTTCAGCGGAGCATTATTACATTTTACTTCTTTTAATACATATTCATCCGTATCATTCTCTGTTACAATCTCATCAATGGTGTATGTTAGTGCCACAACATCATTAGCTGCCGCCTGACTGCATATTTCATGGATACATTCAGAAGGCATCATTTTCTCATACATCAGTTCACCTGTCTTCCAGTCAATGATATTGCCTCCGTTGTAAGCAAGCACATATCCGCCTCTCTTATCAAGTTCCAGCTCATTGGCAAGCTCCGCAATTCCAAGCACCGGCCTCCCTGATGCTAGAATAACCGCACACCCTTTATCAATAGCATTCCAGATTGCAGCCTTATTCTCTTTCGGCAGATTTTTGTTACTGTCAGTCAAGGTTCCATCCAAATCAAGCGCAAGCGCCCTGTAATTCATATCAAATCTCCATTCCGCAGACACTAATCTGCATTCCGCAGTTTCATTATTTGTTGTACCGCTGCATAGAATATCTCTATGAACAACTTTACTGTAAAGGATTTTACCATGCCGGCAGATTGCAGTCAAACTATTATATCTAACGATTACCGCGACTATATAGTAAGCTATACTCCAGCACTTTACAACGCGCTTCTTACTGTTCCCGACATATGCATTAATGCTGTTGATAATGAATGGATTATAATACACTATCCGACAGCAGAGGATGTCAGCGTGAGCCGTCAGGGATATGTAGGAATACCTAAACTTTTTTCACTGATGGACACCTCAAGCATTGACGTTTCCGGAATTACACAGGTGCAGAACCAGCCTGTTCTCAAACTCACAGGCAGCGGTACAATTATTGGATTTATAGATACCGGAATCGACTATCTCAACCCGATTTTCAGCTATACGCGCGGTCTCAGCAAAATTGAAGCTATCTGGGACCAGACTATAATATCAAATTCATTTCAAAATCCTTATAAATACGGCACTATATATTCAAATGAGCAGATAAATCAGGCGCTTAATGCATATGCCAACGGCGAAGACCCGTATGAAATCGTTCCGTCCAAAGACGAAGACGGACATGGAACATTTCTTGCCGGAATTGCTGCCGGCCGCCGTGACGCCGCCAATGATTTTATCGGTGCCGCCCCTGATGCTTCTATCGTTGTTGTCAAATTAAAGCCTGCAAAACAATATCTGCGTGATTATTTTTTAATACGCGAAGGTGCTGTTGCCTATCAGGAAAATGACATTTTAATGGGAATTAAATTTATGCGCGATGTGGCCGCAGAGCTTGAAAGACCACTTGTCATATGCATCGGTCTTGACACAGGCAGCGGGCCTCATATGCTTGGAACCCCTCTTACAAACTATGTAAATACACTTTCCAACTCGCCGGGTATTGCCGTTGTATGCTGCATGGGAAATGAGGGTAACGCACGACATCATTTTGCCGGTATCAAAATGGATTTCTCTGAATTTGAACCGGTAGAACTGAGCGTAGGCGAAAATGAGCCCGGATTTACCCTTGAACTGTGGGCTGAGCGCCCGGAATTATTTTCCATATCAATAACCTCTCCCACCGGTGAAGTTATTCCGCGTCTTCCTGCAAGAGACTCCCCTGACAGCAACATATTGCGCTTTGTATTTGAGGAAAGCACCGTTTACGTTGACTACAGAGTTGTTGAATGGCTGTCAGGTAACCAGCTTATATTCATGAGATTTGTAAAACCGACTGCGGGTATATGGCGGATAAATGTGTATGGTCTGGACGGAACCTCCGGTGTTTTCAATATGTGGCTTCCCGTGACTGAATTTCTCACAACAGATGTACATTTTGTAAGACCATCTCCTGACACGACACTTACACAGACTGCCACAGCTCCGCTTGTAATCAGTGTAGGTGCTTATGACCACTTAAACGACAGTCTGTATATCCGGTCAGGGCGCGGCCCTACCGCAGACGGGCGGTTAAAACCTGATATTACTGCGCCCGGTGTCTCCGTATATGGCCCGGAGCCCGGCGGAAGCTACTCATACCGCAGCGGAACAAGCATTGCAGCCGCACATGTTGCCGGTGCAGCCGCCCTGATTTTCTCATGGGATATACGCAACGCACCGTTTTCGTTACTGTCATCTGTAAATCTCAAAACAATACTGATACGCGGAGCAAGGCGCTCCGGAAATGTACGCTCATATCCAAACACGGAGTGGGGATACGGCACTCTTAGCCTTTATGACGCATTTGAGAAAATGAGGCTTCAATAAAACAGCCGTTACCTTCCTGTTTCAACAAAATATATTCCCATAATAATAACGTGGCACACGATGCAGATGTTGCAAAATGTGCCACGTTACTTTTTTCAGCCTCTCATCTCTATGACCGGGCCGCCCTTTTTATTAATATAATCCCCTGTAATTATCACTCTTCCGATATTATCATCCTTTGGAATCTCATACATAATATCAAGCATAAATTCTTCAATAATCGAGCGAAGCGCTCTTGCTCCCGTCTTTTTTTCAAGTGCCTTCTCTGCAATCGCCTCAAGCGCACTGTCATCAAACTGAAGCTCCACCTCATCAAGCGCCAGCAGCTTCTGATACTGTTTCAGTATCGCATTCTTCGGTTCTTTTAGAATACTTACAAGCATATCCTTATCGAGCGGATTCAGTGTAAATATAACCGGCAGTCGCCCGAGGAATTCCGGAATCATTCCGAAATTACGCAAATCTTCAAGAGTAACCTGACTGAGTATTGTATTGTCATTGTCATATTTATCTTTGAGATCAGCAATAAATCCTATTGAAGCCTGCTTATTCAGGCGTTCCTTAATTACCTCCTCAAGTTCAGGAAATGCTCCGCCGCATATAAACAGAATATTGCGCGTATTGACAGTTGTAAGAGGAACCATTGCATTTTTGCTGTTGGCACCAACCGGAACCTCTATATCACTTCCCTCAAGGAGCTTAAGCATTCCCTGCTGAACCGACTCTCCGCTTACATCGCGGCTTCTTGTTTCTTTCTTCTTGGCAATCTTATCAATTTCATCAATAAAAATAATTCCCTGTTCAGCCTTTTCGACATCATTATCAGCCGCTGCCAGAAGCTTTGATACTACGCTTTCAATATCATCACCGATATATCCCGCCTCGGTAAGAGAAGTTGCATCTGCTATCGCAAGAGGCACATTCAGCAGTTTTGCAAGTGTTTTGACAAGATATGTCTTACCGCTTCCGGTAGGTCCAATCATCAGCATATTGGATTTTTCGATTTCAATGTCATCCATCGTATCGGTTGCAACACGTTTGTAATGATTATATACCGCAACAGACATGACTTTCTTTGCATAGTCCTGTCCAATTACATATTCGTCAAGCTTTGCCTTAATTTCATGCGGTGCCGGAATATCCTTAAGATTAATAATCGGCTCCCTTTTTTCTCCTTTTTTGCGCTTCTTTAAACGCTGGCTCTTCGGTATTTCCATGTCCTCGCTGTTCATTCCGAACATGTTCATACCGTTAAAGCTCTGATTTGACATCATTTTCATAATATCATCATAATTAATACTGCTGTTGTTAATGACATCAAATGAATGCTGCATACAGTCAGGGCAGACATATATATTGTTAGGCATTGAAATCATTTTACCCGTCTTACTCTCAGGACGTCTGCACACATAGCATATTTTTTCATATTCATCATTATCTTCGTCTTTAGAATTTGTGTTAATATTCTCTTCGTTCATGTGATTCTCCGTTTAAACTGCCTTTAAGCCATCCAGATGCTTAAGCGTCTTTCTTAAAAATATTACTGACATTAAAAGTGACATAACCTCTGCGATTGGAAACGAAAGCCATACAAGTTCGAGATGCCCTGTAAGCGACAGAAGCCATGCAGCCGGAAGCAGCACTACAAGCTGTCTGCACACAGACATTATAAGGCTGTGCATAGGGTTTCCGATTGCCTGAAATACCGTGCTGCATATTATACAAAAGCCTGCGACAACAAAGCTTACTGCAATTATTCTGAGTGCCGGACATCCTATTGAAAGCATTTCCGGTGACGCATCAAATATCGCAAGAAGCTTGTCCGGAAAAAGTTCAAATACAGCAGCACCAAATGCCATAATTGAAATTGCGTATGTCATTCCCAGCCGTATAGTTTTTTTAATTCTGTCAATCTTTACAGCTCCGTAATTATATGAAAGAATCGGCACCAGTCCGTTATTCATACCAAATACAGGCATAAATATAAAGCTGTTCAGCTTAAAGTATACGCCGAATACCGCAACCGCCGTGGAAGAAAATGCCGCAAGTATCTTATTAAGTCCAAATGTCATTACAGATGTAATCGACTGCATTATTATTGACGGAACTCCGACCTGATAAACCTTTGCAATTACCTCTTTATCAGGCTTTAACATTCCCTTAAAGCTAAGCCGGATTTCATGGTTAAACTTTTTATTGAATATAAAGCCGAGTACTGCCGCGATAATCTGTCCTATGACTGTTGCTATTGCCGCACCGGTAACGCCGAGTTTCGGAAATCCAAGCAGACCGAATATAAGAATAGGGTCGAGAATAAGGTTGACTATTGCCCCTATTCCCTGTGTAAACATTGTAAATATAGTTTTACCTGTGGACTGCAACAGCCTCTCTGTAATAATCTGTCCAAAAATTCCAAATGAACATACACAGATAATAAACATATATTCCCTGCCATATTCAATAATCTGTGCATCACTTATCTGCAGCGCAAAATATACCCTTGAGAAAAAGATTCCGATGAGTGCAAATACAACATAGCTGCAGAATGCCAGAAAAACACCCATATTAGCTGACTCATTAACCATTTTCTGATTTTTCTCACCGAGGCTTTTTGACAGCAGTGCGTTGACACCCGTTCCTGTACCCGCTGCAACAGCTATCATAAGATTCTGCATCGGAAACGCCATCGATACAGATGTAAGTGCAGCCTCATTAATCTGAGCGACAAAAACGCTGTCTACAATATTGTATAATGCCTGAACGAGCATTGAAATAATCATAGGCAGTGACATCGTTATAAGAAGTCTGTTAACAGGCATCACTCCCATTTTATTTTCTTTCGGCATCGTAGTAGTCTCTGTTTCCATTGTTTAATGCTCCTGATATATTTTATATTTCAATATCTTCTCCTAAGAAAAACACCTTATAATAAAGTTCTATTGATTCCAGTAATTCCTGTTTCTCCTTTTGTATTCTTTTTACGAGCAGCCCGCAGGCAATATCATCATATAAAAGGTCACCTTCATCGGCTTCTGTCTCAATGAGAAGTGAACCGTTCTCGTCAAATCGCAATGTCAGTATTCCGCCTACCTCCTCGGTAAAAAGCACGCACATAATATGCAGTTCATCCTTTATTGTGTCGGGAAGTGAGCTGAAATCCTGATTGAAATAATATTTCTGTTCGTATGCACTCGAAGCACACAAAACCATTTTTTCATCATACATTGGTCTGTCTCCTATATTTAAACATATCCATATAATCCGCGTACTGACACTTCACCTGATATCACGGGCTTAACTGTGCCATCCTCTGACTTTACAAGAAGTTCCCCCATCTTATCAATGCCTATTGCAGTCCCTGTTTCGTCCTCAGCCCCTGCCGAAAGAATTCGCACCTGTCTTCCCACATTGACAAGCATATTGTTATACTGCTCAATAAGCCCGCTTAAATCCGCCGTTTTTATAAATGTTTTGTAATGCTCCTCAAACCGCCTCGTAACCGCACCTATTATTCTGCTTCTCTGTATATGATATCCCGTCTGCGCTAAAATTGAAGAAGCATTCTCTCTGATTTCTTCATCAAATTCAGTTGTATTTACATTAATTCCTATACCGACTGCCACGTAATTGACACTATCAGGGTCTGCACTCATCTCCGTGAGTATTCCCACTATTTTTTTTGAGTTAAGCACAATGTCATTGGGCCATTTGATTACGCACCCGGCTTTGCCTCCCGCAGCTTTTATCACTTCGTTGATTCCGTCAGCCACAGCCATAGCCGCGACAAGCGTAAGCATTGAAGCCCTGTCCGGTGCAATATCAGGTCTTAAAAGATAAGTCATCCATATTCCTGTTCCGCGTGGTGAAACCCAGTTTCTTCCTCTTCTTCCTTTGCCTCCGGTCTGCTGCTCGGCAACCACAAGCGTACCATGTACGGCATTGTCCTCCGCCATCTTCTTTGCCACATTGTTAGTTGAATCCACGACATCATTACAGCTTAAATTCTTTGCAAATACTTTAGTCCCTTCAAGCGCAATCACGCTCTCAATTTCACACTGTGTAAGCACATCAGGATAATCCACTATGCGGTAACCTTTATTTTGTACTGCCTCAATCCCGTAGCCGTCTTCCTTAAGCTGATTAATCACTTTCCAGACGGCAGTGCGTGAAACACCAAGTTTTTCACATATTTCCTGCCCTGATACGTAATTATCGGCACTCCTGAGCATGGTAAGTATTTTTGTCTTCATTTTACCAGATTCCTCACACTATCTTATTCTGAAACAAATCACAGCCAATACGAATAAGAAGATTGTTATTGCTGTCAGCACAATTCCGCCGATACGGTTATAATTCATAAAATTCTTGGCAGCCGCCAGTGCATTATCAATACCGCCTGCCAGAAAAATAAGCGGAAATAAAAGGCTTCTGTGGTCATTCAGGAAAATAAGCGCCACAAAAAGTACAACTATTACAATCGCAAGAACAATATTCAATGCATCTATTACCATTTTAGACCTGCGGTATGCTCCATATGTTCCCGTATTAGATGACGTAGTAAAATACATTGTTATTCCACTCCATTTATCACAGGTGCCGGTTTGGCACAGGCATCACCGGCATCCGCTACATACCATTAATATTAATAAGCTCCAAGTGTTGCAGCCATTACAGCTTTAATCGTGTGCATACGGTTTTCTGCTTCTTCAAATACAACCGAATACTCTGACTCAAACACTTCATCGGTTACTTCCATCTCGGTCAGTCCGAATTTCTCATATATTTCCCGGCCAATTGTTGTCTTCAAGTCGTGAAATGCCGGAAGACAGTGCATAAATATAACATTGTCGGATGAATTTTTAACAATATCCATAGTTATGCGGTAAGGTGTAAGTGCCTTGATTCTCTCAGCCCATACTTCGTCAGGTTCACCCATTGATACCCATACGTCTGTATAAAGCACATCTGCGTCCTTTGTTGCCTTCATCGGATCCTCTTCAAATGTAAGTGTTGCTCCGCTTTCCTTCGCATACCCGCGGCAAACCTCAATCAATTCCTCTGAAGGCCAGTATTCCTTCGGTGCACATGCCGTAAAATTCATTCCCATCTTTGCACAGGCAATCATCCATGAATTTCCCATGTTGTATCTTGCATCGCCCATATACACCAGCTTCACGCCCTTAAGACGTCCAAGCTTCTCACGTATTGTAAGCATATCCGCAAGCATCTGTGTAGGATGATATTCATTGGTAAGACCGTTCCACACAGGCACACCTGCGTACTTTGCAAGCTCTTCCACTATCTCCTGACCAAATCCGCGGTACTCAATTCCTTCAAACATGCTTCCGAGTACTCTTGCGGTGTCCGCAATACTCTCCTTCTTGCCAATCTGCGAACCCTTCGGATCAAGATATGTAGTTCCCATTCCGAGGTCATGTGCCGCAACCTCAAATGAGCAGCGCGTTCTTGTGCTTGTCTTCTCAAAAATCAGTGCAACATTTTTTCCCTCAAGCTTTTTTTCTACGATACCGTCTTTCTTCATCTTTTTTAGTTTTGCAGACAAATCAAGTAAATATTCAATTTCCTCCGCACTGAAATCACGCAGTGTAAGGAAATTACGTCCTTTTAAATCCATAACAATCCTCCATTCCGAAAACGACTTATGCTTTTCATATAAACTCTCAATTTTTAAATATTGTTTCTATAATATCATCTTATTATAATCTTTTCAACTGACTGCGTAAAGTAAAAAGCTTCATACAAAACAAAAACGCAAAATAAAAAGGTCCATGTACCGTTTCAGATACATGAACCCTGTGTTAATACATTTTAGTAGAAACAATGTCCACCTATAATAACATAGTCGGTAACTCTTGAGAAATCAATGTACTCTGTTCCATTAAACGCTGTGTAGTTGCCGATATTATTCTTTCCTGACAAAGCCTCCAAAGCCGCTTCCATACATTCGTCAGTACGCGGACCATTTGCAAGTCTTTCAGCGAATCTTGAAGATATCTGTCCGCCTGAAAGGACACCGCCAAACTGGCTTCTTGCATATACTACATCATGAACTGTATCAGGATAATGTGAACTTCTCACACGGTTTAATACAATGTTTGCCACGGCAAGTTTGCCTTCATATGGCTCCCATCCCGACTCCCAGTCTATAATGCAGGCCAGTATCCACAAATCATCCTCAGAAATCTCCATAGTCGGATTATAAGTAAAATCTGTTCCTGATATTGTTCTCTCAATAATAGCCTTACGGCGTGCCTCTTCTGCAGCCTTTCTTGCTGCTTCTTCCTCAGCAGCCTTTCTTGCCGCCTCTTCTGCCGCTTTCCTTGCAGCTTCTTCTGCCGCAATCTTTGCAGCTTCCTCCTCAATCGTAAGTCCTGTGTCAAATCCGTAATCAATTACTGTCTCACTGCCAAGTACATATGCAGATGAACCATCAGCCTGTAAAATCTTTACATAATCACCGATTCTGCTTACAGGTACAGCCTCAGACTCCGCTGTAAGTGTTCCAACCACCTCTGCCTCTGCTGCATATGAAGAATAAATTACAGCCTCGGAAGATGCAGGTACAATTGAAACCTCTGTTTCAAGCTTTGCAACGCTTTCTGCTTCAGAATCAAAACAAAGTGCATTAGTCTCAACAAATCCCGTCAGAGAACCTGATGTTATCTTTGTCCAGCCCTTATCCTGCGATACAACATCTGCAATATTGTATTCAAAGAGCTTTCCTGCCATCTCTGCGCTGCTGTCAGGCTCTGTCATTACCGCAAGATATTCTGTATTGGTAGCAACCGCCTTGCCCTTGAAAATGCTTTCTTCAGTAAGTATGTCCTGCTTTGCATATGCTACGATATCAACTGCCTTTTCCTCATATGATGCTGTACGCTCTTCGCTGTCAGCCGTTCCTGCTGCATATGCTTCCTGAACTGTCTGTGTAGCAACATAATTAGGTATAATCGGCATCAGCATTATTACTGTCATAATACCTATCAGCATTGCTACCCTGCTTTTTGATTTCATAAATAACCTTTCCGCCTTCATTGTTTTAAACTATTCACGCCGCAAAATGTGCATGTATAACAAATCCGGCTGAGGGTTCAACCATCGATTGACCTCTCTGTAATATTAGTATATGAATAATTAATTACAATTATTACAAAAATGTTACATTTATTACAGAAGCATTTTATCAAAGTTAAATATTTTTGTCAACCCCACGCAAACCCGCATAAAATAAGGCTTTCCACATTTCAGGAAAGCCTCTCTGGAAATTTTATCCATGTAATCCGATAATATTTTTTATTATTTTCGTTGTCTTTTTGCCTCAAATAATAATATCGAGGCTGCAATTGCCGCATTGAGTGATTCCACCTGCCCGCACATAGGAATTCTTACACATCTTCCTGCTGCCTTTGCAGTTCTGTCAGTCAGTCCGTTGCCCTCATTGCCAATCAGAAATGCGCTCGGCACCCTGTAATCAGCCCCGGTGTATTCAACACTTCCCTCAAGATGTGCCGCATTGAGCATTATCCCTGCATTTTTCAACTGATTTAACGTATCCTCAAAATCCTGTGCATACATAAACGGCATTCTGTACAAAGACCCCATCGTCGAGCGTATCGTCTTCGGATTATATATATCCACAGTATTAGGGCTCATTATCACTCCTGTAACTCCGGCACCTTCAGATGTACGAAGAATCGTTCCCAGATTTCCCGGGTCCTGCAGATTCTCAAGTATTACAATAAGCGGATTTTCTGCTTTAAGCATATCATCAAGAGTGTATTTAAGCATTTTTACAATTGCAAGGATTCCCTGAGGCGTCTTTGTGTCAGACATCTGCGCAAACACATTGTCCGAAACCGTCTCGTAAGGAAAATTTAACTTCTCCATATATGAAGGATTTGATTTTACAAATGTTTCAGAAGCGTATATTTTAACAAGCCTGTCCTTCGGTGCCTCCGCTACCATCTTGTGTCCTTCTACAACAAACTCCTGACACTCTTTACGTTTTTTTGCTTTGCCCTGCAATTGTATTAAATATTTAACCTGTCCGTTTCCTGTACTTGTAATCATCATTCCTCCGCGCCGGAGTTCTCATTTACCGCCGTGCCATACACAAGCCTGCAAAAAGCCTCTCCCCTGTCCTCGAAATTCTTAAATATTCCGTAGCTTGCAGCCGCCGGTGACATTACGCAGCTTCTGCCCTCACCGGTGAGCTTTCTTGCCATTTCAACCGCATCTTCAAGATGTTCGGTAGGATAAAGCCTGTCAGCACGCTCAAATGCATCCCCCATTGACTTTATTTCTTCAAAAATCCTCTTTCCTGATGCCTCCATCAGAATAATATTTTTCACAGGCGAAACCGCAAGGTATTCCTCAAGCTCCCTGTAACTTATCCCTCTGTCCATTCCTCCGATGATGACAGTATCTGCATCGCTAAGAGTGTTAAGAGCCTGAATGGTTGTTTCATCAATTGTTGAAATCGAGTCGTCATACCATTTTATTTTATCCTGCACGCCTATAAACTGAAGGCGGTGCGGAAGCGGCTCATAAGTCTTTAACGCCTGTGAAAACACTTCGTCCGTCACGCCAAAATTCTTAGCCACAGCATAAACAAATGCTATATCAAAATAATTGTGTTCACCAATCAGTTTTATTTCATCCGCCGGAATTTTATATATGGCAGAAGTACCATCCTTTTTCTTATAACAAATGTCCGTGCCGTCCAGGTAAAAATCAACTGTATTCCTGTCAGAGACATTTTTTCTTCCAAATGTATTAATGTGCGCGCTGCATTTACCGGCAGACGGAGCGAGTGTATCAAGACAATACAGCTCATCGCCCGGAATCTGGTTTTTGTAAATATTTTCTTTTGCCGCCGTATATTTTGCCATTGTGCCATAATGGTCCAGATGTTCCTCATGAAGATTGAGATATACTGCGTGGTGTGCCGACACATCCATATATTCAAGCTGGTGGCACGACAATTCAAGAACTGCCGTGGTTGTATCTTTCATCATATCCGCTATTTCAAATACCGGAATTCCTATATTACCTGCCAGCATAACATCCGCCCCCGCGCTCTTAAGCACATGATAAAGCAGTGTTGTTGTGGTGCTTTTCCCCTTTGTTCCGGTAATTCCTATAATTCTGTCGCGGTAGCAGCCAAAGAACACCTCCATCTGTGACACAATATTGCAGGTGTACTCATCAATCTCTCTGTCAAGCACAATTCCCGGGCTCTTAAATACAACATCAAAATCATTAAGGCAGTTGAGATAATCCTCTCCTGTAATTGTAATAACTCCGTCCGGGAGTTCGGCATTTATCGGTCTTGCATCCGCAATCGCAATAAGTCCGGCACCTGATGCTTTTATCAAAAACGGAAGTGTGGATTTTCCTTCCCGCCCAAATCCCAATATAAGAACTTTTTTACCGTTAATCAGTTCATGTATATATTCTATCACTGTCTTGGCGCCCTCTCCCTTAATTTTTCCTTAAGTGTTAAGTTCAATGCCTCTTCAAAATCCTTCGGAAGCATATTATATTCATCATAATATCCAAAATATTTCTCACAATCCGGCAGGTTTTTCTCATAAAGTCCGGTACCGCAGTAATATCTGAACAAATACGGAAGCATTTCACCGGATGCTTTCATTTTCCTTATTGTAAGCGTGACCGCGGCATTTATCTCATCAACGCTTCCTACACATTCAAACGGCTTCTCGCTTGCAATTCCCACAAGCTTGTCAAAATCATTCTGCATGCTCTCATCCTGCGCCATATTTGTGCCAAATATATCACAGAGCTCCTCCTGTGCAAGAAATGGTGAAAGTATAAGCCACACAAACAGGCATTTCGGGCAGTGTCCGCACCAGATATTCTGCTTACTTCCGACGTTACAGCTCTTGAAGATGTCATGATATTCCTTACACTCCGCGAAATCAGCCGCAATCTGGAACTCACTCAGCGGACGCAGCAGGCTGAAATAATAAGTATTACTCTTAAGGTAAACAGCCTCATATTCGTGAAAATCACGCTCAAACCTGAAGCTCTTTGAATACTGATGGTTTACGGTACTTCCCGGCACCGTACTCTCATTGGCGCTCGACTCATTGGACAGGGCAATATATGTTATATCATTCATATATGCGGCAATTGTCGCAGAAAATGCCACTATAGCCGAGAAAGGCGTGTGACCGTTAAGAAATCCCTGTTTATTGAGTTCCAGCATATTTTTGTCAAGCGTTCTGTGCGCAGTAATTACATGGCTTCCGTCAAAATCCATGCCTGCTCTTTGGACAGTTTCAATTGTAGCGCCCCTCGGATTGATTATATATGCGTACACTGCATTTTTATATTCCTTCAGCACATCAAGCGATACCGCCGAATCCTTGCCTCCGCCCACAGGGACCATGCAGCGTGCGCCTTCCTTAAGCGTCTTAATATTTGAATTGCGCATTGCAATTGCAGCCTGCACATCGGCTTCACACTGGAGTGAAAGCACCGGCTCATTTATGCCGTATTCAGGCTCTATCGTCATAAAATCCTGCTCATTTTCAACAATGCCGTTAGTATAATAGAACTCACCGAGTCCGTTAAAATAAAGTGATTTCCACCAGGTAATCATATCCTCACTGAGTGACGCATTTTTAATGCGCACAACCGGCGGACATGCTATTTTCCAATAGCTTATAAGCTCCACCATTCCCAGTGAAAATGCCATATTGCGAAAAGTCTCATCAGACGCAAAATCAGCCTTTTTATCTTTTACCGGAAATGTCCACGTTGGTGCAAATTCAGAAAGTCCGTCAATTTCAAAATGATACGTCAGCTTTATGTTACATTCATCCTGCATGATATCAAATCCCTGATACGTAAATACGGGATATTTTTTTCTAAATTCAATATATGATAACATGTGCTCCCCTTTCCATGAACAAACAAAATGTCCGCACAATTATAATATAGTATGAAAAAATCCGCCCGGATAGCACCGGACGGATTTATTATAGTAGAAAATACAATTAAAAGCAATTGTGTATTTTGAATGACGCATATACATTTGAGGCTATTTTAGTTTTGCTTCTTCATTGCCAAATCTGATATTATCAAGCGTAAATGTATCCCCGTCATATGTTACATGGGAAGTTATGATAATATCGTCTACATAATCTCCCGTAACATTAGGTTCATATACAAGCCCTGCATGTACCTTCATATACCATTCACCGTTTTCATGTTCCATATATCTTATTGATGACAGGTCTGCTGCCTTAAGTGCGGTCTTGCCGTTTTCTTCGTAAGACTTTCCAATATCTGATGCTGCCCCCGTTTCCGCGCCGTCAACATACCAGTATATTGTCCCGGAAGTATCATCAAGCCGCCATGTGACTCTTTTCATCTGTTCATCTGCATTATCAAAATCATGGATACTAAGTTCATTATCCTTACTTATCTCCATAATCTTCAGTCCGTAAATCGAAACTCCCGTTCCATGCCCTTCACACGTACTGTAGCTGTACTCGGTTACGCCGTCTTTGTCATAATCTCCGCAGGCAAACTCAACACCACGGTCACTAAAGCTTTTCCAAACCGGATAAACATTATCACCAACTCTCAGAATCATGGCACTCATACCATATAACCCATACAGTGCCGCATCAGATTCGGGTGCCTCTCCAAGAAGCAGAAAATCATCATTAAGCTCATAAATTTTATCCTTGTAATCTTTGGAATATAACGTCTTGGTCACCCCACGCAGTCTTGATGCCGTTGCACTGTTTACATACTTTTCAGCCTGCCTGTATCCGTCTGCATACTCATCTTTAATTATGCTTAATACAAACCAGTATTCTCCATACTGCCTCATCACATAATTCAGATGACTTCCGTCTGCAAATGTATAAACAAGACATACACTGTCATCACCTGCCGGAATGTTTGCGGTCACGCTGCCACCGACAGGGTGTACAATGCGTTCAAATGCCGTAACAGGATTTTTAAGTTCATCCGACTGCTTTCTTTCGGATAATAAAGCTGCCAGCGTCATTCCTTGTTCCTGACCTTCAATCCATTTATCCGCAATGGAAGTCATCGGAAATACCTGTAGTTTTCTGCCCTGCTCCGCCGTTTTGACAGAATCGCCGGTAACGTTTTCTGTCCCTTTTGCATATACCTTCATATCATCACCGACAACGCAGTGGACTATCGTCTGATATATTACAGGAATCAGGTCTTCATCAAGCTTATAATAGCGAAGATAAATATCATAGTCCTTAGACCATCCGTGTGCTTCATCATATCCTGTAAGCACCGGCCTGCTGTCAAGGGATTTTACATTTCCCGAAAGTTCACTCTGCCAGTATGACAAATATTGCTGCTCAAGGTCATAGGTTGACGGATAATTGAATTTATGCTCATCGCTTATATTTGCATGGTCACCATATCCAAGCATGCCTATATAAGTTCCGCCTTGCGGCTGTGTACTTGCCTCTGTCTGTGTTGGTGTAACATTTTCCTGTGTACCCTGCGCACATGCTGAAAGCAACATTGTCATGGCTGCCAGCACCAAAAATACCGATTTTATTTTAATCTTCATTTTTCCCCCTCTAAAAAGGCTTTCGCATACAGATATACTGTCTGTACAGCGAAAGCCTTATAAATTACTTGGAAATCATTGAGCTTACAAGGAATTCGTAATCATCAATATCCTTCTTCATTGCGAGTGCCTCATCAATGTCATAATCCACAAACTGACCGTTCTTGTAGGCAACAACTCTGTTACTCTTGCCCTCACAGAGAAGGTCTACTGCTCTTGCTCCCATGACTGACGCATAAACTCTGTCCTTACATGTCGGATTACCGCCGCGCTGCATGTAGCCAAGAATTGTTGCACGAGTCTCAATTCCCGTTGCAGCCTCAATTCTTCTTGCCATGCCTGTTGAATGACCGATACCTTCTGCATTGATTATGAGATGATGCTTCTTACCTCTCTTGCGTCCTTCAATAATGTGATTAATAAGCTCCTGCTCGTCATTATTATAACGCTCCGGAAGAAGAATATCCTCAGCGCCATTGGCTATACCGCACCACAATGCAATGTAGCCTGCATTACGTCCCATAACTTCAATAATGCTGCATCTCTCATGGGAAGTTGATGTATCACGCACCTTATCAATCGCTTCCATTGCCGTATTGACAGCAGTATCAAAACCGATTGTGTAATCCGTACATGCTATGTCCAAATCGATTGTTCCCGGAAGTCCGATTGTATTAACCCCTTGTGCCGCAAGCTTCTGCGCACCACGGAACGAACCGTCACCGCCTATTACAACAATACCGTCAATACCATGCTTACGGCATGTCTCGGCTGCCTTCTCCTGACCCTGCTGTGTCATAAACTCAAGGCTTCGTGCCGTATAAAGCACTGTACCGCCGCGCTGTATTATATCAGATACACTGTGCTTATCCATATCTATAATCTCATCGTTAATCAGGCCATTGTATCCTTTAAGTATACCCTTTACCTTAAGCCCTTTGGCAATTGCCGTTCTTACTACGGCACGGATGGCAGGATTCATACCAGGTGCATCACCACCACTCGTCAGAACTCCTATTGTTTTAATCTCTTTTGCCATACTAATCTCCCATTCCGCAGACGCTTTAGCGTCGAAGGAATCGCGAGCCGTCAGATTTAGCTCTGCGATAATGGCTTGTTTGTGGCGCCTGCGGCACAAACAGCCGTGTGAATAATTTGACTAATTAATTTATATAATTCTAATCCAATCAAATTATATTTTCAATAATTTTTTGGAATTTCAACACTTTGCACTTAAACAACCGTTTTTTCACAGTGTAATTCGTATGTTTTGCTGACCGAATTCGTTATTTAACATCATGACAAGTTCGTCATTTATACAAATATTCCGGCTGCTTGGCAGTTTTTTTATCTGTTTTTCCTTTCGGCAGTATATTATTACACTGTCACGGCCGTCCGAATTGCGGATAAGCCCGTAAAGTCTGCTTTCATTTTCCTTAAAATGCTCAATATCTTCAAACTGTATCCAGCATTTTCTCGGAACCTCGTCAAATGTCATAACTCTGCTAAGAATAAGTTTTCCCTTTTCATCAGCTCCCGCCGAAACTTTTCCGTTAATAAATACCTTTTCATCAACCTCAAGCTTCGCCTTGTTATCTGCATAATTCTTAGGAAAAACAATGACTTCAACAGTTCCGTATAAATCCTCGACAGTAACAAATGCCATTAACTGGTTTGTCTTTGTCGTCTTTACCGTCTTTTCCGTAATAATTCC
This sequence comes from uncultured Bacteroides sp., assembly GCA_945913015.1. Lineage (GTDB taxonomy): Bacteria > Bacillota > Clostridia > Lachnospirales > Lachnospiraceae > Bacteroides_F. The sequence continues at coordinate 97,257 of CAMECH010000002.1, forward strand.
GCCGATAGTAACGATATCTCCGTCATTAAGCGCTCCCTGCCTTGCATCAGACGCTGCGCCCGTTCCTGCCTCACTGCCCTGCCCGCCTGACCTGCCGTCAGCCTGACCGTCCCTGCGTCCTGCATTATTTGCTCCGGGTACTGCCACCGGAGCCGGAACATAATCCTTCTTTCCTCCGGGTGTATTCATATAAAGAGCAAGGTCGACCTTTCTTTCGGCATCACTGATACCATCGTTACCATTACTGCGTGTAACTTGGCCCTCCAATATGGTCTGCGGCACATCCTGTTCCTCATCCGGTTCAAAATCCGAAGATTTTGCCGTTGTAAACTTGTTCCACATATCCATATATTCATCAAGCGGATGTCCGCTTACATATATTCCAAGCACTTCCTTTTCAAATGCGAGAAGCTCTTTCTTTGAGTATTCGGCAACCTCCGGCATTTTAATCTCGTATGATGCCTTCTCTTCATCACTTACGAAATCAAACAGTGACATCTGTCCGCTCAGAGAATTCTTTTCATTGCGAAGCACATCGTCAAGTATCTGCGGATATACAAGCATCTGCTGTCTTCTGTTTCCGTCAAAGCAGTCAAATGCTCCCGCCTTGATAAAGTTCTCTATTGTCCGCTTGTTGGCATCTTTATTCATTCGCTCAATAAAATCGCGGAGATTTTTGAAGCTTCCGTTTGCTTTTCTCTCTTCTACAAGTGCACCAATCGTAGGTCTTCCAAGACTTTTAATAGCTGACAGCCCATATCGTATAGCATTGCCCGATACCGAGAACCCATATACTCCTTCATTTACATCTGGAGGAAGAATATCAACTCCCATCTGACGGCATGTCATTACGTACTCGGCAACCTTTGAATTGTTATCAATTACTGAGGTCATAAGTGCCGCCATAAACTGTGTAGGGTAATGTGTCTTTAAAAATGCAGTCTGGTAAGCGACAACTGCATAACAGGCAGCATGCGACTTATTGAATGCATACTTTGCAAAATCAATCATATTATCGTAAATGCGTCCTGCAACCTTTTCATCTATTCCGTTATTGATGCAGCCCTTTACGCCTTCCTGCTCGTTGCCATAGATAAAGTTTTTGCGCTCCTGCTCCATGACATACGCCTTTTTCTTCGACATTGCACGCCGTACAAGGTCGCTTCGTCCCCAGGAATATCCTGCCAGGTCACGCACAATCTGCATTACCTGTTCCTGATAGACTATACATCCGTACGTCGGCTCAAGAATCGGCTCTAACTGAGGACAGTCATATACTATGCTGTCCCTGTCATTTTTGCCCCTGATGTACTGCGGAATAAAATCCATCGGCCCCGGACGGTACAAAGAAATTCCGGCGATAATATCTTCCATGCTCTGCGGCTTCAGCTCTTTCATGAAGGATTTCATTCCTGCACTTTCAAGCTGGAACACGCCCTCTGTCTTACCTGAACCTAAAAGCTCATAAACCTCTTTGTCTTCATAGTCTATTTTATTAATATCAAAATCCGGAACAATTTCTCTTACCATATGCTCTGCGCTCTGGATTACAGTAAGAGTCCTCAGTCCGAGGAAGTCCATCTTTAAAAGTCCAAGTTCCTCAAGCGTTGTCATCACAAACTGCGCAACGATTGAGCCATCAGAGCCTCTCGAGAGAGGCACATACTCATCCACGGCTTTCTGGCTGATTACAACACCCGCAGCATGCATTGATGCATGACGTGGAAGACCTTCAAGCCTCTTTGCCTTGTCTATTAAGTCACGCACCGCATCATCACTCTGGTATAAAGCTTTCAACTCAGGATTCATCTCAAGCGCTTTATCAATTGTGATTCCTATTTCCCGTGGTATCATTTTTGACACTGAATCCACAAGTGCATAAGGCAGATCAAGTGCCCTTCCGACATCCTTAATTACAGCTCTTGCCGCCATTGTTCCAAATGTTACTATCTGGCACACTCTGTCCTTGCCATATTTTTCAACTACATAATCAATGACTCTCTGCCTGTTTTCAAAGCAGAAATCCACGTCAATATCAGGCATCGAAACACGTTCAGGATTGAGAAAACGTTCAAAAATCAGATTATATCTGATTGGATCAATGTCGGTAATTGCAAGGCAGTACGCAACAACGCTTCCTGCCGCCGAGCCACGTCCCGGTCCCACACTTATATCATTACTTTTGGCATAGTTAATAAAATCCCATACAATCAGGAAGTAATCAACATATCCCATTGAGTTAATTACTGACAGTTCATAATCAAGTCTTTCCCTTACCTCTGCCGGTTCGTCGGGATACCTTTCCTTAAATCCCTCATCGCAAAGGTATTTCAGATATGAATAGGATGATTCAAACTCCGCCGGAGTATCATACTTAGGGAGCTTCTGAACACCAAATTCAATCTCAACATTACAGCGTTCTGCAATCTTTGCCGTATTATCAAGTGCCTGCGGAACATAAGCAAAAAGCTCACGCATTTCTTCCTCAGACTTGAGGTAGTATTGTCCACCCTCATAGCGCATTCTGTTCTCATCGGTTATTTTCTTGGAAGTCTGAATGCAGAGCAGAATATCGTGTGCATCTGCATCTTCTGCGTAAGTATAGTGAACATCATTAGTTGCCACCAAATCTATTGAAAGCTCTCTGCTCATTCTCATAAGCTGCTGATTGACATATTTCTGTTCAGGTATTCCGTGGTCCTGCAGTTCAAGGAAAAAATTGTCTTTTCCGAATATCTCCTGATAACGAAGTGCTGCCTTTACGCCCTCGTCATACATGTTTCTTACAAGGTATCTCTGGACTTCTCCCGCAAGGCATGCGCTGAGCGCAATGATTCCCTCATGGTATTCCGAAAGCACATCATAATCAACGCGTGGCTTATAGTAAAATCCGTCAACAAATCCTTTTGACACAATTTTAATAAGGTTATGGTATCCCTTATCATTCTCTGCAAGCAGCACAAGATGATAATATCTGTCATCACTTACTCCGGCTTCCTTGTCAAAGCGTGACCCCGGAGCAACATAAACCTCACATCCGATAATCGGCTTTATTCCCTCTTTAACTGCGGCTTTGTAAAAATCTATTACGCCGTACATTACTCCGTGGTCGGTAATCGCAAGGCTGTCCATGCCCAGCTTTTTTGCCTGCGCCACAATCTCATTTATTTTACTTGAACCGTCAAGAAGACTGTATTCCGTATGCACATGTAAATGTGTAAATGCCATTTGTTTCCCTCTTCAAATTATATCTTTAACCATTGTACGCAAAATTATTTTCACAGTTAGTTATTATATCACGAATCACTCTTCAATTACAGTATTTATTTTACCTGTACAAATATAAAAAAGTCACAGATACAGATTTTTTCTGTCCTGTGACTTCGGCGTCTCTCTATTCGTTATTTTGGGTAAGGAAATTTGTAATTCCTTCTATTGCACTTTCAGCGTCATCTCCGTCTGCCGTTATAACAAGCTCTTCGCCTGACTTAATTCCAAGTGTCATCATTCCCATAATGCTCTTGGCATTAAATTTCTTTTCTCCGCTTATCACATGTATGCTGCTTTTATACTGGCTTGCTATCTGAACAATCATTGCCGTTGCTCTTGCATCTGTACCTGATGCGATTTCAACCTTAATATTTTTTGTTATCATTTGATATCTCCTCCACTTAATTGTGCTGCAATCACACTTTAGCGTCGCCTCGCAGGCTTTCTGCGATTTCGCTCAGCTTCCGGAGTCTGTGATTAACTCCTGATTTTCCAACCGGCGGAGACAAAAGTCCGCCTAAATCCTTCAGATTCATATCCGGATTTTCAAGCCGTGCAACTGCCACATCACGAAGTCCGGCATTCAGGCTTTCAAAGCCTATCGTATCACGTATACACTCTATGTCTTCTATCTGTCTTACTGCTGCCAAAACCGTTTTATTCAGATTTGCAGTCTCACAGTTTACCTGTCTGTTAAGGCTGTTGCGCATTTCCTTGAGAATTCTCACATTTTCAAAATTCATCAGAGATACGCTTGCTTCCATAACATTGAGCAGGTCGGAAATCTGTGTTCCTTCCTTGACATATACCACATAGTATTTTTTGCGCTGAATCACTTTGGCCTCAGCATCAAATGTATTCATGACATCCCTTATCTGGCAAGCCTGAACAGGGGTATCACACACCACTTCAAAATGATAGAACTTGTTTGGGTCACTGACAGAGCCCGCCGCAAGAAATGCGCCTCTGATAAACGCTCTTTTGCAGCACGTCATCTGAATCAGCATCGGATTAACAAGTCCATTCGGCAAAACAAGCTTTCCATCCTCAAGCACTTTAAATGCCTGAAGCATCTTTTGCACCTGTCTGTCATCATCCAGCTGTACCGTGTATGTATTTCCCTTTTTCAGATTAATATCCTCTTTAGGATTACAAGCATTTATATTAAATGTTTTTTCTAATAATGTAAAGCATTTTCTTATAACAATTTTATTTTCGGTAGAAATTTTTAATGAAAATAAACCATTTTCATCCTTCTCCACCCTGCCGCAAAGTGCCACAATCGCTGCCAGCTCTGCAATCTGACAGTGTCTTGCTGTCCCTGTATGGCGTGAAAGCTCTTCTTTTACATCCGCTGAAAACGACATATCCTTCCTCATTTCCAAGAGTCTGTTGCATAATCTAACCCTTAGTCTTTATATCTTTGTCTATATCCCTGTGCTCTGTCTTAAGGCCGTATTCCATTCCCGAAAGCCGTTTTGCAATTGCATTCGCAAGCGTTACCGAACGATGTTTACCGCCCGTGCAGCCAATCGCAATTACAAGACTGTTCTTGCCTTCAAGCACATAGTTCGGAATCAAAAATCTTAACATATCCTCAAGCTTATCAAGGAACTGTGCGGCAGCGTCAAACTGCATGACATACTCCTGTATTTCCCTGTCATTGCCTGTAAGATGCCTAAGCCCCTCAATATAATACGGATTAGGCAGAAAACGCACATCAAACACAAGGTCTGCATCTGCAGGAATCCCGTATTTAAAGCCGAATGACAATACTGTTATAAACAGATTGCTGAATTGCTGGTCATTGACAAATATTCTTTCAAGCTCCTGTTTTAATTCTCTTGTCAGAAGCTGGCTTGTATCTATAATATAATCGGCTTTCTTCTTAAGAAAACTAAGCTTTTCACGTTCAAGCCTGATACCCTGGTCTACACGCCCCTCTTTTGCCAGCGGATGTGTACGCCTTGTCTCCTTATACCTCTTTACAAGGACATCATCACTGGCATCAAGATAAAGTATTCTGTAATCGAACCTGCGCCACTTCATCTCATCAAGTACATTTGAAAGCTCATCAAGTGCATCACCGCTTCGGATATCCACGCCAAGCGCTATATCACTGCCTTCCTTCTCCTGTGAAAACGCAAGCTCTGCAAACTTCATTACAAGCGAAATAGGCATATTGTCGCAGCAGTAATATCCTGCATCTTCAAGTACTTTTAATGCTGTTGATTTTCCTGCACCTGACATACCGGTCACAATTACCATTCTCATATCTGTCTCCATTTCAACTGCCAACACTTCAAATCTTCTTTACTTCAAGTTCAAGCTCGACTCCATAAATCTGCTTGATTTTCCTTTTGACTTCATCAGTCAGTTCTATGACATCACAGGCTGTAGCACTGCCTGTATTAATTACAAATCCGGCATGCTTCTCTGAAACCTGCGCTCCTCCGACCTTAAATCCCTTAAGTCCTGCATCTGCAATCAGCTTACCCGCAAAAAATCCTTCCGGCCTTTTAAATGTGCTGCCTGCGCTTGGATATTCAAGCGGCTGCTTCTCCCTGCGCTTTTCTGCAAGTTCTTTCATCCGGGAGCGTATCTGTGCCTCGTCACCTTTCTCCAGCTTAAATACCGCCAAAAGCACTATATATCCTTTTTTCTGGATAATACTTGTTCTGTACCCCAGTTCAAGTTCATCATTGGAAAGCGTCACCACATTGCCCTCTTGTGTAAGCACAGTTGCCGACACAATTATGTCTTTGATTTCTCCGCCGTATGCTCCGGCATTCATGACAACTGCTCCGCCTACCGTCCCCGGAATTCCCGATGCAAACTCAAATCCGGTAAGTCCTTTTGCCGCAGCCTCGTTGCCAATTCTCGAAAGCTTTGCCCCTGCCTGAACCGATATCATGTCATTATCCTGCATTGTGATATCCGAAAATTCCTCTCCGAGCCTGATAATCATCCCCCGGTATCCTTCATCACTTATCAGCATATTGCTTCCGTTACCAAGAACATAATATGCAATACCATGTCTTTTTGCACATTCAGTAAGCGCTTTTATTTCTTCGATGCTTTCAGGTTTCACAAAATAATCGGCATTGCCGCCTATTCTGAATGTTGTATGCAATTTCATCGGTTCGTCAAGAAGCAATCTGTCTTCACCGACAATTGCCTTCACCTCATCAACAAAAACTGATTCCATAACTTACCTGACATGTTCCTTTCAAAACTAAATGAATTAATTTTTTTGCATCATATTCATGACAAGATGTGCTGCGCCATATATTCCGGCATCATTGCCGAGCTTTGCCTGAATAATTGGTGTGTTTCTGCTTGGATGGAATACATTTTTCTGATAGCTGCTGCGCACAAGCTCCAAAAGGAAATCTCCTGCTGCCGCCATACCTCCGCCAAGCATTATGCACTCAGGATCTGCAATACCTGCGGCACACGCAAGTCCTATTCCGAGATACTCCGCCACTCTTTCTACAGTTTTCATTGCTATCGCATCGCCGCTCTTCGCCTCATCAAATATGACTTTAGCTGATATATAATTCTGGTTTCTGAGAGATGACGGTTGCTCCGATTCATTGAGAAAACGCATCGCGGTTCTGACAACTCCCGTAGCGGATGCCACCTGCTCAAGGCATCCTGTTTTACCGCAGTTGCACCGTTCAGTCTCATCAAAGACTACGGGAATATGCCCTATCTCAGCAGCAGCTCCGTTAGCACCGCAAAGCGGCTTTCCATCTATGATAATTCCTCCGCCGACACCCGTTCCGAGCGTTACAAAAAGCATGCTTGACACCTTCATGCCCGCTTCACAGTATTCTCCCAGTGCTGCCATATTTGCATCATTACCTGTAAATACGGGAATCCCCGTCAAATCTTCAAGTATCTTTCCGGCATTAATAACTCCCCATCCGAGATTGACACATTTGTTGACTGTGCCGTCAGCCATTACAGACCCCGGAACACCAAGTCCTATTCCTGCTATATTTTCAGACAAAAGCCCCGACTTAACCGTCTGTTCCTTCACAAAGTCTGCAATATCCTGCAAAATATGGCTTCCGCCTTCTTCCTTGTTAGTCGGAAACTCAAATTTGCCGCACAGCTTTCCGTCCTTGTCAAAAAGCCCCGCTTTAACCGATGTTCCTCCTATGTCTATGCCATAATAGTACATATCAGATTTCATCATCATCTTCCTCTGTCTTCATAAGGTTTTCCTGAACACGCCTGTAAAGTTCTTTGGCCGCATTATATCCCATAGCCTTCGTTCTGTGGTTGACGGCAGCCGCCTCAACAATTACGGCAAGATTACGGCCCGGGCGTATAGGTAATGTATGGCACACTACCTTGTTACCAAGATATTCAGTATACTCTTCTTCAAGTCCAAGTCTGTCATATTCTTTTTCACGATTCCAGTCCTCAAGCTTGATAACCATATCTATCTGCTGTGTCTCTTTGACGCTCTCAACACCAAACTGTGTCTTTACGTCAATGATTCCGATGCCTCTTAACTCAATGAAATATTTTGTGATTCCCGGAGCTGTTCCTATAAGTGTTTCATCGCTTACTTTGCGGATTTCAACGGCATCATCCGTTACAAGACGGTGTCCGCGCTTGATAAGCTCAAGGGCAGCTTCGCTTTTTCCAATACCGCTTTCGCCTGTTATAAGCACGCCTACACCATATACATCAACAAGAACACCGTGAATTACTATGCACGGTGCAAGCTGCACATTCAGCCAGCGTATTGTCTCTGCCATAAATGAAGATGTTGCATCATGCGATTTAAGCACAGGCACTCCGTACTTCAACGCAATTTCAATCACACTGTCATCCGGCTCTAAATCCCTGCAGAATACCACACATGGAATATTGCTTGACAAAAGCTGTGTATATCTTAATTTTCTTTCATCAGGCGACAATGAATCCAGATAAGCCTGCTCAACATATCCGATTACCTGAATGCGTTCATTGTCAAAATGGTCATAAAAACCTGCAAGCTGCAAAGCCGGTCTGTTTACATCAGGCTGATGTACCCATATTGATGCAGTATCAATCTGTGGTGTCTTGTTGATAAGCTGCATTTTCTTTATGATTTTGGATAATTTTACTTTTTCAGAAGCTGCCATATTCTTCTTGTCTCCATTCCGGGAACACTTTTTCGCTCACAAAATGCTTATGGAAACGCTTTTTCCGCCGCACAGGATAATTTGTGGCATTCCCAACACAAATTCACTTATATTATTTACATTATAATCTATCCAACTTTATCAATCAACCGCAAACACAATATTAATGAAAATACCGGTATATGTTTTCCGCAACCTGCCTCGTTATGCCGTCTGCCTGCATAAGCTCCTCAACATCTGCATTTCTTATGACATTAATATCCAGAAAATGTTTCATCAGTGCACGTCTTCTCGCCGGACCTACCCCCTCAATATCATCAAGCACAGAACTCACCTGTGCCTTGCTCCTCAGGCTTCTGTGATACTCAATCGCAAACCTGTGAGCCTCGTCCTGCACCCTTGTAATAAGCTTAAATCCTTCGCTGTGCCTGTCAATCGGTATTTCAATATTATTGTAATACAGTCCTCTTGTTCTGTGACTGTCATCCTTGACCATTCCGCATACAGGAATACTAAGTCCAAGCTCACCAAGCACCTCAAGCGCGATATTAACCTGCCCGCGCCCGCCATCCATCATAATCAGATCCGGATATACATTAAAACCTGACAGATGCACTTTTTCTGTTTTAATTTCAGCATCATCCGCATTTACTATTATTTCCTGTTCTTTTAAAAGCCTGTCCTTGTGCTCCTGTTCCGTAAGAATTCTTTTTTCTTCCATTCCTCTTGTAAAACGCCTTGTAAGCACTTCTCTCATGCTCTTATAGTCATCGGGGCCTTTGACTGTCCTAATCCTGAACTTTCTGTAATCGTTGTTCTTCGGTCTTCCATCCTCAAACACTACCATTGAGCCTACAGATTCAATACCGTTAGTATTGGAAATATCGTATGCCTCGACCCTCTTTATCTTCTCAATGCCCAGCCAGTCTGCAACCTCCTGCATTGCGCCGGTTGTTTTCTTCTGCTCGTTCTTAATGCGCTCATTATCCTTTTCAAGCACCATCTGCGCATTCTTAAATGCAAGCTCTACCATCTTTTCTTTTGTACCCTTTTTAGGTGTAATGATTGACACCTTAAGTCCGCGCTTTTTGGTAAGCCATTCACTTATTACAGCGTTTTCTTCAAGCTCGTCCTGTACCATAATTGTTCCCGGAATAAATGGTGTTCCGCCATAATACTGCTTCATAAATTCCTGAATAATTTCGCTGCGGCTGTCATTGGCTGCGACAGACATATGAAAATGTTCTCTTCCAAGAAGCTTTCCGCCCCTGATAAAAAATACCTGCACCACAGCATCATCTCCCTGCATAGCACAGGCAATAACATCCCTGTCCTCAAATCCGCTGTCTGTAATTTTCTGTTTCTGGGATATCTGCTTAACGCTTGCAATCAAATCACGGTACTCAGCAGCCTCCTCAAACTCAAGCTTATCGGATGCCTCCATCATTTTACTCTTAAGGCTGTTAAGAATCCCTGTGTAATTACCGTTAAGAAAATCAATAACCTGCTTTATGGCTTCGTGGTATTCCTCCTCACTCACACAGCCCTGACACGGTGCACTGCACTGTTTTATGTGATAATTAAGGCATGGCCTGTCCTTGCCTATATCCGCCGGAAGTTTTCTGTTGCACGTTCTGATTTTATACAGTTTGCACAGAAGTTCTATTGTATCCTTGACCGCTCCTGCACTGGTGTATGGTCCGAAATATCTGCATTTATCCTTTTTCATTGTTCTTGCAAAAAGCACACGGGGATATTTCTCATTAACAGTAACCTTTATGAACGGATATGACTTATCATCCTTGAGCATAGTATTGTACTTGGGACGATGTTCCTTAATCAGATTGCACTCAAGTACCAGCGCTTCCAGCTCTGAATCCGTAATTATATATTCAAAATGGTCAATATTGGACACCATATGCTGGATTTTCACCGAGAGATTCCTGCTGCTCTGAAAATACTGCCTCACGCGGTTCTTAAGGCTGATTGCCTTACCTACATATATAATTGTGTCAGCTTTATCATGCATAATATAAACTCCCGGTTTTGCCGGAAGTTTTTTCAATTCCTCTTCAATATCAAACATATCTTTCACACCATTTCCCATTCCAAGAACGCTTTATTGCAATTTATCCCACCGGCACTGCATAAAACACTCAGGGCAGGCACATCACGCATCAGATAATGCATGGCGTTCCTGCCCCTCTAAGCTGATTCCAATCAATCTGCAAATTCTGCCGCAGCAGGTACAGGCTGTGGATTTTTAACTTCGTTATATATTTCCATAAACTGCTTTCCTGTTATCGTTTCCTCCTCATACAGGAAATCGGCAATTTTGTCCAATACACTGCGGTTTTTGGCAAGCAATGCTTTTGCCTCTTCAAAACATTTCCTAAGGAGTTCCCTCACCTCTGAATCAATCTCTGCTGCCGTTACATCGCTGCAATTAAGCACTGTACGTCCGTCCAGATATCTGTTTTCAACTGATTCAAGACTCATAAGTCCAAATTTATCCGACATTCCGTACTGCGTAATCATAGCTCTGGCCATACTTGTAGCCTTCTCTATGTCATTGGATGCACCTGTCGTGACGCTGTCAAACACAAGCTCTTCGGCTGCTCGTCCGCCAAGCAGCGTGACTATCCGGGTCATAAGCTCATCCTTTGTCATGAGGTATTTCTCTTCTTCAGGAACCTGCATTACATATCCGAGTGACCCCATAGTACGCGGTACAATCGTTATCTTCTGAACCGGCTCTGCATTTTTCTTCAAGGCAGTAATAAGCGCATGTCCGACTTCATGGTAAGCAACAGTTCTTTTTTCTTCTTTGCTTAAGATTCTGTCCTTCTTCTCCTTACCCGCAATGACTACCTCAACAGCTTCAAACAAATCTTTCTGTGAAACATATTTTCTCCCTGCCTTTACAGCCATGATAGCTGCTTCATTAATCATGTTAGCAAGGTCAGAGCCTACTGCTCCGGATGTTGCAAGTGCAATGGCATCAAGGTCAACCGTATCATCCATAAGAACGCCCTTTGAATGAACCTTAAGAGTATCGACTCTTCCTTTAAGGTCAGGTTTATCGACAATAATTCTTCTGTCAAATCTTCCCGGTCTTAAGAGTGCCTTATCAAGCACATCCGGTCTGTTTGTTGCGGCAAGTATGAATATACCCTTGGAGGCGTCAAAGCCATCCATCTCCGACAAAAGCTGGTTGAGTGTCTGCTCACGCTCATCATTGCCACCAAGCTTTGAATCCCTGCTTTTACCGATTGCATCAATTTCATCTATAAAAATAATACATGGTGCCGACTGCTGTGCCTGCTTGAACAAATCTCTAACACGGGATGCACCCACACCAACAAACATTTCCACAAAATCAGAACCGGAAAGTGAGAAGAACGGAACTTTCGCCTCACCGGCAACTGCCTTGGCCAGAAGCGTCTTACCTGTTCCCGGAGGTCCTACAAGAAGTGCACCTTTCGGAAGCTTTGCACCGATATGCGAATATTTCTCAGGATTATGCAGGAAATCAACTATCTCAGTGAGTGATTCTTTCGCTTCATCCTGCCCTGCCACATCTTTAAATGTGACTCCGGTCTCCTTCTGTACATATACCTTGGCATTGCTTTTTCCGACACCCATGCCCATAATTCCGCCGCCGTTCTTGGCCATTCTCCTGTAAATAAGTCCGAACAGCAGATAAATGAAGAGAAGCGGCAGGACATATGCAACCAGGAAATCAACTATTGATGAATTGGTGCTCGGTATATATCCGCTGAATTTTATGTTATTTTCTTCAAGTTTGCCTATTATCTCGTCATCATTAAGATATCCCGTATAGTACGTATACTTAACACCCATAGAATTATTCTGCTTCACGGGCTCTATCAGTATTCTGTCCGATTCAAACGAAACTTTGGCAATCTCTCCGTCATCAATCATATCAAGGAACTCATCATAAGTCACTTCCTTGTAAGTTGCGTCCTTAACCATGCTGTTAAGCCAGCTTATTCCGATAAACGTAATTAATGCCGCAATAATCAAAATTACTATTGTCTGATTAAATTTGGGACCACGGTTTCCATCCTGATTGCCGCCGTTGCCCTGACTGTTATTCTGTCTATTATCCATTATTTTCTTTTCTCTTTCTATATTTAATGTGCATTTATTTACATGGGATTATTATATGGATTTTTTGCAATAAAATCAACTCCATATAATGTGAATTTTATATGTACGAAATTTTTTTAAATACTTGTGGAAATTAAATTAGTTTCGTTGTATACTATAAAAGTGTTTGTAAATTGTTTGTAATATATGAACTTACTACGAAGGAGGTTTATCATGCCCGTAAAATATGTATTTGTTACAGGTGGTGTTGTTTCAGGTTTAGGAAAGGGAATTACTGCGGCTTCACTTGGTCGTCTTTTGAAATCCAGAGGATTTTCGGTCACAATGCAGAAGTTTGATCCATATATCAATATTGATCCAGGTACAATGAACCCGATTCAGCATGGTGAAGTGTTTGTAACTGATGACGGTGCTGAAACTGACCTTGACCTCGGACATTATGAGAGATTTATCGACGAAAGTCTTACTAAAAATTCCAATGTAACAACAGGAAAAATCTACTGGTCCGTTCTTTCAAAGGAACGCCGCGGAGATTTCGGCGGAGGAACAGTTCAGGTAATTCCTCATATTACCAATGAAATCAAGGGACGTTTTTACCGTGATTACTCATCTGATGAGACAAAAATTGCCATTATCGAAGTCGGAGGAACAGTCGGTGATATCGAAAGCCAGCCTTTCCTTGAGGCAATCCGCCAGTTCCAGCATGAGGTTGGCAGAGAAAATGCAATTCTTATTCACGTAACACTTATACCGTATCTTCGTGCTTCAGGCGAGATGAAGACAAAGCCTACACAGGCAAGCGTTAAGGAACTGCAGGGAATGGGAATCCAGCCGGATATCATAGTATGCCGTTCAGAGCATCCTCTTGATAAGGGTCTTAAGGATAAGATTGCTTTGTTCTGTAATGTTCCAAGTTCACATGTACTTCAGAATCTTGATGTTGACATTTTATACGAAGCACCTCTTGCAATGGAGGAAGAACACCTTGCGCAGGTTGCATGCGAATGTCTTAATCTTGAATGCCCTGAACCGGATCTTTCTGAATGGCGTGATATGTGTACTGCATGGAAGAATCCTAAGACAAGCGTAGATATTGCACTTGTAGGAAAGTATACACAGCTCCATGATGCATATATCAGTGTTGTTGAAGCCTTAAAGCACGGCGGAGTATTTAACTATGCTTCGGTCAATATCAAATGGGTTGACTCAGAGCTTCTGAATAAAGATAACATCAATGAAATGCTCGGCGATGTATCAGGTATTATCGTTCCGGGCGGTTTTGGTGACCGTGGTATCGAAGGAATGATTCTCGCTGCGCAGTATGCACGTGAAAACAAAGTTCCTTATCTTGGTCTCTGTCTCGGTATGCAGATTGCGCTTATTGAATTTGCAAGAAATGTTCTTGGTTACTCAGATGCACACAGTGTTGAGCTTCAGCCTGAAACTACTCATCCTGTCATCCATCTTATGCCTGATCAGGAAGGTATTGATGATATCGGCGGAACATTACGTCTCGGTTCATATCCTTGTGTACTTAACACAAAAAGCAAGGCATATGAATTATATGGCAGTGAAACCATTCATGAAAGACATCGCCACCGCTATGAGGTAAACAACGATTACCGCAAGGCATTCACCGATAACGGCATGATGCTTTCAGGAATTTCACCTGACGGACGCATTGTTGAGATGATTGAAAATGTTAATCATCCTTGGTTTCTTGGAACTCAGGCACATCCTGAACTCAAGTCACGCCCTAATCGTCCGCATCCTCTTTTCAAGGGCTTCATAAAGGCAGCTCTTGATTATAAGGAAAATAACTAATCACGTACAGCCGGAGCTGTTTCATGAAGCCACGTAAATATCGCTTCGTGGAACAGCTTTTAAATTTTATTAATACAGGAGTATCTGATAATGAATATTATTGAAGTTACAGACATCAAAAAAAGCTACCGCCGCAAGAAAGTGCTTACCGGCGCTTCTTTTCATGCTACTCCCGGCGAATGCATAGGAATCGTCGGTGCCAACGGATGCGGTAAATCCACTCTTCTTAATATTCTGTCGGGTTCTCTTAAAGCTGACAGCGGGCAGATCTTATATTCCGGGAAAAATCCTTTAAAATCACATCGAATTTTTTCGGAATACATTGGATTCGTACCACAGGAAAATCCTCTGATGAATCATTTATCTGTTTATGATAATCTTCGTCTCTGGTACTGTGACAGCAAAAGAAGTCTTGAAGATGATTTAAATTCAGGAATTCTGGCGCATTTTGGCCTTAGTGCCTACAGAGATTATGATGTGGCAACTCTCTCCGGCGGCATGAAAAAACGTCTTTCCATAGCCTGTGCCCTTGCAAAGGAGCCTCCGATACTAATTCTTGATGAACCCGGAGCCTCTCTTGACATCGTGTGCAAAGAGGACATTAAAAATTATCTTGCCTCATATCAGGCACAGGGAAATACCACTATTATTACAAGTCATGAAACCGGCGAGCTCTCTTTATGCGACCGTATGTATCTGCTCCAGAACGGAGTCCTTACGGAGCTTTATGAGCTTGCAAAACCAATCCGTCAAGACAGTGCAATTGCTGATATACTGCTTAACCGCATTTATTCTTCAATTGCCGCTGCAGAATCGAGGCCGGATTGAAAAAATCATTATTACTGTTTTACCTTCGTGTAAAATCCGCATTTTTATCACTTCCGAAAATACTTGCAGCCACCGCTGCATTTTCAATAATTGTTACACTTATTGGTTTTGCCGGCACAAAGCTTCTGTACAGCGATGACGGAATGCAGCCTATGGACGTTGCACTCGTTCTTCCTGACGGCAGTGGAATGTATACACGTGCTGCTTTTGCATTTATCAACGAGATTGACACCGTAAAAAGCCATTGTTCATTTAGGGAAATGAGCGAAACTGATGCATTTGACGGCTTAAAAAGCGGAAATATCGATGCAATTATCTTTGTTCCCGATAATTTTATCGAGCACATTCTAAACGGCACTAACACACCTGCCGAAGTAATTCTTCCAAAAAGCGGAAAAACTTCATCATCTCCTCTTTTCAGAGAACTGATAAATGCAGGAGTCGGTGACCTCGCCATTGCACAGGCAGGTATTTATGCTGTGGATGATGTATGCGTAAGACACGGGCTTCGCAGTGAAATCTCCAAAGCGGAACTGTATCTGAACGAAAAGTATCTTTCCTATGCATTAAACCGAACCGTCTACTTTGAAAAAGAAACCGTTACTTCCACCGGAAGCCTTACGCTCGTGCAGTTTTATATACGCACCGCAATAGTGCTGCTGTTAATGTTTTCATCAATTTCATGTATGCACCTTCTTTTCCGTGAAGGCAGATGTCTGAATGCTTCTTTTTCACGGAAAGGAATTAGTACACCGGTAGTTTTACTGAGCAAAACCATTGGGGTTTCTGTCATGTTTTTTGCACTCTCCTCGGTGCTTATACTATTTTGCGCAATAATATCCGGATTTTCTGACAGATTTACCTTAATACTGCAACAGGTATCTTCCGGGTTGGGGATTACAGAATTTATTCTTATGTTTGTTGCCATATTTACAACATTCTCTGTTGCTCAGACAATACTTGGCATTTCGGATAATATTTCTGCTGATGTCGTACTGTTATTTTTACTGACGCTTATAATGATGTTTTTGTCCGGCGCACTTATTCCATCTGCGTTTCTGCCGTCAGTCATTCAGAAAATCAGCATATTCATGCCTACAACGTGGATTTTAAATCTGTGGGGAAACATATTATCAGGAACGTTTGATGCTGTAAATGTAATTGCAAATATTGCTGTATGCTGTGTCTGCACGGCATTACAGGCTTTGTTAGTTAAAATTAATTCTTGATTTAATTTAGGAGATTTTGATGAAAAAATATCTGCTTTGGTTCAGACTTCTTGTAAAAAGACAACTGCATTACAGGTTCATGCTTCTATTTCTTGCCGGGCTTCCCGTCTGCGTTTTTATTGTTGCGCACATTCCTGACGTGAAGGAAAACAGCAGCCCTAAAATCGGCATTTATATGTATGACAACGATTCTCTGAGCCATGAAGCGGCTGAAGCCTTAGTCTTTGGCAGCAATGACGTAGTAACTTATTATATTGCAGACTCTGAAGACTCTCTGAGGCAGTCAATTATTAAAGGAGATACCGACTGCGGATATGTATTCAGAGAAAATCTAAGCGAAAAAATACGCAGCGGAAATTACAGAAATTCCATTCTGCTGCTTAAATCTCCATCCTCTGTAATGTCTTCACTGTCCAGTGAAATGGTTTTTTTCACAATTTTTCGTGAATTTGGTAAAGATACTGCCATAAATTATATTGCAGACAATGATGCTTTCGCAAGAGTAAAAGACAGTGCCGTTTCTTATGTAGATGAACGCTTTGACTACTATCTGAACGGTCCTGCAACTTTTCATGTAAATTTTAAGACACTTGACATATCTTCCGCAGCCACTGAATACAGCATGCAGACTACTGACTATAATGCGCAAAGCGATTTATTTCCGCTGAGGGGAATACTTTCTGTCATTATATTTCTGGGAGGTCTTTTCGGCAGTGTACAATGGCTGACTGATAAAGAAAATGGTGTATTCATAACCCTGCCTACCCATTTTTCATCAACCAGCCGTATAATGTACCCGCTTGTACCAACAATACTTTTTGCAATATCATCGATTGTGACATTAATTGCTGCCGGTATATTTACGGTGACATCAAAAGAAGTATTGGCAATGCTTATTTACATTATTCTTGTTACAGCCTTCTCAGTTTTTATGTCACTCATCATAAGGCACAGCCATTTGTTGATAGCAGTTGTTCCTGCCATTATACTCTGTGCGCTTGTATGCTGCCCTATTTTCTTTGACTTAAGCTCTTATATGCCATTTATTGCTGTTATAAGAAAATTTCTTGTGCCATCCTACTATCTTAATATGTTGGCTTAAATGTCAGCTTAAATTCGCTGTATTATTGCAATGTTAAAACATTACAGGTGCCGGCGAATTTCCCACCGGCACCTGCAATCAACATATTATAACAGCTTTTCAAGCATTTCTTTTATTATATTAAAGCTTTCTCCCTCATATTTTTCTATTGTACCCGAATCAACACCGGCAACAAGGCTGGTATCAATAGGCAGCTTTGCGACATTGGCAATACCAAAATTTGCTGCCAATTCTTCAATGTGACTTTTTCCAAATATCTCATGTCTCTTTTTGCAATCCGGGCACTCAAAATATGACATATTTTCCACTATTCCAAGTATCGGAACATTCATTGTTGCTGCCATGTTTACCGCTTTCTCAACAATCATTGACACAAGCTCCTGAGGCGTTGTTACAATAATTATTCCGTCAACAGGCAGTGACTGGAATACCGTAAGCGCAACATCTCCTGTTCCCGGCGGCATATCAACCAGCATAACATCCACATCATTCCAAATAACATCCGTCCAGAACTGCTGTACACAACTCGCAATAACAGGTCCTCTCCAGATTACGGGATCGGTATCATTGGCGAGCAAAAGGTTTGTTGACATAATTTGTATACCACTGTCTGAGCATACCGGCATCAGAACCTGTCCGTCACTTGAAGCTTTATTTTTTAATCCGAATGCTTTTGGAATTGAAGGTCCTGTTATATCAGCATCAAGAATAGCCGCATGTGCGCCTTTCCTCTGTGCAGCAAGCGCAAGCATTGAAGTCACCATTGATTTTCCGACTCCACCTTTGCCGCTTACAACTCCTATAACCTTTCTGACTGTACTTCCTTCATGAAGCTGTTTGCGAAAGTCCTGCTCCTGCCTTGAATCACAGTTTTCTCCGCAGCTTCCGCAATTATGATTACATGATTCGCTCATATTAACCTCCATTCCGCAGACGCTTATGCATCGGAGGAATCGCGAGCCAAATATCAGATTTGGCTCTGCGATAATGGCTTGTTTGTGGCGCCTGCGGCACAAACAGCCGTGTGAAAAATCAGCGCATCTGCGTAATTTTTCACACTAACCTCCATTTTTCACGCAAAATCTTTATGAAGCATTATATCACGATTCGCACTTCGTGCTTGACGATTTCTTCGAAATCTATCGTGATTGCCATTCGCCGCTCGCCATGAACAAGCTACGCTTGCTCCAGCTCGCTAACGCTCATTATATCACGTCGACTGACGTCTCCGTGTAGTTTTGCCTTATGTCAATGTCCGCAAGCGCACATTGCCGCAAGGCTTATTATATCATATTATAGACAGTTGTAAAACCCTATATCCACCACATTTGATTCAAACAGTCAATATAACATTTATTAAATCTTAATATAATTTTATTCTCTAATCTAATTTACACGCTTTAACAGGATATACTGTTACACGGATATACTATTACACAAATCGAACGACCGTTATATCTGTACTTTCCAAAATACAACGGCCGTTCTAAAACTGTTCGTTATTCAATTTTTCCCTTGTCCTCTCTTTCTTGTTACATTAATTATTATATATGTACCGATTATTTTAATAATATCAGAGTTTTGAAATAAGAACCCTATTCTTAATTTCTCACAGCCCACTAAATATATCTTCCATCAGTTCCTGTTACTTTCTTCTAACAATTTTGCATCCAGTGCCTTCAGCATATGCATTGTTTCAAAGTAGCTTCTTCAAAAACTTTCAGGTTGTATAAGTAGTACACTTTTTCTTCATCGTTTCTTTACACGAATCTGAAATCCCGGATATTACTTTTTGTGGTATTGTTCAATATGACTGCCTCTTCAAGCTTATCATTGTTAGTCTCATTTCTTATCTTTCACATATTACTTTACCGATTATAATACATTAATCTAATATCAATTAACTATGATATCTGCTCTTCGTTGCATTACCACTTCATATTGATTGTTATTTCGTATCTAACCCAACGGAATCGCCCTCTTTCTTTTTTGTTATGGTTGATTTATTTGATTTGGTTGTTTCTTGTTTATGTATGTATATTAACATTGTTTTTTACTTTTGTCAATACATTTTTACAATTTATCGAAAAATATTTTGTTTTATTTTCTATTGTTGCCATTCTTTTTATTAATTGTTTTATTTTAATAAAATATTCTGACAATTATTATAGTATGCTCACCCGTCTAATCCGGTTCACCTTATATTGACCTGCAATGTCACCTGTGCTCAGACCATGCAAGTAATAATTTCAATAATAATTGATATACCAACGCAAACCGACGGAATAATAAGCACGCAGCCCACAGCAATCAAAATATACGGAACCTTCGCTTTTTTATTATATTTCTTATTCTGCATATGTAATATAATTCCCGCTATAAGTAGTGCCAGTCCAACAAGTGCAACCCCAAAAACAACCAGCAAAAAAACTGCCGTAAAAATGATTGCTACCAGCAACACCCCCATAAATGCCATTATTTTATCCTCCTATTTACAATCATTTCATATATCCATAAATTTTCCGGTTTTTCAGAATATAATAAACTGTCACTATCAAACTTATTCCTTCAACTGCTATTACTACTGTCCAAAGTCCATCCACACCTAATAATATCGGCAATAAATATATCATGATTAACTGCAAAATCAATGTACGTGTAACCGATAAAATTGCTGAAACCTTCCCGTTGCTTAATGCAGTGAAGAAAGCAGATGCAAATATATTAAATCCAATAACCCAAAAAGCAACAGAGTAAATCCTCATTCCATGTATGGTTAATTCGTGCAGTTCCCGATTATATCCGACAAATATATCTGCCATAGATACTGTCAGGATTTCAGCCAGAACAAACATCGAAATATTTGTAATTGTAAGTATTATAACACTTTTTCTAAATATATTTTGAAGTTCTGACTTATTCCCTGCGCCATAGTGGAATCCGATAATCGGCGCAGTCCCCATGGAATATCCGATATATATCGCCACAAATATAAAGGATACATACATAATAACACCATAAGCAGCCACACCATTTTCCCCAATATAATGCATCAATTGCAAATTATATAAGAATCCGACAATAGATGCCGATACATTTGACAAAAATTCGCTGACACCATTGCCACAAGTTTTAGCAATTACTTTAACTTCAAATTTTGTTCCTGTTAATTTTATGATACTTGATTTTGAAAGCATGAAATAGAAAAACGGAACTGTACCACCGATTATCTGGCTGGTGACGGTTGCCCATGCTGCACCGGCTATTCCAAAGCCGCATATTCCTACTAAAATCCAGTCAAGCAGCATATTTACACATCCTGCAAGCAGCGTTATGGCAAATCCTATTTTCGGTTTCTCCGCCGTAATCAAAAACGATTGAAACAGATTCTGCAGCATAAAAAAAACAACGCCTGCCATATTTATTCTTAAATACAGCACACAGTATGGCAGCATTGCTTCACTTGCACCAAGAAGTTTTGAAATACCGGGTGCCAGAAAAATGCTGACAGCAGCAAGAACCAGACCTATCCCAATCAGTGTATAAACTATAAGGGAAAAGTATTCCTTCGCTTTCTGTTTTTCACCAAGCCCCAAATACAACGATACTAATGCGTTACCACCGGCACCAAACATAAATCCGACTGACGCAATCATCATAATAAACGGCATAACCAGATTGAGTGATGCAAATGCTGTATTTCCTACATAATTTGAAACAAAGAAACCATCTACGATGCCATAAACAGATGTAAAGAGCATGGTACATATCGGAGCAAGAACAAATCTTAACAGCTTTTTATAAGTGAAATGGTCTGATAACTGAATACTATTGTGTCTTATCATATGCTCTTACTTCCTTTTCAAACTGCATTTTGAACTTTTCTATCAGTTCAAGATATTTATGTCTGTCTTCTTCAGTCCACGAAGCTAAAACACTTTCTTCCATATCGACTAACGGCTTCATCTTCTGCTCAATCAAAACTTGTCCTTTGTCCGTTATCACAATTTTCTTAGATAATTCATCAATTTCTTGTATTTTGAGCCATGCCGCTTTTGCCCCTATCGCTATTAACTCATCAGCTGAGCTAATCCCTACTTCAAGAAGTTGTTCTTCAACTATTTTTCCTATGTTAGGAAGTTTAGATAATTCTCCCATATAAAATACTCCTTTTTGATTGTCCGCAAATTCTAAGTTGTGCATTTTTACGAGCGGCGCGCAGGCAAGACGGAATACAGCCGTGATGAGCTTGCTCGCCAAAGGCTGTATTTCACGCAACAGCGCATAATGAGAAATGAAGCAAAGCGAAATGCGAATGGCACTGCTCGGTCAATTAGGAAACTAAAGTGCTACCTGAAACCTCTGCCATCTGCCTATTCTGGTATAAAAGGTGACTTTAGGCAGAGAAAATGTGGATATTCATGTCTTTTTCTTGCAGTATTTCTGCCCATACCAATACAGAACGCCATCTATGGCAGAAAAATATCGTCGTTTATTCCAAATTCTTCTGCCCAAATCAATGTAGAAAACCTTGCTTAGGTAGAAAGCATCGTCGTATTTGCCTTTTCTCTCCAGTTTTTTCTGTCCAAATCAATAAAGAACACAAGCTTAGGCAGATAATGATTAATACCTTAAGAAGAACTCTCTTCCAATCTGTCAATCTCCGCAAATACCGATTGTATAATCACACAATTTAAGGGTTACATTAGCTGTTATTTTTTATTAATAAATTCCATGCTAACCCTTATAAACACTAACTTTTCTGTATGATAGCTTTCCCTTATATATTCCCTTGTGATATATTGTGTTATATTGCATTACAAGGATTTGTGAATCCTCATAATATCAAAAATAAGGTCAAGAAAATTACATAATACATTATAACATAATATAAATGGGCTGTGTGAACTCAATGAAATGCTTTCTACTAGAATATCTGACGCTTATTTGCTATAATAAGCAATGAAATGAAATTCTTATTTTCCTTTATATTGATAAGTAAAATAAATTTGGAGTGGAAATGGTTTTTAAAAATGTGTTTTGTTCAAAATTATATAAAGAGACTTTTTCAAAATATCTGAGAATAAATGAGACTACTCATGAAGATGAAATTTTTGTTGATATGGCAGAGCCAATGGGGGATAAAATATCGTATTTGTATATGAAGAATGCACATAGCGTTTCTGACTGTAAAGCATTTGTAACTACAACAGATGAAAGAGTTTTGATTGCGGTATATAATCTTTTTGGGGAATTCCATAAGTGTTATATAATAAATCATATTAGCTTATATAATATCGAGATAAAGAAGGTTTTTGGTGGGCAACAGATATCTTTTGAAGGACAATCACAGTATGGAAATGTGTCAATTAAAATGTATGTACCAAGCAAACAGTTTGGAACAGATTTGAAGGCACAGGATGAGCATTTAAGATTATTTGTAGAGAATTTAAATAAAATAAAAGAAAATCCTAAATCTTTCATTGATGAAAGATGCATTATTTCATCGATTGTTGAAAATGATGGATGGGTACACCGCTCAGATGATGAATTAATAATGAAATATTATAAGATGAAAAAAATCACAGAGCCAATTGATTGGAAAAAAGTTGCAAAGTCGCCTGTAAGGATTACGGATGTAGGTCTTGGTGGCGGAGAACGGTATGTTATACGCGGAAGTAATGGTATCGGAGAGTGTATTGATATGATTACCGGGTCATGCAACATAAGACTTATCTACGGAGATGAAGGTGTTGCAGGTACATTCTGGGGTGGTGGAGATGGAAGAGTAACTATTTGCTCTGAATATTTAGTACTTGTTTGTACTCTGGATGAATGTGATATTGAATTTTTGTAATAGTGCTCGCTTTTCTCTTCAACCGAAGTAAGCGGGGTACAGATGCTGCTTTTCTTTATCCTGTACCCCGCTCACTTTCTCCTCCGCCGCCTGCCACACCTCCAGCGGGGTACAGAGACTGCAATTCGTGCATCTGTACCCCGCCCGCTCAATTCTCCTTCACCTCATTTAATACATCATTTACTATTCTTCTCAGTTTCAATGTACCAAAAAAATCCAACACCGGAATAAACTGCATTATCACTTGATTATTGGTAATTCCAATCCCTTTAATGTCACGCATATATTTTATATAACAATACCCATAAATTCCGCTTTGTATAATAAAAGAACAAGTTATTGCCACCGGTATCCAGACAAATATAATAAATATTCCTCTGGAAGCTGCTACAAGAACAAACCACATTAAAAAGCTATATATGTAATTAACAATATAAAACGGTACAGTTTTTAACTTTAACAGCAACCATGCTTTCCTTAGTTCTTCTATATTGTTGTGTTTCAATAGTTTTCTTGCACTTACAGCGCAAATCCAGCCATACATCTGTATTGCTAAAACAATAATTACATATAACAAAATACATAACAATCCGCTTTTTGAATTGTATTTATTAGCAATAATAACAGCCATAAAAGGTGCCACCATACTCACCATTAAATGCAAATACATCAGTAATACCAACATTCTTGCTTTTTTCATATATTTATTACCACCATTTTTAGAATATTGTTTCGTCGTTATTTAAATGGTAAAATATGATAGAAAAAAAGTCAACCTGCGATAAATCGCTCAGAATGGAGGTTAATATGTCTATTGATAATGATGTTTTATCACTGATTCAAACAAGAAGAAGCATCCGGAGCTTTAAGCCTGATATGATACCTAAAGATATTATAGACAAGATTATAACTGCGGGTACATATGCAGCAACAGGCAAAAATATGCAGTCACCTATTATTATTGCGGTGACAAATAAAGACGTAAGAGACCGTCTTTCCAAGCTTAATGCTGAAATCATGGGAAAGAACAGTGATCCGTTCTATGGTGCACCGGTTGTTTTGATTGTCCTTGCTGACAAATCATGTGTCAACCATGTTTATGACGGCAGCCTTGTCATGGGAAATCTCATGCTTGCTGCTCATTCACTTGGCATCGGCAGTTGCTGGATTCACAGAGCAAAGGAAGAATTTGAACGTCCAGAGGGGCTGGAAATTCTCAAATCACTTGGTATCGAAGGTGAATATGAGGGAATCGGTCATTGCGTTCTCGGCTATGTGGACGGCGATTACCCGCAGACTCCTGCGCGCAAATCTGACTGGGTCTACTACATCGAATAAACGTGTGAGAAATAAGCAAAATGTGTAAAATAAGCCAAAAATAAAAATAGGCTGAGTACATACGCTGAGCAACAAAAATGACCCGGCGCACTAAGCATCTCAACTTAGTGCACCGGGTCCCCTTTAATTTTTACACTGCAAAATCCACATGCTGTATGGTGCCCGCTTCACCATTTTCCTTCAGAAATACTCCTGTTTTTCTTATTACGGCCTGCACCGCATTATCCTCATCCCTCAAATGATACTGCGTTGAAGAATTTCCAAGATATACTGCGCCTACCCCGGCCTCCTTAAGACTTACCAGATTAGTTTCACCATTCTCATCAAAGCTCCATACTTTCAGTTTTTCAAATACTGAATCCGCTTCATCAATCCATCCGTTGCCATCTTCATCATACGCTGCAAGATCAGCAAACCCGTCTCCCGATTTTGTTCCAAATAATTCGCTGCCGTCATTGATGATACCATCATTATTCTTATCAAGCGCAAGAAAACCGCTGCCGTTTCCAAGCCTTGAAATCTCTTCATCTTTTCCGTCAGCATCAAGGTCAAACAAAAATTTCTGGTCACTGATTTTGGCTGTGTCCGCTCCGACATTAATTATAAGCGGGTCAACACAGATATAATCCTGCATTGACAGTTCCTCGTACTGTTCGCAGAAGGCTTGCGAAAGCCCCAGCTCAATATTAAAATTAATCTGTCTTCCGTCTGCCGTATTAACCATGCCTGTCCCTGCAAATGTGACCGCCTCCTGCTCAGAAAATATCGTCTGTGCAGCCGTCACTCTGGTAAGCGTTGAGCCACCTGAATTTCCTGCGGCACCTGAAGGCACTAAAGCTCCTGAAGCCGGTAGTCCACCCGCCACACTCATCTCACCTGAAGCTGACGGTCCGCCCAAAAACCTCATCTCACCCGAAGCCGACATTCCGCCTGACACTGACAATGAAGCCTGCTGAACAGGATTCTGTTTAGCGCTGTGACGCTCATGCTCATTCAAATCCTTTGAAAGCCGCTCGTATCTGCCGTACCTTCCCTTTCTTAATGCCTCAAGCATCCTTTCGATAAGCTCCAGCTTTAAATCATTGGTGTCTCCGATTCTTTCATCATACGACACCTCCGAACTTTTTTGGATAATCCCGACATACACCGCAGCCGAATTACTCTGCTGTTTTTTTGAATCATCCTTCAAATCCCTAAGTTTCTGCACAAGAGACTTTCCATCCTCAGAAATCTGCAGGGCTGCTGCATCATCCTTCTTCATAACAGCGGATTCCTTCTCTGAATAGAGAAAACTTGAATAGACGCGGTTTGAACTTAGCCCAACCGCACTGTTGCCGATTATCATGGTCTCACATCCTTTCTCGTCCATGACGCATAAAATATCCGGCTTTGCAGATATACCCGCAAAGCAATGTCCTGCTGCCATCCGTGGCGCAGATAAAGCACATTTTACCGCGTATACAGCTAATCCCGCAGCTAATTTCTCAGCTGATACTGCAGCATATAAATATAATTATGCTTTACGATTTTGATATCGGCATATTTCTCACAAAAATTAACCCTTCCAAAAAATATTTTCCAGCAAATCCACCCCTTTCATAGCATAAAAAAGCAACCGGAACATCTCTGTTTCGATTGCCATAATAATATCATACCTGATTTTGCATTACAATTATGTCGTTGTTAGTCTGTCGTTAGTTCTGTGTTAGTCGACTGTTAGTATGCCGTTAGTCTTTCATCTGTTTATATCTCATTTTGTGTTTTTATTGTTGATGTTCAAAAAGACAGCTCTTAATCAAATTTTCCAACATATCATTGCTGGCATTTGCTGATTTAATACTGGCAGCTATCATTTCTTCTTTTGAAACATCGGTAAAATCAATTTCAAATCTACCATTGTTCAAACATAACTGCTCTATGTATATTCTCTGAGTTCTCCCATTGCCTTCTCTAAAAGGATGAATCATATTAATCTCACCCAAGTAATAAGCAAGTCGCTTACTCATCTCTTCCTTATCTGTTATATCAGCTAAGAAATTTTCTTTTTTCAGATTACGATATAAATCATCAAATTGGCTTTCAATAAACTGCACCAAACAGAAAATTGTTCCTTTAGAAATATCAACCGTTCTTGTCTTGCCTGCCCAAGAATAGACATCACTGAATAAATGCTTATGTATAGAACAAAGGTGTTTAAAAGAGAAATCACCTGTAACACCTTGATTGACAAGTTCTGCCTGACGTACTGCTGAATAGTCTCTTTCAGCCTCGTGCAATGTGTCTGAATCTCTTATATCCAGCTTATTCTTTAATACATTTGTTCCCGGATAACAGTATTTAGCATCCTGTTCATCATCATAGAAATAATCATACTCTTGATCTTTCAACCTGCTTCTTGGATACTCTGTATTTCTTATTTAATTCTGTAATTGCATCTGCTGCGGAAACCTTCTTAACTAAGACATCTCTTACTCTTTGACGGCATTCTGCATCAAATGGCATACTCTCCATTTTGAAGCTGGATTCAATACTACTTACTCTTCTATCAATTGTCATACACGTATCCTTTCTCCTTTCTCTTTCACAGAAAGGTATTTACTCCTTTATAGTATACCACAAAATACTACATCCATACTACAATTTTTAGCATTATAAATAACGAACACCTCAGTGTTAATCCACCACCTGAAATATATTTTATTCCATGTATTTAATTTTATTTGACTCAGTATCAAGGCTTTCAGCTTTAATGTAGCTTTCAGTGTCAGTCGGCAGGTCTCTCTTCTTAAGCTTGTTGCTTACTATTTCCCCTGCAATATAATAGATAACCGCAAATGTAGGCACACCTAGAAGCATTCCTCCAAAGCCGAATATTCCTCCGGCTATAAGAATTGAAAACACAACCCAGAATGGGGAAAGCCCCGTAGAATCTCCAAGAATCTTGGGACCTATAATATTACCGTCAAGCTGCTGAAGCACAAGAATAAATATAACAAAGTAAAGTCCCTTGATAGGATTTGCAAGCGCAATAATAATAAAACTCGGCACAGCTCCTATATATGGTCCAAAAAACGGAATCACATTTGTTACACCTACAATAACGCTCACCAGTATCGGATACGGCATGCGTAGTATCACAAGTCCGATATAACACAGCAGCCCGATAATAAGAGAATCAATTATTTTTCCGGTTATAAATCCTCCAAATATCTCGTTACTCTTTCTTGCAGTGTGTATTATTATATTGCCTTTCTTTGCATCAAACAGCGTGTAAATAATCTTCTTTAACTGTCCTATAAAACGTTCCTTGCTTGCAAGCAGATATACGGATACTATGATTCCGACAAAAAGATTTATCACCAGCTTTGCCACGCTTACGACTCCGGTCGTAATAGAGACAATATAAGTATTTGCCTGCGGAAGCAGCTGCTCTTCAATCCACGTTTTCACAAACTCGGTGCTTGCTACAATACTTTGTTCAATCACCTGTGAAATCTGGGTATTCCCTTTTGATATATTATCTACCCATGCAAGAAATGAATTAATCTCATCAGGGAGATTGCCCATGACGCCCTGTATACTCTCTATAATCTGCGGAATAATAAGTTCAAGCAGAAATACTATAATAAATATAAGCAGCATAAGTGCACAGAATATGCCTATTCCTCTTGCAGCCTTTTTCGCCGCTTTTTCTTTCTTAATCCCCGGTGCCACAAAACGCATAAACGCATTTTCCACAGTCATCATCACAGGATTTACTACATACGCAAGTACTATACCGATAATAAACGGCTGCATTATAGTCATCAGTTTGTTCCATATCTTTGCAAATCCGCTGTATCTGTAGACAATGAAGAACAGCAGTATACATATAAAAAATGCTGCAACGGCCATAGACGCAATCACTGCGTATTTCTGAATGTCATATTTACTTTTTTTCCTATTTTCCGTTCCGGTCTGAATTTCATCAGTTCTCATTTCTTCATTCATACATGACACCCCTTTTAAATCCGCTGTTTAATCCTCAGCTTAATCTGCTGTACCATATGCCGCAGCTTTTTCAAGTGCATCGTCAATATGCGCACAGAAATTTTCCCTGCCTACCTTATCAACAAACCCGGCCTTTTCCATAACGCGCATCGGCTGTTCATTGACATGTGAAAAAATTACCGTAATATTCTTTTTACTGAGCTTATCATAAATTTCTTCAAGTGAATGCATTGCAGTAGCATCAAGTGAATTAACGGCACGCATACGTATTACCAGACATTTTGTAAAATCCTTTACGGATATTGTTGCTATTCTGTCTGCCGCACCGAAGAAAAGCGGACCGCTTATCTCGTATACTCTCACATGCTTCGGAACCTTCCTCAGCGTAATGCTGTCAGGATCATTTTCATCTTCAACATACTTCCAACCCTTTACATCCGTCTCCTCGCTCATTCTCTTAAGGAGCAGCAGACATGCAAGGAGCATTCCTATCTCAATTGCCACAACAAGGTCAAATAAAACAGTCAGCGCAAATGTGAGCACAAGCACTATTATATCGCTCTTTGGAGCAGTCTTTACAAGGTGTACGAAGGTTCTCCACTGGCACATATTATATGCAACCATGAAAAGAATTGCTGCTATTGTAGGCATTGGAATCAGTGCCGCATAAGGCATGAGCACAACCAGTACAAGAAGCAGTGTTACTGCATGTACTATTCCTGCAATCGGTGTACGACCGCCATTCTTAATATTGGCAGCAGTACGCGCAATTGCACCGGTAGCCGGAATTCCGCCAAAAAGTGCCGAGCCGATGTTGCCGGCGCCCTGCGCTACGAGTTCCATATTTGAACGATGTCTTGAATTTACCATTCCGTCTGCAACCACACACGAAAGCAGTGATTCAATCGCAGCAAGTATCGCTATTGTAAATGCATCCGGAAGCATTTTACTTATCATACCGAAACTGAAATCCGGCATATGCACAGTCGGAAGTGCATTACTGATTGTATACAGGTCACCGATTGTATTAACCTTCATATTCAGGCACTTCACCATAACAATTCCCACGATTACGGCAATAAGTGACCCCGGAATCTTTTCGCTTATCTTAGGCCATATAATCAGCACCGCAAGACACACAATTCCTACGACAACCGCCTGCCAGTTAACCGTGTTGATAAATACTGCATCAGCCTTTAACTTCTCCATCGTCTCAACCGCTACAGTTCCCTGTGCATATGTAATTCCAAAAAAGTCTTTAAGCTGCCCTATTACTATTGTTACCGCAATTCCCGCAGTAAAACCAACCGTAATGGTATACGGAATAAATTTAATGAGACTTCCGAGGCGGAGTACGCCCATAATAATCAGAATAATTCCGGCAAGGATTGTAGCAGTCGCAAGTCCTGTCATGCCGTTTTCTGCGACAATACCCGCCACAATTGTTGCAAATGCGGCTGTCGGTCCTGCAATCTGTACGCTGCTTCCTCCCAGGAACGAAATTATAAACCCGGCTATAATTGCCGTATAAATACCCTGTTCAGGTCCTACACCCGATGCGAGTGCAAGTGCGATTGACAGGGGAAGTGCGATAATCGCAACGATGATGCCTGCGATGACATCTTTAACGAACTGCTCCTTTGAGTAATTTTTCATTACCGTAAAAAGCATTGGTTTTAACTTATCCATTGTAATCTCCCTTTTTTGACAAAAGTTTTTCAGATTAATTTTACCCTATTATCGACAATTTACAATAGCTTTTCCAAATTATTTTAAAAATTATTGACATTCTATGCGTCACATGATATTCTCTAACTGTATTAATCGTACTAATACAGTTAGTATTCTAAGGAGGCGCACAATGTATCAGATTGATGTAATGTCAAGAACGCCTGTGTACGAGCAGATTATCCAGCAGACTGAAGAATTTATACTGAAAGGGATTCTTTCCTCCGGCGACAGGATGCCGTCAGTAAGGACTCTTTCTGTTGAGCTTTCAGTTAATCCAAACACTATACAGCGGGCAATTTCAGAGCTTGACCGGATGAACCTTATCAAATCGGTACCCGGAAAAGGCAGTTTTATCTCTGACAACGCACTGGATATACTGCGTTCGGCTAAAGCAGGCGAACTTGAAGATATCAAAGCACAGTTGCTAAGCCTGAAGACGGCTGGCATCACAAAAGAAGATGTCAT
The DNA here is from genome assembly GCA_945913015.1 of uncultured Bacteroides sp. Classification (GTDB taxonomy): domain Bacteria; phylum Bacillota; class Clostridia; order Lachnospirales; family Lachnospiraceae; genus Bacteroides_F. The sequence continues at coordinate 128,169 of CAMECH010000002.1, forward strand.
GCGCTGTGTAAATGAAGTTTACAAATATGACGGTATTAATGACAACGTCACGGGAAAAAGCGTCTTTGGGGATGACGCACCCGGCAATAAAGTATGAGGAGGAAGCAATGATTAAAGCTGAGAATCTGACAAAAGTATTCGGCGACTATAAGGCTTTGAATAACATTTCCTGCACAATTGAGGAAGGCTGTATCTACGGAATGGTCGGCTCAAACGGAGCAGGGAAATCAACATTTTTACGCCTGCTCACCGGAATCTATAAAGCTGACAATGGGACTATTACAATCGACGGGAACAATATTTATGAGAACACGGAATTAAAATCACAGATGGCATTTGTGCCTGATGAACTGTATTTTCTTAATTCTTCATCAATGGACAGAATGGCAAAGCTGTATATGTCTTTATACAAAGACTTCTCTGCCGAGCGCTATGAGCATCTGAAAGAAAGCTTTAAGCTCGACGGAAAAAAGAACATGAACACATTTTCAAAGGGAATGAAAAGACAGGCTGCAACCATACTTGCTCTGTCATGCCGCCCAAAGTATCTGCTTCTTGACGAGACATTCGACGGCCTTGACCCTGTTATGAGAAATCTTGTTAAGACGATAGTCTGCCAGGATGTTATTGACCGCAAGGCAACAGCCATACTTACATCCCACTCACTAAGAGAGCTTGAGGATACATGTGACCAGCTTGCGCTGCTGCACAAAGGCGGTCTTGTTCTTGAAAGCGACATTTCCAATCTCAAGACATCCCTTTTCAAGGTGCAGGTCGCATTTACCGGGGAATTTGCACACACCTACGGGAAGGAAATTTTTGAAGGACTTGATATGCTTCATTATACAAAGCACGGCAGCGTTGCAAATATTATTGTAAGGGGAGACCGCAACGAAGTTACGGCAAAAATCCAGGCAAAAAATCCTGTTATCCTTGATATTCTCCCACTTACACTTGAAGAAGTATTTACTTATGAAATGGAAGCACTGGGATATTGTTTTGATGATGTGCTTATAAATGATTGAGGACTGGAGGATTATCATGAAGGATAAATTTAATTTCAAATTATTTCTCGATGGCATGCGCCAGCTCCGCACAATCGGAATCATGGGGCTTGTGGTTTTCTGCATAGAAGCGGTATTTTCAGTCATCGGGCAGAATATTGGCATACAGCAGCAGATTGAATACTCATCCAGATATAATTTAATCTCGGAAACTGCATACATACGCACGTTCAATCTGTGCTCACTGCATCCTTTTCTGTATGCCGCATTTTATGTGCTTGTGCCGGTTATGATTTTGTATCTGTTCGGATTTCTTAACAGGAGAAACGGCAGTGATTACTACCATTCGGCACCTGTGAAGCGCGAATGTCTGGCACTTTCACTGCTTGCATCAATAATGGCATGGATTTTGATAATCATACTTTCAAGTACCGCTCTTGTCTGCATAATTACAGCCTTTGCGCCTTATGTTTCACTTAATATGTACAGCGTTTTTGTATCACTGCTGGCAACAATCGTAGGCTGCCTTTGTGTACTTGGCGCGGGATTTCTCGCAATGAGCCTGACCGGAACTTATTTTTCCAACTTTGCGGTATCCGTAATGCTGCTTGTCTTCCCAAGACTTATTGTCATGGTATATATAGGACTCCTTTCTGACATTCTTCCTATTATGTCTTTTTCATTTGAAGGAGGGCTGCTTGATTACAGACTTAATATAGTTACGGGAAGTGCGCTGGGACTCCTCGAAAACGAGGCATCCTATCCGATGGAACATTTCCTTCCGGTTCTGTATACATTTATACTTTCCCTTGTTTACTTTGCGGCAGGCTTCTATGCATTTATCCACAGGAAATCAGAAATTGCCACCATGCCTGCGGGAAACAGCGTATTGCAGCTTATATTCCGCCTGATACCGCCTATGGCTATATGTCTTATACCTATTTACGCATTGGTAGAGCTGCTGCTTGGTGACAGCTCATATGGCAATGCTGATTATACCTCAACAATATTTTATATTGTTTTGTCTTATGTAATTGCCATAATTGCATACTTCCTGTATGAGCTGATTTCCACGAAGAAGATTGCAAATGTGCTCAAATCAGCCAGACAGCTCTGGGTTCTTGTTGTATTTAACATTGTTTTCCTTGCAATGACGTACATCGGGTACAATGTGCTTTTAGGCGATATACCTGAAAAGAAAGATATAAAATATGTATCAATAAGCACCGCCAACGAAAGGCAGGCCCGTTATTTTTCAGGGATGGCATCCGAAGCACACATTACCAATCCTGAAGTAATTAATTATTTTGTGGATACACTTTCAGATAACATCAGAACTATTAAAGACAATTCTACCAGATACGGATGGAATAACATAATTGTTGATTTCAGGGTTAACGGAAGAACAATCAGGCGTACCCTCACTTTAAAAAGCGAGGCTGAATATAACTACTGCATGGCATTACTTGGCAAAGCCGATGAATATGCCAATGTCTACCGAATCCTTCCTGAATATGACCAGATAAAAGATATGTCGTTTTATTCAGTAGGTATCGATACTGTTAATATTAGTGACTCTGATATGGAAGAAGCATATAATGTGTTGCGCGAAGATATGAAAGCTCTTAATTTTTCAGATGCTTACAAACACACTAATGATTATCGGAGCATCGAAAGCTTCGGTACTTTCCGTGGTACATACAGCAATAAAAGTGATAATTATATTTTTACTGTGAATATATCAGACTTAACGCCGAATGCAGCACTGTTTATCATGGAAAAGGTAAATGCACAGAAAACCGAAAATCCTCTTACCAAATTTCTTAATGGCGATGGACTGACCATCGACGGTACTGTCAAGTCGATTGCAGCCAATTTTACGCTCTATGATAAAGGTGAGTTTAATTACGGAAGTGCAGGCCGATCAATAACACCTGACAGCACTGTTACAGATTTTACCAGCCGTGGTGCCGACATCTTAAGAGAAATGTCACAAGAGCTTGATAAAACTGCCAATACAAAAATAACAAGCCTTGACAAACCGATTGTGGCCGTGGAATACCGCAATGAAACAAGCAGAGACAGCTATTTAAGATACTATACCGCAACAGACAAATTCTGTGAATTATTCTATGATTATACAGGACGAAGCAAATAACTCCAACAATATAAGGAACCGTCCCTGTCTACCGGCAGTGGGCGGTTCCTTATATAAAACTATTACATTTTCTAATCGGCATATTTACTGTCTATGCCAAAATACTCCTCCATCGTAATCCAGTTTCCGTTATTGTAAAGCTTCTCTGCCAGCTCCCTGCCGACATATCTTAAATGCCACGATTCATACTGATAACCGGTTATGCTTTCTTTTCCCTTAGGATATCTGATTATAAAACCGTATTTGTAAGCGTTCTGGTTGACCCAGATTCCTTCGTCAGTGTACTGGAAGCTGTCATCAATCGTATTTAAGTCGAAGCACAGTCCCGTCTGATGCTCAGAATAACCTGCTCTTGCCGAATACGTGTCTGCCTGCGCTTTTCCATCCTTTGCGACGTAATTGTTATACAGATTCTTCTGAGTATTATATGAACGATATCCGCTTGAAATATAAATGTTAAGTCCATTGGATGATGCTGCCGACTGAAGCTGTCTGTAAGCTTCCATAAGCTCCCTGTTAAGGCTTTTTGTACTCCACTCGGAAGTTACCGGAACTTCCGTATCCTGTGGAATATAATTGCTTGGAAGTGAATATGTCTTATTGACAATCATATATCCATCAATATATGTAACACCATCCTTCACATAACCCTTAAAACCTTTTGATGTGGTAAATGTACTGTCTGCATTTCCTGCTGAACCGGCATTTCCGGCACTTCCTGTCTGCTTTGTACCATCCTGTCCGGCAACACTCTGCTCTGTACTGCCTGCTGTCTGCTGCTGTGTATACTGCCGGGTCTGCTGCAAGGTGCTGTCATTCGCCGCCGTTGATGAATTTATATCACCATCAACAGGAATATTAGAAGAACTGCTTACTGTCACATCCGGTTCCGTCTGCTTATTATTACGTCCCGATATCGTTTTTACCCCGGCAACTACACCTATAGCAACCAGAATCATCATTATAAGCATTACTGCCGTAAGAATAATCCTTCTTCGGCGTATCATCTGCTGTCTTTTCTTTCTGCTTACTCTTCTCCTTGTCGGTGGAGTATTTCTGTTATTGCTCATTTTCCAGCTCCTTATGTTTCTAATCAAATAAATCTAATACTTTACCGTCCAGTCATCGCCTGCACCAAAACGTACAATATCAAGCTGTCCCGGTTTACTGATTACAATATCAAATGCCGCCTCACCAATAGTATTTACAATTCTCCCCGATGTTACCGTGTATCCCTTTTCTCCAAATGAGCCCCACGGCTTTGTACTGTTGCGTGTCTGTGCCTTCTCAGTGTTAAGTATTGGAAGTCCTCCGACATCATCTCCCACATATGTTCTCTCAATATGAAGATGTCCGCAGTTATAAAGCTCCGCACTGCCTGTCCACGCAGAAAAATCTTTCTTAAACTTTCCGTCATCATAATTCTTATGCCGGTACGCTGCGGAAAGTATATTCCTTAATGTATCACGGTTGCTGACTGCGGAATACCCTTCAGGATAATCGAAAGCATCATGTGACATAAACAGATACCGGCAGTTCTCACGGGACATGGCCTTATCGAGCAGCCAGTCTATCTGCTTATCCTTATATCCGTAAAAATACATTCCTATTTCATTCTGCTGTCCATTGACAACCGTATCGTCTGCATCACTCATATTAAGGCATACTACCCTGACATTTTTCCCCGGAATATCATAATAGAAATATCCCTCCTGATAGTCAGAAGCATACTGCGCAAAATACTGCATAGTTACAGAATACCACTCGTCCTTGCTGATTACATAATCTGCATCATACAGCAGATTCCCGTCAATCTGTGCAGAAAAGCTGTTATCATCATGGTTTCCATGAAGTATAAACACCGGTTTTTCGGATTTGGCAAGGATTTCCGATACAGAGCGGATATACGAAAGTGCCGTCTGCTTCCCATTATCGCCTGCACACCTGCCGTTGTACAAATCACCGCCAACACAGATAAAATCCACGTCTGAATTATTGGCAATATCGACAGCCGCATTAAGCTGACGGTACGCCGCAGTCATAATCTCCTCTGAGGTATCAAGGTGCAAATCTGTTATAAAAATGTACTGCACGCTTTCACCGGACACCTTCAGACTGACAGACTCTATGCTTTTAAGCACTTCACTTTCATAGTAATCAGGATATTCACTGTTGCATGAAAGAGTTATCTGCCTGTCTTTACCGGTGTTTCCTTCCGCCTGTGTATCAGAGGAAGACGTACTGTCATATGCCGGCGTATCATTAGTACCACCTGTATTTTCTTTGCATCCCGAAAGCATAAGCATCATTGCAGCCATGCATAATGCCGGAAATTTAAAACATCTAAAAATATTCATCAAACCATTACTTTCATAATAATATTTTAAATTTACAGTACCTTTGCCAGGAAATCCTTTAATCTGGCGTTCTTTGGATTTGCAAAGAATTCCTCCGGCGTATTTTCTTCCTGAATCACGCCCTCATCAATAAACATTACGCGGCTTGCAACCTCACGTGCAAAGCCCATCTCATGTGTGACAACTACCATTGTCATGCCTTCCTTTGCAAGCTCCTTCATAAGGCTCAGAACTTCACCAACCATCTCAGGGTCAAGCGCTGATGTAGGCTCATCAAAGAGCATGACATCAGGATTCATTGCAAGTGAGCGTGCAATCGCAATACGCTGCTTCTGTCCGCCTGAAAGCTGTGCCGGATACATATCCGCCTTATCTGAAAGTCCTATTCTCTGAAGCAGTTCTTCTGCCTTTTTAGATGCATCGTCCTTACTCATTATCTGAAGCTTGACAGGTGCCAGCATTATATTCTCCTTAACCGTCATGTTAGGAAAAAGATTAAACTGCTGAAATACCATTCCTATTTTTTCACGCATTTTATTGATATCAACAGATTTATCCGTTATATCGGTTCCCTCAAATGTTATCATGCCTGATGTCGGTGTCTCAAGCAGGTTTATCGACCTTAAAAATGTAGATTTACCGCATCCCGAAGGTCCTATAATAGCAACAACCTCACCCTTTGAAATTGTTGTATTTATTCCTTTAAGTACCTCATGATTTCCAAAAGATTTACATAAATCCTTTACCTCTATTAAAACGTTATTATCAAGAATATTATCGCTCATTCTTTTTAAGTCTCCTTTCCAGCTTATTCACTCCGAAGGACAGTGCCATTACAATCACAAGATAAACAAGTGCTACCGCAATCAACGGCATAAATGCCTCATATGTAATACTTCTGATAATATCTCCGCCCTTTGTAAGGTCCATAAGTCCAATGTAACCACTGATTGATGTCTCCTTGAGAAGACTTATAAATTCATTGCCGAGTGCCGGAAGAATATTCTTTACGGCCTGCGGAAGTATGATACTTACCATTGTCTGCCTGTAATTCAGTCCGAGGCTTCGTCCTGCTTCAAACTGTCCGTTGTCAACCGCCATTATTCCTGAGCGTACAACCTCCGCAACATATGCGGCGGAATTAAGTCCGAATGCAATTACCGCGACAAGTATTTTACTTGTGTTGACACTTGCAAGAATAACATAGTAGATAATAAGGAGCTGTACCATTACAGGTGTTCCCCTGATTACCGTAAGATAAACCCTGCATATTGCATTTAATATCTTCATGCTTCCGTTTTTGTCATAGCTTGTGCGCACAATTGCGATAAGGAAGCCGAGCGCACATCCAATCAGGATTGCAAATAATGTAATTATAAGCGTATTTCCAAGACCTTTGGCAATATACTGCCAGCGGCTCTCAGTAATAAAGTTATCCTTAAATTTCTCTGAAAGATTTGTGCTTGAAGCAGCTGCATCCGGGTCTTTAACTATAATAACCTGTTTTGAAGTCGTGTAAGAATCAGAAAAATCAATATTCTTTAAACGGTCCTCGGTAACAGTAAGACCTGCGGCTCCGACGGTTGCCTTTCCCGACTGGACTGCCGCAATGATTGAATCAAACTCCATATCCTCCATCTTAAGTGTCATTCCAAGCGTATCACAGACAGCCTGCATCATATCAATGTCAAGTCCTGTCATAACACCCTCACTATAATACTCATATGGCGGAAATGCTGCATTGGTGGCAACTATAATTGTTCCGTTCGGACGTGCGATATTCTTTGCTGCATAAGGTGTTTTTCCCTTTTCATCATCACTTCCGGTGTAATTTTTTATAATTGCGTCAAGTGTTCCGTCTGCCTTAAGTTTCCTTAATGCATCATTAATCTGGTTTTTCAGTTCGGTATTTTCCTTTGAAATACAGATTGCATAATCCTCAACAGTAAATTCTTCATCAAGAATTTTCAAATCACTGTTCTTTGAAACAAATGCTTTCGCCGGCTCTTCATCAATAATAACCGCATCTATCTTTTTCTGTTTGAGCGCCTGAACAGCATCATTTCCCTTATTATATCTCTCGATTATTGTACCTGCCTCATCACCCTCATAATCACTTGCGTAAATGTCTCCCGTCGTGCCAAGCTGTACACCAATGCGGCTTCCCTCAAGTTCATCCACGTTGGTAACCATCTTGTACTTACCGCATCCTGCAACCGACATAAGTGCTGCAAGACACAATGAAAGTATAATGCCTTTCCTTACAAAAAATTTTTTCTTTGCGCTTTTCATCTTAACCTCCATAAAATATATTGTTTATCTGCTTACCGCATTGGGATAAATTCTTTTCATTCTTTCATCACCAAAGCGTTCATCCATCGTCTGCTGCCACCCGGCTGATGCCTCAACCCCATTAGCCCGTTCATCATATCGTATGAGTGCCATGACAGACACCGTTATATTGCATATCATAAATACCACCAGCAGCCATGTTACTGCCTTTCCGATTTTGTTTGGTATGCTTTCTATAAGTCGTGAAAAAACCGGATACAGACCCTTAATCCACACAACTGCCGCAATTCCCCAGAAGAAGCAGTACAAAAGATTTATACGTCCGCCTATATTAAACGGTATGTTACTGTAATCCCAGAATACCTGTCCAAATACAATTTCAGTAAATATACTGCACACATATTCGTACACACCGCCAAGCACAGTTCCAACAATAAATATGTAAGCATCCGATTTATTTCTGCTTTTGTGGAGCAGTGCCGTTGCAATCGCAATCGCAATTCCCCACACAAGGCTGAACGGTCCCCACACAAGGCTGCTGCGGCTCATCCATACCCCTGCCGTTGCGCGGCAGAACAGCGTCTCCACAATATCTCCGAGAAACGCTCCGATTACAAAAAGCATAAACAGCTTATAAAATCCGCATCCGCTTGCAAACGATTCTGTCTCATCGCTCAGAAGTGCCGGATAAGCACCAACAACTCTTTTTTCAATATGCCCGGCTATCAGATTGCCAAGTCTGTATGTATATTTCGCAATTCTGTTATTTATAGAATCAATCGCTTTGTTTTGCAGCTTTATGCACGCTGCTGCCGCAAGCGAAGCTATAATATCAATTGCCGCAAGTCCCACAAGCACCCATATTGTTATTCTTGATGCCAATGGCGGAATAAGCGAAAATGCCTTAAGCAGCAACGCATTAGTCCATTTGACGGTAATAACACCAAGCACACCCCACAGAACAGTATACTGAAGGCATACATATCCGTCTATATTAAACCTTTTCTTTGAGTAATCCCACCATCTTTTATGCTTCAGTTTCTCGAGAAGTTTTCCGGTAATCCACTGTGATACTGATGCTATGACTGCACAGCCCACAAAAAGAAATACCTCTCTGTTGGCAACCTCCTGCATCGAAACACTCATTATAACGGCCGCGATACCATATGTCATACATACCGGTCCGTTAAGGAAGCCTCTGTTCACAAATTTGTGATAAACCAAATCCGCTGTAACTGTTTCTGCCACCCATCCTATAAAAGAATACGCAAAAAGCAGAAATATGAGCTGGTAAATTGTAAATGTCATCCTGTTCCTCTATTCCGAAAACGCTTTATTGTTCTTACCTGAATACAACTGTATCTTCTATTTTCTTTCTGGGCACCACATAATCACCATCTTCATTGATATAATAAGAAAGCTTTTCGCCTGAATCTGCTTCTTTAATAATACTTTTATGTGTAGGGTATCCGAATGCAACAACGCAATTAACCGTATATTCATCACCTATATCAAGTATTTTCCGTAATTCATCTTTGTTGACATTGGCTATTATGCAGCTTCCGACACCATGATTCCATGCGGCAAGTGTCATATTACTTATTGCGAGCCCCGCATCAACACCTGTAACGGCATTCTTAAGTGCGTTATCCTCAAGCACCGCAATAAACATTGTCGGATGCTCACCATCCTTTGGCTGTCCCTGTTTTGCAGGAAGCGATGCTGCCCATTTTGTAATTTTGAAAATTTCTTCAACCAGCACTTCATCCCTTACCACAATATAATGCAGCGGCTGCCTGTTATTACCGCATGAAGCATACTGCTGCGCACGCACAATATCATCCACCGCTTCATCCGGTATCTTTTTTGTCTGATCAAATCTGCGGTATGTCCGCCTTGTCTTTAACAGTTCCATTAATTCCATATTTAAACCTCATTTCCGCTAACGCTCTTTGTTTTTAGCTCTTTTATCACCTGCACAATAATTATCTGCGTCAGTATAAATGTACATATATCAGCTACCGGCTGTGCAAGCTGAAGTCCAAGTACTCCGCACATTCCCGGAAGTGTAAGTATAGCCGGTATAAAGAAAAGTCCCTGTCTTCCAATCGCCGTTAATGTTGCCCTGAAGCTGTATCCAATTGACTGAACCAGCATATTGCCTATAATTACCCACGCCTGAAGCGGAAGCGCCGCACATTGCAGACGCAGCGCACGCGCACCGATTTCAATTACTTCAAGGTCATTTCTTCTGAACAGCCTCATAAGCTGTGGAGAAACCGCAAATATTACAATTCCCATTACAGTAAGAAATACAATCGCCACTTTGAGGCAGAAATAGTATGCTTCAAGTACTCTGTCATACCTTTTTGCACCGAAATTATATCCGCATACAGGCTGAAATCCCTGTCCGAATCCAATAAGTGCCGAGCCGATAAACATCATTATTCTTGTGACAATAGACATTCCTGCCACTGCCGCATCCCCAAATCCTGAAGCCATCACATTAAGAAGCACTGATGCCGCACTCGCCAGCCCCTGCCTGCCAAGTGTAGGAAGTCCTGCTGAAATTATTTCCTTGTACACCCACAGCCTGAATGTAAAATACTTCGGATGTGGTTTTAACACACCTTCAGTCCTGATGATAAGCACAAGCAGTATTGTAAAGCTTACAAACTGGCTGAAAATAGTTGCAATCGCCGCTCCCGATATTCCCATATTAAAGCCGAATATAAGAATCGGGTCAAGAATACAGTTAATAATGCCTCCTGTTGTTATTCCTATCATCGACTGCAAAGCATTTCCCTGCGAACGAAGATGGTTATTAAACACAAATGAGGCAGTCATATATGGTGCAGCAATAAGTATATATTTCCCATAGTCCCTTGCATACGGTGCAATTGTATCAGTTGCTCCAAGAAGCCTTACAAGCGCATCTATGTTGCTTATACCAGCTACGGCAAGCAAAAGTCCGAGCACTAATGCCGTGTAAACTGCTGTTGAGCATGCGCACTGCGCACTTTCCCTGTCCTTGGCGCCAAGCCTTCTTGACATAAAATTGCCGCTTCCCATTCCAAGTGTAAAGCCTATGGCCTGAATCATCGCCATCATTGAAAAATTAATTCCGACAGCACCCGATGCACTTGTACTTATCTGGCTTACAAAAAATGTATCCGCCATATTATATATTGATGTTATAAGCATACTGATTATCGTCGGTACCGCAAGCTTTGGAATAAGCCTGTTAACCGGCGTGTTAATCATCATATCATGCTTCTGCTCATATGACATCACCTTCATAAAAATCCTCCGCACCAAAGCTTTTGCAATGGTATTGAATAAAAAAACTGGTATGCGGTCAACCCGCATACCAATTATTATACTTTAAAATTGTTCTTTCAACAAGTACTACATTGCTGTGTTTTTAACGCACTGCGAATATTTCTGCTTTGCCTCCTGCACCTTCTGCTCCTGAGCTTCAGGTGTCGGATAATATCCCATTCCGTGCATAATATCAAACACATCCTTCTGGATTGCATGCTCCTGATCAAGACACTTTAAAATAGCATTTCTTACACTGTCGTGCACACATTCATTAGCAAAAGTGTTGTAGTGCTCTGTTGCTGCTTTTTCTGCTGTAAGAGCGTCTCCGAGGACTTCCTTATCTGTATAAACCTGCTCCATCTGCCTGCCTCCTTAATTTAACTGTGAATATAATGAGTTAAAATGCTGCTGATGCTTATTTGCAATCTCATCAAATTTTGACTTAATTGTCTTATCCTCCGTGTGACTGCTAAGCATCTGAAACTTCTTAATCAGAAGTTCTTCTTCCGAGAGCAGGTCATTTAATGCTGACAATTCCTTTTCAGACAACTGGCTCATCTGGCACCTCCTTGAAATACAAGTTAAAATTGACATTTCTAGTATTACCGCAGCCATTGTCTGTTATTCAGTTATTTTTCGGTACCGGCAAGCATTTTTGTGAAAAAAGCGCATGGTCATCAAACAGAATTTGTGAATTTTCCCGATATTTTAGAGAAGAATATATTTCAGGATAAACAATACTGTCAGGATATACATAAGTACACTGACTTTACTTCTGTTCTCTTTACCTGTGATAACATTAATTATTGTCCATGAGATAACTCCGACAGCAATACCCTCTGAAATGCTGTATGAAAGAGGCATTGCAATAATAGTAAGGAATGCCGGAATTGCATCTGACATATTTTCAAAGTTAATCTTGGCAACTGCACCCATCATATAGAAACCAACTATAATAAGTGCCGGAGCAATTGCAAATGAAGGAATTGTAAGGAACAGCGGTGAAAATACGATTGCAAGCAGGAAAAACAGCGCTGTAACAAACGAAGTAAGACCTGTTCTTCCGCCTGCAGTAACACCTGATGCACTCTCTACATATGTTGTGGTTGTTGATGTTCCGAATATTGCACCCACGCATGTTGCAATGGCATCTGCAAGAAGTGCCGACTTAATGCGAGGAAGTTTTCCATCCTTATCAAGGAAGTCTGCCTTGGATGAAACACCGATGAGCGTTCCGATTGTATCAAACAAATCGACAAACAGAAATGCAAACATTACAACCATAAAATCAAGAAAATTAATGCTGCTGAAATCAGCTCTGAACACCGCACCAAAGGTCTGTCCGAATGATGAGAAATCAAAGCTTATAAAGTTTGCCGGAATAGTTGAATACATTCCTGCTGCAGCGTCAGGGACATAGATTCCACACAGTTCACAGATAATACCAAGAATCCACGTTGCAATAATTCCTATGAGAATTCCGCCTTTAACATTCTTAAGCAGAAGGATTGCCGTAATCACTACACCAATAAGTGCAAGAATTGCGCCAACGCCTACGGAATTAAAGGTTTCACCCTTGAATGCCTGATATGTGACAAGTGTTGAATCACTGTTTACAATAAGTTTTGCATCCTGAAGTCCGATAAATGCTACGAAGAGACCTATGCCGACGCCTACTGCCGACTTAAGAGTCATCGGAATTGCATTAAAGATTGCCTCACGCACATTAGTAAGTGAAAGCACTATAAAAATAATACCTTCCACAAATACTGCTGCAAGTGCAATTTCCCATGAATAACCCATCGTGAGTACTACCGTGTACGCAAAATAAGCATTAAGACCAAGTCCCGGTGCAAGTGCAAACGGATAATTTGCAAGCAGCGCCATGATAATCGTTCCCACAAATGCCGCAAGTGCTGTGGCAATAAGTATCGCCTGCGGATTCATACCTGTTGCAGACAAGATACTGGGATTAACAGCAAGGATGTACGCCATAGTCATAAAGGTTGTAATACCGGCAATGACTTCAGTCTTTACATCAGTGTTGTTTTCCTTGAGTTTGAAAAGCTTTTCAAACATAACAGAAACCTCCTGTTCATATAATATTATTTAATAATATTATCACATTTTTAATTATTTTGCCACAGAGAAAGTTAATTTGTCTTTTTCTTCAAATTTCTGCGTTTTACCAGTATTACAGCACATAAAGAAACGATAACAGCTGCTGCAGTAAAGTATACTATAAGCCCTGATTTTCTTATTATGCAGAAAGTAACATTATTACCTTCCGCCTCAAAAACTATGTATTTACCATCGGTATCACATTCCGCCTCCTTCCACTGTCCGTCGGAAAGCACTGCGACCTTTGCTTTCTTTATATTGTCAGGCAGCAGATAATGTATTTTATGAGTTTCTTTCTTATCATCAGGGATTGTTACGCACCAGCATTCATCAGGTAATTTCCCGTTAATTTCAGGAGCATTTTCCAAAGCAGTGACATTTATCGTATCTTCTGATGTAAATTCTCCTTCAACAAGAAGCATTGCTCTGTCCTGACTTCTCATCTGCTCACTTTCGATAGCTGTAACATATTGTGTATACACAGCCTCAATCGTATCATCAAATGTCAGATAAGAATAATCGTAGTCTTCCCATTTTGCCTGAAATCCTTCTCTTTCCGGAATCTTTGGAACAGACGCTGTATCAAAGGATGCTCCGTATTCAAAATCATATACATAAACTTCTGTTCCATTGGCTATGAATGTAAGCTTAAAGTCAAGAAATTCCTCCGGAATTCCTTCTGTATTCTTAAATTCCTCCCATGAAACCGGCTCCGCCTTTTTTGCATAGCTTACACCGTCTATTCCTGCAAGGCTGTCTGACACAAAATAATTATCAGACACATCTCCGGTTGCTTCACCTGCAATTGTTCCTGTTTTTTCGTTAGACTTTGTAACTTTTACAAGTGAACGGCAATTACTGATATCTCCGGCGCATCCGGCTATGCCCCCTACATAATTATTACCCGAAAGAAGGCATTTTGCATTGCTGTCACGGATAATTGTCTTACAGTTTCCGGCTATACCGCCTATATAATTGCCGCCTGTACTCTCAACACTTCCGTATCCGTTGCACGAAATAATGCAGCCCAGCTCAACATTACCGGCTATACCGCCAGCACAGTCCTTCTTGGCAGTTATTTTGCCACGGTTTTCGCTGTCGCGGATGACTGCCTTTGTACTGTAATCAAACTTAACCGATGCTTCACCTTCTATTTCAATATCATCCTCCGGGTCAAAGTCATGTTCAACTGACATTGCACCCGCTATGCCTCCGACATTTACATCACCCTGTATATTACCGTAATTTACGCATAAATCAACCTTACCGTAGGCCTCTCCCTGCTCATCCTCATTTGACACGTCCACACCTTCACCGGCATCATCAATTGATTCCTGTGCATTTTCCCTTGCATCAATGATTATATCCGTTATATCTGACATTGTATCAGCAATCTGCTGCAGGTCATCTGCCAACAGATTATTGTTGCTGTTTACTGTCAGATTAAGCTCCTGGAGCAAATCCGAGATTGTATCAATTGATGACATAAAATCTTCTCTTGCCTTTATCTGGGTGCTGTCAATTGAAACCAGCTTAAAATCTACATTTTTTGAAAGATATACGATAACATTTCCCATGCCTTCGGCAGAATCCGATAAACTGCTGCCTGCCCCTGACATACTGTTCATGCCTTCTTCAAGAATTTTTAAAGCGCCTGTCATTGTATCATTAATATTATTCATATAAGGCTTTGCTTCTGAAATTTTATCTGCCGCATCGCTTAATCCGCTCACTGAGTCGTTAACAGCATTGACCGCATCTTTCAGATAATCTGCCGCATCGTCTGTTCTTCCGTCCCTGAGTGCATCAATTGCATTATTTACAGCTTCTGTCGCGGCATCTATATATTCCTGATTGACACTTATGCATTCAAGCGCTTCACCTGTAATTTCAACTACCTTTTCGACATCACCTGAAGATGAATTCATCTTTGAAACTGCATCCTTCATCTTGCCTGAAGCTGTTTCCATACTATCCGCAGCACTTTCCATATAATCACATACCGGAACAAGCATATCAACAGCCTTTGAAATTGCACTGCTCAGTTCATTTACCTGATTCACATCCGTGTTAATCATTTTTTCTGTTTTATCCATCAGAATGTCAAGTGAATCTCCTGCTTTGCCGGCCTCAGCGGATATCTGTGTAAGTTTTCCCGAAACCTCATCCGAATATCCTCTTGCATCGCTGATTGTCCTGTCTATTCCACTCTCAAGCGCATCACATTCTGAACGCAGTTTTGAGAGCGTTGTCTCAGAAAATGTCAGGTTTTTGTAAGGCTCCATCTGCCCGACAATTCCGCCTACCTCTTTACGTCCGTATATCTGACCGTAATTATTACATCCGGTCACATATCCTGACTGGCGTCCGGCAATTCCGCCTATATTGTAGCCTTTATGCTGATATCCTACATCACCATAGTTTTTATTATCTTTAAGTGTCCCTGAAGAATATCCGGCAATTCCGCCTATATCCGTAATATCTGCCGCATCCTCTGTCGTTTTAAGTGTATCGACAGAGATATCTTCAAGTTTAATATCCATTTGCTCTATTCTCGTATTTACACTTGAGGAGTTGGAACAGTCCTCAATAAGCCCAAGATTCATTCCTGCAATACCCGCCGCATAATGCTCTGCATATACCATTCCTTCAGCAATGCAGCCGCGTATAACCCCGGCTTCCTCATTAACTCCGCAGATACCCCCGACATTATTCTTACCATTACATACGCCTGTAAATTTGCAGTTTACAATCATTCCTCTGTTGCTTCCTGCAATACCTCCTGCATATGCAGATGTTCCTTTCGGTGACACATTGCCCTTAACAGTCAGGTTCTGTATAACAGCCCCGCTCTGAACATATCTGAACAGTCCCTGATACGAGCCGTCCTTTGTTATGGACAAGCCGTTGATTGTATTGCCTTTTCCTTCAAATATTCCTCCAAATGTAGGAATTGCCGTAAATTCCTCACCGTTAAGCTCAAGGCTTTTATCAAGTATTACTTTCTTGTCTGTCGACCAGCTGTCCAGCCTGCATTTTACGGCAAGCTCCTTCAAATCTTCAACTGTTGAAATATGTATTTCCGTCAGTCCCTCTTCATCCTGCGCTTTAACAGGCTGCACAGGCAGGGCAGATATTATCAGCAGTGACATTACAGCCGCAAGGTATTTATTTACTTTGTGCCTAAGCTTTATTTTCTTAGTATTATTTTTCGCCATCATTATCACTGCCTCCCTTCTCTTCTTCAACTTCATCCTTTGCCTCAATAACATTTATATTATTGATATCAATTCTTCCCTTAACTTCACCTTTAACCACGCCGTGAATCTCTGCATCAACGACACCTGAAATATATCCTCTCAGGCGTCCGTTTATCACCATCGTTCCGCCCGTATTCTGTATAAGGTTATCTGTATTGATTGAAAATCTTGTCTTCTCAATAATGATGTCTCCCAGATACAATATCTGCGGAAGTACTCCCATTACAAGTATAATTGAGATAATTGTTCCGCGTCCGAGACATGTTCCGATTGCCGAGATAACCCCGTTGGTTGATAAAAATGATATCAGTATACCGGCAGAAGCAAGGATAGAGCCGGATGTGATAATCGTAGGAAATGCCTGATTGAGAGTCTCAATTATTGCATCCTTAATCGGAAGCTGCTTTTTGAGTTCGTCATATCTGCTTGATATTACAATGGCATAGTCAATATTGGCACCCATCTGTATTGAATTAACCACAAGGTATCCTAAGAAATACAGTGGCGAATCCAGAATATACGGGAATGAGAAATTAAGCCATATACTTCCCTGAATGACAACAAGCAAAAGCACAGGAAGTCCTGCCGACTTAAATGTAAACAGCAGTATAACCATTACAAACAATGCCGAAAGTATGCTTATTACAAGATTATCTCTTGCAAATGAAGATGAAAGGTCATAGTCACTTGTTGAATTTCCGACTATATAAAAATTATCACTGTAATATCTGCCGATAACATCATGCATCGTATCAAGGAAGGCAAATGTCTCGTCACCTTCCTCAGGAAGTGTCAGATATACAAGCATTCTTGTATAATTATCTGTCTTGAGCTGCAGCAATGCCTTGTCAAGTGTTTCTGACAAATCATCCATCTGCTCCTTTAAGTCTCCCTCCAGTGTCACATATCCCTTGTCTAACTCTTCTGTCAGAAATTCAAACATATCAATCAGCGGTACACCGTAATTACTGCTTGAATTTATTATCTCACCGTAGTTTTTATCATTAATCGCATATGCATCATACAAAAGCTGTGCGACCTCGTAATCCAGTCCTATAAGCTCTGAGAATTCTCTTGGCGTCAGGCTGTCTGTAAGCATATAACCATCCATTGCCTCCGTATTGGCAAGCCCCAGCGTCGACTCTACTTCGTCATACTGTTCAAGTTCTGCAAGCAGCTTCTTTTCTGATTCATAATCTCCGGACGGCACGATAAGCGCAACCATATTGGTAGCTCCGAATGTTGATTCTATCTTATCCTTTGCTATCTGCGATTCGCTCTTTCTCGGCGTTGTCGTACTTCCGGCACTAAAGCAGTACGGACATAAATTTGCCAGTACGCATGATACGATAACCAGCACTGCAAATATCGGAGGGATAATATATTTTGTTTTTATTGCAAATTTTCCAACTGCCGAAATTGACGGAATGAGATTCTTATGTACAGTTTTATCCATCCATTTGCTGAACACCATTATAAGCCCCGGCATTAGTGTAAATACCGAAAGCAGTGAAAGAATTATGGCTTTTATTAAGACAACAGCTAAATCCTGACCAATCTTAAACTGCATAAACGCAAGTGCAAGAAGACCTGAAACCGTTGTGAGGCTGCTGGAGGAAATCTCAGGAATTGCCTTGCTTAATGCTATTATAACAGCCTCTCTTGCCAGCTTGGTCTCCCTCTCCTCAGTATACCGGTGGCACAGTATAATCGCATAATCGATGGCAAGCGCAAGCTGCAGCACTATTGTTACCGAATTTGAGATAAATGAAATTGTACCCAGCAAAAAATTAGTCCCCATATTAAGCAGAGCCGCCGCTATAAATGTAATAAGCAGCACGGGCACTTCCGCATATGACTTTGATGTAATAAGCAGTACTACAACGATAATTACTGCCGCAATTAAAGTAACAATCTGCATTTCGCCGGCGAGAGCCGCAGAATCGTCATTAGCTACAGTAGTCGAATAATAAACATCATAGCCCTTAAGTTTTTCTTTTATTTCATTCATTGCATTAACAGCTGTTTCATCATCCTCAGGCGTATCAAATGTAACATCAAAAAGGGCTGATGTCCCTTTATAATGCTCCTCTGAATTATCAAATGTAACACTCGTCACGCCTTCTACAGCTTCTATCATCTTCGCTGTATCTTCTGCCCTGTCATAAGAGATATTGGCAAGAAGAATCTGTGCGGAGCCATACGTTATAAATTCATCATTCATAACAGTAAGCCCCTGCCTTGTCTCCGTTGATTCAGGAAGATATTTTGTTATATCATTCTCAACATTTACCCAGTTGCGCGAAAACAGGCAGAAAACCAGTGCTATTATGTAAACTAAAAAAAACAGGTTCCTTTTATCTACAATAAAAGTTGCCAGTTTTACCATAAAATTTTTATCTTCACTCTTCTCTTTCATGCAATCCCTCATTTCAAATTTTACAATTTTAATCAATGTCAATTTTACCACTTTTTTCCCGGCATTCTATTAAATTAGTATAAAAAAAACATTTCATTCTGATAAAAAATGATTTGCAAAATCACTTTTATCAGGGAAATGCTTTTTTAATATACAATAATTTTTTAGTTGCCTGCAGCAGCGGGCATATTTTTCACACTATCATCCTTTATATACTTTGCTTCACTGAAAATTCTTCTACCGACAGCCTGTAAATATTGGTTCTTTCCAATGCGCTGCTGTCAAATTCCGGTTTTCCCGGGAAATCGTATTTCTTCATAATAACTTCAAATGCTCTTATTTTTTCTTCTGCTGCCGTAATCTGTTCTACATTGCCGGTGCCGATTACACTTTTATACTTTGCACTCCATTTGCACGCAGTGTCCGCTTTTTTCAATTCAAAGCCGCAGTCCGTTTCAAAGCATACATGTGGAGCTTTCTTAAGTATGTCTGTTTTTCTTCCCTCCGTCGCAGAATGAAAATACAGGATTATCTGTCCGTCGTCTTCCTCCAGACCAAAGTTAACAGGTACAATGTAAGGAAATCCTTCATCAGACATACCGAGTCTTAAGATTTCACACTGTCCGAATATCGAAAGCTTTTCACCAAAATCAGTTATTTCTTTGTCACTTCTTCTCATAACAGCCTCACTTTCCTGCCGGGTTATATGTATATTGTTGTAATGCTTTTTTGCAATATTAATATAACATAAAATATTGCAGGATAATTGTAGAATTTTATATCATGCATTTGCGAAACTATTCTTTTATCACCTATGGTTGTACAATATCAACAATCCATATTGTTGAAAGAAGGATAGTTAATAATATACTGTAGATTCTACTGACTAATTAATATTTCAGCTCATTCTTTCAAACACATACTCAATATCAGAAGATAAATCACTCCTGAATATATAGCCAAGTCTGTCAAATTTCTGCAAATCTGATGGATTTTCTATCCTGTTTTCCGCCATGAATTTTACCATCTCACCTCTGGCCATTTTGGCATAAGTCCCCTTAGTTACAAGCTTATCACCATATTTCTCGCAGAAAGTAATCGTAATATATCTGTCTTCCAAAGCAAGATATTTTTCAATACATTTAGAATATTCCTTTGATGCCAGATTAATGATTATGCCGCTTTCATCCCTGACTTCCTTATATAACCGGTCACCCCAAAACTCATACAAATCCTTTGATTTACCAATAGCCGCTTTTGCCTGCATCTCCAACCGATATGGTGTTACACCATCCATTGCCTTCAGCACTCCATAAAATGCCGAAAGGATGCGCAGATGTTCCTGTACATAGTCAAAATGTCCCTCCTCAAACACTGCAGGCGCCATATACTGATATGCTATTCCTTCATATGTAAGTACTGCCGGAGTCAGATTTTCCCTTAAACTCATATTCCTAAGGCGTTTAAAATTCTGCTCAGCTATTTTGTCATTACATCTCCATATTTTCTTTAATTCATCGTAAGACTTACTTTTAAGCCATTCCTGAATTTCTTCTGTCTTATTAAGATACACCGGCGTTCCCAGTGGTGCCAGACTATCTGAGTTCATCTTCATTTTCTTAGCCGGCGAAAGAATGATTTTCACTTTTATCTGCTGCCCCCTATGTTTGTCTTCATTTTATAATATCTGCCAAATCAGCTATTCTGTCAATAACGTAATCCGCACCGGCTTCAAGTAACTGCTTTCTGTTTGAATTTCCATATGTGACGCCACAGGTAAATGTGCCTGCATTCCTTCCCATTGCAACATCCATTGGCATATCACCAATGACCAGCGTCTGTTCAGGCTTATAACATAAGTCATTAAGCGTTTTCAGCACAGGCTCCGGATTTGGCTTTAAAAATGCCGTATCTTCTCCGCCCAGCATATACGGGAAAAAATGTGCAATATTCATTTTATCAAGAAATTCTTTGAGAGAAGCATTATTTCTCGAGGAAGCAATAGTTGTCAAAATTCCTTTCTCCTTTAACAAAGCAAGTATTTCGGCTACATCAGGAAATAACGTCGGTGGTATGGTTTTCTTTTTCTCATCAAAAATTTTACGATAGGTTGACACGCATAAATCAAGCATCTGCTCTGACAGTTCAGGATATATTTTCCGGAAACCGATTTTAGAGGAAAAACCTATTGTAGAAGCACAAGTTTCTTCGTCTGCTACATTAAGTCCTAAAACTTTCATTGTTTCCTGCTTTGCAATAACAATTGTTTTTCTCGTATCTGCAATCGTTCCGTCAAAATCAAATATTACTAATTTTATATTCATAAACGCCTATCCTCTCCTGATTAGAAGCTGCCGCCTCACATATTTTTCTTGCAATAGGTTCTAAATGTAAACTTCCGGTTGCATTATCCATTTTCAGGCTTTTTCTTCTCCGTCCCAATTGATATTCCGTAAAATACAATTGCCATTAACTGGACTGCAACAGAAACAGTCACCATCACCGGAATATTTATATCGTATAGTGCGCCCATGCACCAGCTTCCCAAAAACCAGAAGATTCCAAAGCCCGTCTCAAAAATTCCAAACCCTGTAGAGCGCATATTTCTCGGAATAATTTTGCTGACAGCAGCTTTCATAATACTTTCCTGAGCCCCCATTCCTATTCCCCATATTATAATCCCCACAATTATTAACACGGGATTCTCCGTCAGAAATACAAGGCCTGCAAATGTACTGCTAATCAGTGTAGATATCATCAAAGCTTTTAGCCCTACCTTGTCAAACAGCCAGCCAAAGAATAATGCAGCAAAAGCATCAACTGCCATTGCAAGGGCATACAGTAAGCTGAGCGTTGATTCCGGAAAGACCTTTGCATTGGCAGAGTGAAGTGTAATAAGAGTAAAGTCAGCAAATCCAAACGCAAACAGGCTGATTGCAATCATATAAAAGACAAATGATTTCTTAAATTCAAATTTAATATTTTCTTCTTCCTCTTTTTCAAACATTTCGGGATGAGGATATTTGTATTTGGAGAACAGCACAAGTGCAATTGTTATCAATGCCGGTATTCCCAAAAACAAAAAGCATGCCCTGTATGTAGATATAAGATTGCCGGTGCCTTTTATCACACTGATTATGAATAAAATCACCGGTCCGAGAAATGCTCCCAGCTGGTCTAAAAACTCCTGATAAGCAAATCCTTTTCCCTGACCTATCTCTGATGACGCAAAACTTACAAGTGTATTCTTTGCCGGCTTCTTAACTGCCTTTCCGACACGCTCTATAATTACAAGCCCACATGCAACAATCCATCCATTTTCCGGTACAAGCGCAAGCGCAGGAATCGCAAGCACCTGTATCACATATCCAAATATAACAAGTGTCCAGTAATGCTTTGTTTTATCGGCAATTCTGCCTGATATAATTCTCAGTCCGTATCCAAGCAGTTCGCCAAGTCCCGATATAAAACCTATTGTTGCCGCTGAAGCTCCCGTAAGATTCAGGTATTCACCCAGGACACTTCTTCCGCCCTCATGTGTCATATCTGAAAACAGACTTACTATTCCCATTAAAAATATAAATGCTAACGCTCCGCTAACCTGCTTTTTATGCTTTTCGCTCATTTTAATCCCCATTCCGCAGACGCTTATGCATCGAAGAAATCGCGAGCCAAATATCGGATTTGGTTCTGCGATAATTGCTTTTTTGTGGCGCCTGCGGCACAAACAGTCATCCTTTTTCATTCAAGCTTTATATTAATTGTACTGACTGCTACCGCAACAATGCCTATTGTTTCAAGCAATATATCTGCCATAAGCGGCACTCTCAATAAATATGATATTACCGAATATAATGCAAATGCCGCTGCAAACAACGCAAATCTTTTGAAATGCCTTATGGCATATTTTTTTCTGTTATCTGTACCTGCCTTTGCAGCCTCCTCATAAGACATGTCTGTATACCAGTATATTTTCTCTGTTTTATAAATAACCCACGTAAGCAGTGCCATCCATAAATTCATGCCATTAAAGATAATTATGCTTATAAGTTCAGCACCGGCATTCGGAATAAATGGCAAAAGAAACATTAGCAGCACAAACAAACTCATAAGTCCTGCAAAACCTTTGTAACTTTTTTCCCCATATTCTTTTTCCATGCCTGCTTCCATATTTATCTTTTCTTCCACACTATCCGCTCCCATTTTCTAAATTCTTCTTTATATTGAAACAACCACATCTGCTGTTGCTATCGTTGATGGTCTGTGTGCTATCATAAGAATCAGCCTTCCATCCTTCATATCATTAATTGATTTCTGTATAAGCTGTTCAGACTCATTATCCAACGCAGACGTAGCTTCGTCAAGCACTATTACAGACGCATTTTTAAGAATTGCCCTTGCAATTGCAACTCTCTGCCGTTGCCCGCCTGACAGCGTGTTACCTCGCTCTCCGAGAACCGTGTCATACCCATGTTCAAGCTTAACTATGAAATCATGTGCATTGGCCTTCTTTGCAGCTTCTATTATCTGTTCATCCGTAGCATCCGGATTGCCATTTCTTATATTTTCGCGCACCGTATCATGAAACATATATGCCTCCTGCGGAATATACGCAATCATTGCCCTTGTGGCCTCAAGTCCTATTTCATATATGTCATGCCCGCCTATCTTAATGCTCCCTCCGTCAATTCTGTAAAATCCCATAAGCAGCTCCATAAGCGTACTTTTCCCACGGCCTGATTCTCCTGTCAGCGCATAACTTTTCCCAATTGTAAATTTAGCGCTGTACCCTTCAAATACCTTCTGTTCCTTTCCCTCATATCCAAATGTCACATTATCAAATTCTACATATGGATTTTCACATGTATTTAACGGGCTGTATGTACCGGATATAGTGCCATTACGCAGTTCCTCATCAGGTATATGCAGAAAATCAAGCACACGTTCTGCATTTACAAGCCAGCTCGTAAGGCTTGGAATATACTGCCCCATCATAAGGAAATTATACTGAAATGCTCCATACATCATGTACAAAGACAGCAGATTACCGACTTTTCCATTATATTTCTGAATATATATAATTCCCATTGCAAGAAATGCTACTGCGCCAATCAGGTCAAATGCACTCCTCAGTGCCGCAACAAGCGACTCAACTCTTCCCTGCTTTTTCATGTTGCGCCCGCATCTTTCATTGGCATCGCCGTACTGACGTCTTATAACCGCCTTAAGCGGAAACATCCTTATAGTTTCCATCCCCTGAAGCATATCTGTCACAGAGCGGCTTATCGCTTTATTATCCTCCGAAATATTGCGGCTGTACCCTGCAAGCACAGGAACCATTATAAGATTAAGAGCAAGCGACAGCACACACAGCACAAACAGCCCTGCCATAACTGGCGGACATTTCATAAACATCGGAACAACACAGACACACACCATTATTACCGGCATCATTACACGTCTAAGCCTTGAGCCGAATATACCGGATGCCATACTTGTATCATATGTGAGCTTTGACATGAAATCTCCCGTATGATTTTTCTCATAAAAGCTGACCGGAAGCATCAATGCCTTGCCAAATACTATATTGCGCATTGTTGCCCCTGTACGCTTGGCTTCATTGTTGTAGCAGACACCAAGCACATTACTGATGACAAATTCAAGTATTGCAAATATAATTATCCGCTTTACAATATCCGTATTCCAAAGGCTTGTGCCGGATACGGCAGTATCTGTTATAAGACCTACAATGTCTGATAACATAACAACTGTTATTCCACTGATAATGCCCATCGCAATTATCTCGCCAAAATAAAGCAATGCTCTCCACCCCTGAAACCTGGCAACAAGTTCTTTCAGTATTCTAAAATTTTTCAC
Organism: uncultured Bacteroides sp.; assembly: GCA_945913015.1. GTDB lineage: Bacteria > Bacillota > Clostridia > Lachnospirales > Lachnospiraceae > Bacteroides_F. Next base: position 152,981 of record CAMECH010000002.1, read on the forward strand.
GCTAATCCCCACTTCCGTATCATCACTGTAAATCCTGTGTCACTGCACTTGTGTTGTACAGCCTCTTATAGACTCCGTCCCTGTTAATAAGCTCCCTGTGTGTTCCGCACTCTGCGACCTTTCCATTCTGCAGCACATATATACAGTCTGCCTTTTCAATTGTATTCAGCCTGTGTGCTATCGTAATTATCGTATGATTCTCTGCCAGTTCCTCAAGTGCAGTCTTTATCTGCTCCTCGTTCTTAACGTCAACAGACGCCGTCGGTTCATCAAACAGAATAAGCTCTGCATTCTTAAGAAGTGCCCTTGCAATTGCCAGCCTTTGCTTCTGTCCGCCCGAAAGCCTGTCACCGCGTTCTCCGACGTTGGTATTATACCCCTCCGGCATCTTCATAATATCGTCATGGATTCTGGCTTTCCTGCAGCATTCAATAATTCTGTCCATGCCTATTTTTTCATCTCCGCACGCCACATTCCAGGCCACACTTTCCGGAAAAAGGAATGTATCCTGTGATACAAGTGCAATGTGCTCTCTGAGTCTGTCGTAATCAGACTTTCCCACAGCACTTCCCAGCACATTTATCGTACCATTCTGTGCCTTGTAGAATCCGCATATAAGCTTAAATATGGTACTCTTTCCGCCACCTGACTCTCCTACAAGTGCAACATTATCTCCTCTCGCAATCCTTATGCAGAAATCATCCAGAACATTTCCTCCTGCATCATATGCGAAACTGACATTCTTAAATTCCACTGCATATCCGTGACTACACGGCTCTATATTTATATCTTCGTCCGCATTTCCATTCACGCCTGTACCTGCACTCTCCCGCACAGCATCATCTGTTACATCCTCTGTCGGATATTCCATAATCTCCTCAAGCCTGCTTTTTGATACAAGAGCAATCCTCGCATCTATAAAATAATGCGGAATCATTCCAAGCGGCGGAACAATCCTGTCAAGAAGCAAAAGAAAATAAGACATTTCACCAATTGTAAGATGTCCCGTCTGCACACGCCATAATGCAGCAATCCCCAATATAATGCATGGCGCACACTGCATAATATCTCCTGTGACCCACGCTATTGAAGATATTGCATTTCTCCTGTATTCAAATCCAAGAATTGTCCTGTTTGTCTGCTTTATTTTATTTTGAAAAAATTTTTCAAGGTTATAACTTTTGACTACATTTATACCACTAATTGCATCATATGCCAGTTCATTGACCTCATCATGAAACTGGGAATGTTTTCTTGTAAGCTGTGATACCTTTTCACCGGTAACTCTCGAAACAACAACCATAACCGGCACAACTACCATAAGAAGCAGCGTAAGCACTGCATCAAGACGTACAAGTGATACTGTTATTGTTACTATCGTCACAACAGAGGTTACAATAGTCGGAAGTATCTCCGAATAATAGTCAGATATCTTTGCAGCATCATCCAGAAAATTATTCAGTACCCTGCCCGATGTATGCGTATCAAAATACCTGTACTCAAGCTGCATGAGCTGTTTTCCTGCCTCATGCCTGAACCCGGTCTGCATATTCGCTGCAAATACCTTTGTAGCTGCACCCTGTATATATGTAAATGCAAATCCCAGCACAACAAGGCAGCCTACATATACCCAGAATTCTCTGTTTATACACTCTGAAAGCCTGCCTGCAAACATTGCATCTATCGCATCCGATATCCTGTTATTGCCAAGAAGCAGAACCTTCGCCGCTGCATATGAGCCTATTATTTCCAGCAAAAACCATCCCGAATTCTTAATAAATAGCTGCCTGAATATTTTGTTTTTCATTTTATTATTTTTCTTATTCATCATGTATTAAATTGTATAATAGTTTTACAGATAAGACAAGGTTTTGTCCTTTTACACCGAAAGATATGTATGGAACACAGCGATATTCTTTTCATAAGCAAAACAGGACTAATTCCTTTTCACACAAAAAGAAACCGCAACCCCTGATTTCTCAAGGATTGCGGAATAAATTACTCTTTTCTTGTTTCCATTATCAAAGATTACTCAATGATTGTAGCAACAGCACCTGAACCTACTGTACGGCCACCCTCACGAATAGCGAAACGAAGACCCTGCTCCATAGCTACTCTGTGGATAAGCTCGATTGTCATCTCTACGTTATCACCAGGCATGCACATCTCTGTACCGGCTGGAAGCTCGCAGATACCTGTTACGTCAGTTGTTCTGAAGTAGAACTGTGGTCTGTAGTTGTTGAAGAATGGAGTATGACGTCCACCTTCGTCCTTTGTCAATACATAAACCTGAGCTGTAAACTTCTTGTGAGGTGTGATTGAACCTGGCTTGCAAAGAACCTGTCCTCTTTCAATCTCATCTCTCTGAACACCACGAAGAAGTGCACCGATGTTATCACCAGGCATAGCCTCGTCAAGGAGCTTACGGAACATCTCGATACCTGTTACAACAACCTTACGGATCTCATCTGAAATACCAACGATTTCAACTTCCTCGTTAAGGTGAAGAACACCTCTCTCAACTCTACCAGTAGCAACAGTACCACGACCTGTGATTGAGAATACGTCCTCTACAGGCATAAGGAATGGCTTATCTGTATCTCTCTCTGGAT
>CAMECH010000003.1 GCA_945913015.1 uncultured Bacteroides sp.
TGTGTTCAGAGTTTACACAAGCCCTGATATGCTTGGAATTTGTCTCGGAGGTTCACTTAAAAATGTCATAGCCCTGGCGGCCGGTATGGCGGACGGACTCGGATATGGAGATAATACGAAAGCAGCGCTTATTACACGTGGAATAGCAGAAATAACAAGACTCGGTGTTAAGATGGGTGGAAAACCTCAGACATTTTCGGGATTGTCAGGAATAGGTGATCTGATTGTTACATGTGAGAGTATGCACAGCCGTAACAGACGTGCAGGAATTCTTATCGGTAAGGGTTATACTGCTGATGAGGCTATGAAGGAAGTGCAGATGGTTGTTGAAGGCGTTTATTCAGCTAAAGCTGCGCTTGCACTTGCCAAAGAGTATGATGTAAGCATGCCGATTGTTGAACAGGTAAATCATATCCTGTTTGACGGAAAGAAAGCATCTGAAGCAGTTTCGGAACTTATGCTTCGTGATAAGACAATTGAAAATTCAGATTTACCGTGGACAGAATGAAACTAAGCCATCAGCTTATGATTTTAATTTGAGGATGTGGGAGAATGGCAGCGAAAAGTGCTAATATTTATATTTCTGAAAGATTGAAAGAAAAGCTTTCTGGTTTTAAAAATACAAAGTATACAATTGTGCATGCACCGGTCGGATATGGCAAAACCCAGACAATAAAGAGCTACCTTAAGAGTACGGGGTATGAACTGCACTGGGTTAATTGTGACAGAAGCAAAGATATATTCTGGAGTGAATTCTGTGAGGTGATTGCAGATTCCTGTGATGCAGATGTGACGGAGCTTCTTAATGTGGGCTTTCCGAATGATATAAAGTCATCCTCCCATGCGGCAAAGTTAATAAATGCAATGAAATTCAGAAGCAAGGCTGTACTGGTGCTTGACAATTATAATGTGGTTGACTGCGATATGCTTGACCGTGTTTTCACAATTTTAAGAGAAAACGACAGTACGTCATTCAAGGTGATTTTTATAACGGGAAACCATCTTGAGCCATATGCCATGAAGCTCATAGTAAGAAACTGGATTGGTTATATTAATACTGATGATCTTTCATTCAATCCTGAAGATATAATTGAATATTTTAAAATTAACGGAGTGACAATAACAAAGGAGCAGGCCAAAGAATATTATTCGCTGAGTAACGGATGGCCTATTATTGTTAATTTCCAGTTGCGCCATCATCTGCAGGAAAAAAATTTCAACATGATGAATGATATAAATACATTTATTAATAACGAAATTTTCTTTCCAATGCCTGATGATGAAAAAATGTTTCTGGTCAAGATGAGTACATTTGAAAACTTTACTATTGCACAGGCTGCGGCGTGGAATGAGATGTCACAGGAGCAGGCAAAAAAATATATAGAAGATAATATTTTTGTAAAGTATGACAGTGTTGAGCGTGTATATTCCATGAATCCGCTTATCAGAAGATATCTTGAAAAGGATTTTGATGAGATACCGGACCATGAACGCAATGATATGTTTACTTCTGTCGGAAATCTGTATAATGAATCAGGAGACTTCTTTCATGCTGTCAAATGTTACTACCGTGCAGGAAATTTCCAGAGAATGTTTGAAATAAAAGTAAATTATCCTCATTTGTTTCAGGCTGTCATAAAAGAAAACAAGCCGGTATTTCTTGCAGCGGCATATAATTATTTTAAAGTTGAAAACAAGGGTGATTACCAGTTTGCAATTGCACTTGTTATTGCTATGTTTCTTTATAATGAAAATGCACTCAGCGCTGAGCTTTCATCACAGATAAGAAGAGACATTCTGAAAGATTCAAACATGAGTGATGCTGATAAAAAGGTATGTCTTGCTGATTTGATTTATGCTGATTCATTTATGCATTTTAATAATTATGACAAAATGGATAATGCATTGAAGGTAATAAAGGAGAAAAATATAAGGATAAGGGGCGATTTGTGCCGCAGTATTCCTTTTGCTTACGGTTCTCCTTCCGTATTGCTTTTGTATCATTCAAATCCGGGAAGACTGGAAGATGAGATTAATTTCATGGAGTCAGCATCAAAAATATATTATCAGTTTACTGACGGACATGGAAAGGGCTTTGAAACTGTTGCCAAGGCTGAGATGTATTATCTTCGAGGTGATATAGAGACTGCTGAGATACTCTGTCTTAAAGCTATGTATATAGCTGACAGCAGAAATCAGATAAGTGTATTCCTCGCGGCAAATCTGATACTTACAAGAATTTCAGTGTTTACAGGGGATGAATTATCACTGACGGGAAGACTGGAGTTCTTTTCAAAAAAAATTAAAGATGTTGAAGATAATATTCAGATATATTCACGTATGGTTGATACCTGTAAGGGCTTTATATATGCATCAATCGGCGGAAAAGATTATATTCCGGAATGGCTGAAGGACGAAAAGAAAATAGAGGATTATTCTAATTTTATAACACTTGCAAGCGCTAATGTAGTGTATGGAAAATATCTTCTGCTTGATAAACAGTATCATCATCTTCAGGCAATCAGCGGTCAGTTTATCGGAATAGCCGAAGCATATTCATATGTTATACCGAAAATTTACACGTATATATATATTGCGGTTTCAAACAATGAGACAGGCCTGCCGGAAAAAGCGTGCAAACTTCTTGGCGAAGCAATTGAACTTGCGTGTGATGATATGATATATATGCCATTTGTTGAAAACTTTGCCCAGCTTTCAGAACTTGTATCATCAATGGTTATGAGCGATAAGCAGGCACATTTCATCAAAGAAGTAAAGAAAATTTACAAAATATATTCCAAAGGACTTAAGGCAATTTCTAAATGCTATGAGGAGAAGACTAATTATGGTCTTACCGCAAGGGAAACTGATGTTGCCAAACTGGCAGCAAAAAGAATGTCCAATAAAGAGATTGCCGAAGTGCTCTTTATTGCTGAAAGTACAGTAAAATCAACAATGAAATCAGTATTTGCAAAACTTGAAATAAACTCAAGAGCAGAACTTAAAAATTTTTTTGAATAATTGATTGGAGAATATAATGAGAGTAATTGCCGGAACGGCGCGCAGTATGCCGCTTAAATCTGTTGCAGGTCTTGAAACAAGACCAACACAGGACAGAATAAAAGAAACCTTATTTAATGTTATACAGGCAGATGTGCCGGGAGCACGTTTCCTTGACCTTTTTGCCGGAAGCGGCGCTATCGGAATTGAGGCGTTAAGCAGGGGTGCAAAAGAGGCTGTTTTTGTTGAAAATGCAAAAGCTGCCGTAGAGTGTATCAAGAGCAATCTTGAATTTACAAAGCTTAAGGACAGTGCGGTTGTCATGGAGTGTGATGTACTGACCGCACTTAACAGACTGTCGGGCAAAGGCGTTTTTGATGTTATTCATATGGATCCGCCATACAATCATGATTATGAAAAACAAGTGTTATCAGCATTAAAGGGAAGTAATATTGTTGACAGATATACGCTGATAATAATTGAAGCTTCGCTTGAAACAGATTTTTCATATCTTACTTCGCTTGGATATTCTGTTATTAAAGAAAAAAATTATAAAAATAATAAGCACGTGTTTCTTAACATGGATGGAGGGGAAAATTGAAAAAAGCTATTTATCCGGGAAGTTTTGACCCAGTTACACTTGGACATCTTGATATAATCGAAAGGTCGTCTAAAATGGTGGAGCATCTTATTGTCGGAGTGCTGAATAATAATACGAAATCTCCATTGTTTTCTGTTGATGAACGTGTTAATATGTTAAAAGAAGTCACAAAAGAACTGCCTAATGTGGAAGTTGTAAGCTTTAGCGGGCTTTTGGTTGATTTTATGGATAAGAACGGAATAGGAGTTATTATCAGAGGACTGCGTGCCGTAACTGATTTTGAGTACGAGCTGCAGATGGCACAGACGAATCATGCTACCAATCCAAGTGTGGATACTATATTCCTTACTACCAATCTTAAGTATGCATACCTTAGCTCAAGCATTGTTAAGGAGGTGGCAATGTACGGAGGAGACATAAGTAAGTTTGTAGCTCCGAGTGTCATGTCAAAAGTTTATGAAAAATATGGCATAGAAAAATAAATATCATTTTGAAAGGGAGAGGATTTAATGAGCAGAATAGAACAGATAGTTATGGAAATAGAGGAATATATCGATAACTGTAAGCCTTATCCATTCTCAGGTTCTAAGATTATTGTCAATAAGGACGAGATGGACGAACTCCTCGGTGAGCTTCGCAGAAAGATGCCTCAGGAGATAACTAAATACAAGAAACTTATCGAGAATAAAGAAGCTATCATTTCTGATGCTAAAGAACAGGCCGAAAACATTATCAATGCTGCGCAGGTACATACCGAAGAACTTATTAACGAGCACGAAATAATGCAGCGGGCTTACGAGCAGGCAAACCAGACTATTCAGGAAGCGCAGGCACAGGCACAGGCTATCGTTGACAGGGCAGCACAGGAAGCTAATGAGATGCGTAGCAGTGCAGTTAACTATACCGACCAGATGCTCGAAAATCTTCAGATTATTATCCAGCATTCGGTTGAAAACAACAGAAACCAGTACAACAGTCTTATGTCAAACCTTGAAGATACACTTAATGTTGTGATTAATAACCGCAATGAGCTGCGCAGCCAGAATGAATATGAGCAGACTGCACAAGAAGATGCTGAATAATAAACAGCAGCATTTTTATGAATTACACATGAAGTAAAGTTTTAATCAGAGCCGGCATACACGTGTCACAATTATTGCGGTCAGCATAGTCAGCGCTGCCAGTAATAATTTGTGGCAGGTGTATTTTTTTATTGAATAGAATGAGCCGCTGATTACACTTTGGGTCTGTGCCACGCAGGAAAGTCCTCCGAACGCAATATATCCTGTCACAAGAATAACTTTCATGGCATCAGTGATATCACATGAGCATGTAAAGGCTGCACCGGTAGTGATTTCTACTGCACCGCACAGAATCATTTTAGCCATATTGCTTATTAAAGGTACTTTTTGTGTAAATTCCGAAAAAATTGAAAAGAGCATTATGTATCCGCCAAGCTTTGTGATTATTTCAAATCCGTTCATTATTGATGAATCTATAATTTCTATTGTCAAATGTGTTCTGCAGGAAGACGTTTTATCAGACAGAATTCTTCCAAAATAGAATTTACGATTTCTTATAAGTTCAGCCATAAGACATAATAAAACCGGAAAATACATAATAAACAGCAGTATAATAACGCGTTCCTTCATCAGAAGTGTCTGTGCAATACAGTAATTTGTTATAAACATAGGACTCGAATAGTTGCATACTGCGAGAAGAAACTGCGTGCGTGATGCATTTTCAGGCGTTCTGCCGTAAAGGTCGGCACAGCTTTTGGCTCCCATCGGATATCCGCATAAAAGTCCGGTAAATATTATATACCACCACGGATTTTTGAATTCTTGTCCATATGTTTTTATCACCATATCTGAAAGAATTATGCATGGAAGCATGCTTGGAAGGACAATGTTAAACCAGAGACGGATGCCTTTTGCCGCACCTGAAAGTGTTATAAAAGGCGCAGCCATAAAAAGAATAAAAACAATCAATAATGCTGACTTAAAGACTTTATTCCTGAAATTCATTACGGATTTCCTCAATTTGATTTATAATTCAGGTATATGCCTGTTTATTAATTCATATGAAAAATGTATTTGAATAATTCAGAAATTTATTAATATATTTTAATGTAAAAAATCTCCGGGGATAGTTGCATGAATGAACTTAAGGAAATAAGAACCACAAGGGCTATGGTTACTATTCTGCTGATTTTATCAATGCTTCTTGCCATTATGCAGCATAACTGCATTTATAATCTGTCGCATGTGAAGGCGGAATTTGTAACAACGGAAAGTGAAAGCTTCAGGAAAATGGATTTTGAGGACGGAAGCATTTCTCTTCTTCTGTATCTGTCTGATGAATGGGAAATAGACATAGGCGAATTTACTGCGGCAATTATGCTTAAAAATCACTATTCATGCAGCCTGAAAGCAATAGAAAAAGAAACCGGGGATACAGTCAGAATGTTTATCCGCAAAATGTACCGGTTTTATCCCGAAGAATTTGCACATCTTGCAAAGTTGTACAGTGCAGTGTTAAATGATGCTTCAACAGCATTTTTTCCTGTGCCGATTTCGACAGATGTGCATCATAAGTGGGTGGAGTACGTTGATTCATGGGGATTTGAAAGGACATATGGCGGAAGCAGGAAACACGAAGGAACCGACATAATGGCACTTGACAATGTACGCGGGCAGTATCCGGTTTTATCTGTAAGCGGAGGAACCGTTGTGAATAAGGGATGGCTTGAGAAAGGCGGCTACAGAATCGGTATTATGTCAGATGAAGGTGTATACTATTATTATGCGCATCTTGACTCTTATGCGCAGGGAATAGAGGTCGGTCAGACGGTTTTCCCCGGAACGCTGCTTGGAATGATGGGCGATTCGGGATACAGCAAAGTTGAGGGTACAAAAGGAAAATTTGATGTACATTTACATTTTGGAATGTACATATACGAAGATAATGTTGAAATAAGCATAAATCCTTATAATTTACTTAAATTTTATGAAAATAAAATAATGCAGTATAGCTACTGATATGGTATACTCGTATAAAAGCGTTCGTAGAAATGAGGATTACAATGAATTTACCACAGAAATATTTAGATACAATGAAAGATATGCTGAAAGGAGAATTTGAAGATTATCTTGAAAGCTTTAACCAGAACAGGCTTTATGGCCTGCGTGTTAATACGCTGAAGATATCTGTTGAGGAATTTCTCAAAATTTCTCCATTTAAACTCAAACCGATTCCGTGGATAGAAAACGGCTTCTACTACAGCGAGGATGATAAGCCGGCAAAACATCCGTATTATTTTGCGGGGCTGTATTATATACAGGAACCGAGTGCGATGACACCTGCCAATGTGCTTCCCATAGAGGAGGGAGACCTTGTGCTTGATATGTGCGCCGCACCCGGAGGTAAATCTACAGAGCTGGGGGCAAGATTAAACCACACAGGTCTCCTTGTCACTAATGATATCAGTAATTCAAGGGCAAAGGCGCTGCTTAAGAATATTGAAGTATTTGGAATACCTAATGTGCTTGTTGTAAGTGAAGACCCGAAGAAACTTGTTAATTACTATCGTGAATATTTTGACAAAATTATGATTGATGCACCGTGCTCCGGCGAAGGAATGTTCAGAAAAGATAATAAGCTTATTAAAAGCTGGGAGAAAAACGGTCCGGAATTCTATCATGAGATACAAAAAGGGGTATTGCTTGCAGGGGCAGACATGCTTAAGCCGGGAGGAATAATACAGTACTCGACATGTACATTTTCAAAGCTGGAGGATGAGGAAAGTATTAAATATCTTCTGAAAAATCGTCCGGACATGGAACTGATTGATGTTAAGCCATATGAAGGCTTTGGACATGGCTTTGAGGATACACAGGAAGATAAAGATTTGCAGCTTTCAAAAGCTGTGCGGATATGGCCGCATAAGATGCAGGGCGAAGGCCATTTTGTGGCACTTATACAAAAAAAGGGCGACAGGGAGGCTAATTTCGGAATAAAGCCGGGGACACCGGATGTAAAGCTTCCAAAGGAACTTCTTGAGTTTCTTGCACAGCTGGAATATCCTGTTGATACGTCAGATATACAGATAAGGGATGAGAGAGTATTTGTTGTGCCAAAGGAGGCAGGAAATACAAACGGTCTTCGCGTTATGAGAACAGGGCTTTTGCTTGGTGAACTCAAGAAAAACAGATTTGAACCAAGTCAGGCACTTGCAATGGTATTAAAACGTGAGCAATATGACTCTTCGGTCAATTTTACCGCGGATGATGATAATGTAATACGTTATCTTAAGGGTGAAACACTTCAGGTGGATGCGGATTTGCATGGCATGACAAGAGAAAGCGGATGGCAGCTTGTCTGCGTTGACGGATATCCGCTCGGCTGGGGCAAATTAAGTAACGGAACACTCAAAAATAAATATCTTGCAGGCTGGAGAATGATGTAGAGGCAGAACAGTAAATGTGCCGGTAAATGTATCAGTAAACGAGGTAATAATGTCAGAAATCAGATTGGATAAATATCTTGCAGACATGAAGGCGGGAACGCGAAGCGAGGTCAAGGAAATGATTCGCAGAAAGAATGTTAAGGTCAACGGTGCAACTGCATTAAAACCTGACATGAAGGTAAATCCTGCCGAAGATGAAATAAAACTTAATAATGAGATTATTGAATACGCGGAATTTGAATATTTTATGCTCAACAAACCGGCCGGAGTTTTATCGGCAGCCAACGACCCAAAAGCCGTAACTGTTGTTGACCTTATTACAAATTGTAAACGCAGGGATTTATTCCCGGTGGGACGTCTTGATAAAGATACGGAAGGTCTGATGCTTATAACAAATGACGGGGAACTTTCGCATGAGCTTTTATCACCTAAAAAGCATGTTGACAAAACATATTATGTTAAGACGGACGGAAGAATTACGGAAAATATTGTAAAAAGCTTTGCAGAAGGACTTGATATTAATATCTGCAAGTGTGACGATACAAGGGTAAGTGATTTTCCTGAAGAAATATATCACACGCTTCCTGCCGTTCTTAAGGTGATTGCGTCAGGAGAACAGTCCGAGGCAACAATAACTCTGCATGAGGGGAAATTCCATCAGGTAAAGCGGATGTTTGCAGCTGTCGGATGCAGGGTGACATATCTTAAAAGAATATCAATGGGGTCACTTCATCTTGACAACGATTTGAAACCCGGAGAATTCAGGGCACTTACCAAAAGCGAAATTTCAGCGTTAAAGAATATAGTTTTAAAAATATCAGAGAAGGAAATATTAAAAAATAAAATGTCAGAAAAGAAAATATCAGAAACAGAGTATGAGCGTCCTGACATTAATACTATGCTTAAGAATGTGAAGGGCGTTATATTTGACATGGACGGAACACTGCTTGACAGTATGGACGTATGGAAACAGATAGACATAGAATTTATGGGAGAGCGGAATATTGTGCCGCATGCAGGGATGGAACGCGAAATTGAAGGAATGAGTTTCCATGAAACTGCAGTATATTTCAAAGAAAAATTCGACCTTCACGAGACTGTCGAGGAAATCGAAGATATATGGCATAAAGCCGCATATGACAAGTATGTCAATGAAATACAGCTGAAACCTCATGCAAGAGAGTTTCTTGAAGAATTGAAGAGAAGAAAAATCAAACTCGGTATTGCAACAAGTAATTCAAAAAATCTATCGCATGCATGCCTTGAAGCTCTTGGAATCAGCGGCTTGTTTGATGCGGTTGTTACCGGATGTGATATTAATCACGGGAAGCCTGACCCTGAGATTTATCTGACGGCTGCCGAGAATATGAGTGTTTTTCCGCAGAACTGTCTTATATTTGAAGACGTTGTAATGGGGCTTCAGGCGGGAATTTCTGCCGGAATGAAGACCTGCGCCGTATATGATGATTTTTCAAAGGCATATGATGATGAAAAAAGGAAGATGGCTGATTACTACATCAGCTCATTTGAAGAACTGATTTAAAATTAAGGAAACAAAATAATGATACATGATTTTCTGCCTGTCACTAAAGATGACATGAAAAAAAGAGGATGGGAAGAATGTGATTTTGTATATGTAATCGGTGATGCATATGTAGACCATTCTTCATTCGGACCGGCAATAATCAGCAGGTTTTTGGAGTCTTGCGGCTATAAAGTCGGAATTATTGCACAGCCTGACTGGAAGGACAAAGAAAGTATTACAAAGCTCGGCAGGCCAAGACTTGGCTTTCTTGTAAGCGCCGGCAATATGGATTCAATGGTAAATCATTATACTGTCTCAAAGAAAAGACGGCATACTGACGCGTATTCTCCGGGCGGAAGAATGGGACTCCGCCCCGATTATGCAACAGTAGTGTACTGTAATCTGATAAGGCAGACTTATAAGCACGTTCCGATTGTAATCGGAGGGATTGAAGCAAGCTTAAGACGGCTTTCGCATTATGACTACTGGTCGGACAAGGTTAAGCGTTCGGTTCTTATCGATTCCGGAGCTGATATTCTGTCATACGGAATGGGCGAACACTCCGTTGTTGAAATTGCAGATGCTCTTGCAGCCGGGATTGCCGCAAGGGATATAACATTTGTAAGGGGAACCGTGTACAGAACGGACACCTTGGACAATATTACCGAGGAATACATTGAACTTCCGGGCTTCGATGAAGTAAGCACCGACAAAAAAGCATATGCAAAAAGCTTTTACACACAGTATCTTAATACAGACCCTTATGCGGCTAAGATACTTGTAGAAAAGGTTAAGAATAAAATGTATGTTGTGCAGAATCCGCCTGCATTTCCGCTTACTCAGCAGCAGATGGATGATGTCTACTCACTCGACTATATGAGGGCTTACCATCCGTCATATGAAAAGCTTGGAGGAATACCGGCACTTTCAGAGATAAAGTTCAGCCTTACGAGCAATCGCGGCTGTTTTGGAGGCTGCAGCTTCTGCGCCCTTACATTTCATCAGGGAAGGATAGTGCAGGCAAGGAGCCATGAAAGTATAGTAAATGAAGCTGTGATTATGACACAGGACAAGGATTTTAAGGGATATATACATGACGTCGGAGGGCCGACAGCCAACTTTCGGCATGCATCCTGCGACAAGCAGCAAAAATATGGTACATGCCCTTCAAAGCAGTGTCTGTTTCCTGAGCCGTGCCGGAATTTAAAAGCTGACCACAAGGACTATGTTGAACTGCTTCGCAAACTGAAAAAACTGCCTAAAGTAAAAAAAGTATTTGTCCGCTCGGGAATACGTTTTGATTACGTAATGGCTGACAGGGATGATACATTTTTACGTGAACTGTGCAGGGATCACATAAGCGGGCAGCTGAGAGTGGCGCCCGAACATATAAGTGATAATGTGCTTAAAAGGATGGGCAAGCCGTCTAACAGTGTTTATACAGCATTTTTAAAAAGATATGCACGTATTAACAAAATTACGGGCAAGCAGCAGTTTGTAGTGCCGTATCTTATGTCATCCCATCCGGGCTCTACCATGAAAGAAGCAATTGAACTTGCTGAATATGTACGTGATATGGGGTATATCCCTGAGCAGGTGCAGGATTTTTATCCTACGCCGTCAACCTTGTCTACCTGTATGTATTATACAGGATATGACCCACGGACAATGGAGAAGGTATATACACCGGTAAGTGCACATGAGAAAGCAATGCAGCGCGCTCTGATACAATATAAAAATCCTGAAAATTACAAACTTGTAAAGGAAGCACTTCTTTCAAACGGACGAGCTGACCTGATTGGCTTTGACAAGAAATGTCTTATCCCGCCGAGAGTAATCGGCAATAACAGAAAAAATGCGAAAAGAGGAAAAAACTTTGAAAAAGCAGGAAAAAGGTAACCGCGGATATATAGCACACCGCAAAAAAAAGCTTGGTATAATAACTGCAGTATGCTTTGCGGTTGTTGCGGCCATTTTTATTGCGGGGCTTATCATATTCAGGACAAGAAATAATCTGTTTACGGTAATGGCGATACTGCTTGTACTGCCGTCAGCTAAATTTGCTGTCGGCTTAATAATGTTCATACCGCATAAAAATGTTACGGATGAGCTTTACAATGCACTGGAAAAGGCTGATAATAAGTTTCTGCATAAGTATGAATGCATTTTTACGTCCAAAGAGAAAGTTACATATGTTCCGGCTATGGTTATAACCGACCACTCAATATGTGCATATACGCCGGATTCAAAGGCTGATGCCAAAAAGTTTGAAGAGACTCTTGCGGCATACGTTAAAGAGGCAAGATTATCAATAAATGTCATACTTCTTAAAGATGAAAAGCAGTTTATAAAAAAGGTAAAGCTGATGTCCGGTAGCCGTGAGGAAGGTGTTTCTGAAGAAAATAAAGAGCGCATGCAGTGGATATGGGAATCGGCAAGGTGTATGTGCCTCTAAAATATTCTTTTAATGAAGGGAAATTATGAAAGAGTTAGTGATTTCGGCAAGAGAAGAAGGAATAAGGCTTGACAGGTATCTTGAAAGGTATCTGTGCAACGCAGAGAAAAATTTCATCTACAAAATGCTCAGGAAAAAGAATATAACATTAAACGACCATAAATGTACCGGCAGCGAGAAGCTTGCAAAAAATGACCGTGTTAAAATTTTCTTTTCGGATGAGACACTTGAAAAATTCACAAAGAATGCCGCCAGAAGCACACAGGCAAGAAGCGTAAAACTTAATGTTATATATGAAGACGGCGACATACTTGTAGTGGATAAACCAGCAGGAATGCTTTCGCAGAAGGCAAAGCCCAAGGATGTTTCACTGATCGAATATATTACTGATTACCTGACGGATTCAGGTGAACTTACGGAGAATGATTTAATAACATTTAAGCCGGGAATATGCAACAGACTTGACCGCAACACCAGCGGACTTGTGGTTGCAGGGAAAACAATCGGTGGTCTTCAGAGAATGTCTGAGGCATTTAAGGATAGGACGATACACAAGTATTACATATGCGTCGTTAAAGGTGTTATTAAGGAAAGACAGCGTATGCAGGGATTTCTTTCCAAGGATGAGAGTAATAATCAGGTAAAAATATTTGCAACAAAAGAAGAAGCGCTGGCTTTGGAAATTAAGGAAGAGGATGTGCGTCAGATAATTACCGAGTATATGCCGGTTGCAGCTTCAAAGGCATTTACATTTTTAAAGGTTAATCTTATTACCGGAAGGACTCATCAGATACGTGCGCATCTTGCAGCAACAGGACATCCTATAGTAGGGGACCCTAAATATGGTGATGCGGCAGTAAATCGTCTCGCGGCATCAAAGTATAATGTAAACAGACAGCTTTTGCATGCTTATGAGCTTGATTATCCTGAACGTGAACTTAACCTGCATACGGACATTCCTACTGAATTTAAACGTATACTTGAAGGTGAAAATATATGGGAACTTGGAATTCAAGAGGCCTTAGAGGCTCTACACTAGAAGAACTGATTAATCACAGCAATGATAAATACAGGACATCCGGGCTTGCACTTATCCAGAAGGTTCCCACTCCGATAACTCCGGTTAAGATGAGCAGGGATTCAGGCCAGATATCGCTGGCATATTTTAATCAGAAGAGTACTGTTGACTATATCGGTGTGGTACAGGGAATACCTGTATGCTTTGATGCAAAGGAGTGCGCGTCGGATACATTTCCACTGCAGAATATACATGAGCATCAGGTGGAATTTATGACTGATTTTGAAAGACAGGGCGGAATATCCTTCATTATTGCTGATTTTGTCGGTCATAATGAGATTTTTTATATTCCCTACTGTGATATAATTAAGTTCTGGAATCGTGCCAAAACAGGGGGCAGAAAAAGTTTTACCTACGAAGAAATAAATAAACAGTTTAAAATTCGTTCACATAATGGTATAATGGTTCATTATATTGAAATGCTTCAGAAAGATTTAGATATGAGGGACGGAATCAATGAATAGTAACTTTATTGAAAAATATGAATTGATTGACGGATGGGCAATCGTAAACAACAATTTTGAAGTTGTATCGGCCAACGAAAATTATTATCGTTTTGTAGGCATTGCAAGATATTATACACTTACGGATGTTATACATCAGGTGGATCTTGATGACTTTATTGAAGTTGCAAACTCTTTGAAAACTAATGCGGTAAAGTCAATGGTAGTCCGCATGCGCAGGGTGGATAATTCATACCGCTGGATACTTATGGATGTCAGAAGAGGAGAACTTCATAATCAGGACGCAGACAATACAGATAATAATACATATGAGTATCTTGAACTCAAAATGAGCGATATTCAGGCAATGCAGCATCAGAACCGAAAGCTTCAGCAGATGATTAATGAATACAACCATTTGCTGGCTTTGGAGGGAGAACTGGTATTTGCGTTGGACTGCCGCGAAAAAATGGTGACGGTATTTCGCTTTGTTGACGATATCATGACTATTATTGATGAACGTCCGTCCGTTGAAATTAAAGAAGAATGTAAAAAGAACAGAATTATTCCTGATGAAGATTTGGAAGAATTTGAAGCATTGTGTAAAGACTTTCATGACGGTGCTCCGAGGATTATGCACAGGATTCATATTAATTCAACACCGAATCAGTCTATTGATGGCGGATTACTGGAATTTAAGGCAAGCACTTACTATGAAGGTGACAAGAAACTGAAGATAGTAGGTACAATAAAAAGAGTAGATGACGGAGAAGGATTTTCCAAGAACCTTGTATCATATTACAAAGAATATCCGGATTTTACGAGCGAGGATGTCCTTACATATGTAAAGAATAATATAAGATTTAATCCTTCAGGCGAGATTATGCTGCTTCTTCTCCAGATAGATAATA
The DNA here is from genome assembly GCA_945913015.1 of uncultured Bacteroides sp. Lineage (GTDB taxonomy): Bacteria > Bacillota > Clostridia > Lachnospirales > Lachnospiraceae > Bacteroides_F. Next base: position 14,482 of record CAMECH010000003.1, read on the forward strand.
TCGATAGGATTGAGCAGGAATATGACAAAAAGACTGTTGATGATATATTTAACCATGTGCTTAGTATGTGCCGTGAAAAGGTTAAATTCAGAGGAACCGTAGGAGTCGGCGACAACAATGTTATATATATGGCAGTAAAGGATGTTAATGTTGAGATTAATACCAGAGCATTCATCGAATCGCTGAGGACGATGATTGTATGGAAATACCGCATGATGAATTATGGCTTTAATCTCACATTTTCAATAGGCGTCTCAAGATATCCGTTTAACGGCAAGGACTATGACAAGATGGTAATGAAAGCTCACAAGGCTCTTGATATTGCCAACGCAAAGGGTAAAAACCGTTTTATCATTTATAAAGAACTGCTTCATGGCGAATTATAATACAGGAAACAGGAATGGAGATTAGTATGTTAAAAGAAAGATTACTGCATACACCTGAGGGTGTGCGTGATATTTATAATGGAGAGTGTGCAAGAAAGCTTGTATTGCAGAACAGAATACATGATGTGCTTAAGCTATATGGATACAGCGATATATCAACGCCTACATTTGAATTTTTCGATGTATTTAATAAGGAGCGCGGCAGTGTTGCTTCCAACGAAATGTTTAAGTTTTTTGACAGAGACGGCAATACAATGGTGCTTCGTCCTGATATGACGCCATCGATTGCAAGAACTGCAGCAAAGTATTACGGAGAGAGTGATATGACTCTCAAGCTCTGCTATGTGGGAAATACATTTATCAACAACCATAACTATCAGGGAAGATTAAAGGAGACCACACAGATTGGTGCAGAGCTGATTGGTGATTCATCAATATATGCCGACGCAGAGATAATCGCAATGGTGATTGACGGACTTCTTAACTCGGGTCTTAAGGAATTTCAGGTAGAAATCGGACAGGTTCAGTTTTTCCGCGGACTTTTAAAGGAAGCCGGAATGGATGATGATGTAGAGGGCGAGCTTACAGACCTTATACTGAATAAAAATTTCTATGGTGTTGAGGAACTTCTTAAATCACAGAATCTCGATGATAAGCTGACTGACACGCTTCTTGTGCTTCCTCAGATGTTTGGCTCTGTAGAAGTCCTTGATAAGGCACGTGCAATGACACATAATGAAGAGGCGCTCAATGCCGTTGCATATCTTGAAGAACTGTACGGGCTGCTTTCTGATTACGGATACGAAAAATATATTACATTTGATTTGGGAATGCTGAGCAGACATAAGTATTATACAGGCGTTATTTTTAACGGATATACATACGGAACAGGTGATGCGGTAGTAAAGGGCGGACGTTACGATAAGCTTATCGGACAGTTTGGAAATGACAAGGCATCAATCGGTTTCTCACTTACGGTAGACCAGCTTATGGCAGCACTTGAACGTCAGAAAATAGAGATACCTCTTGATTCAAATGGTATAATTGTCATGTATCAGTCCTCAGACTGGAAAACGGCAAACAGTCTTGCACAGGATATAAGAAAGACGGGAACCAATGTTAATATGCTCTGCGGCAAAACAATCGAAGATTCTGAGTGTACAGCATTTGCAAAATCATCAAATGTAAGTCATATCATTCAGATTATGGATGCCGATAACGTAAAGATTATGGATGTTAAATCAGAAAATGTTACGACCTCTTCATTGAAGAGCGTGCTGGCAATGAATTTTTGATTACATTTTCGGAAATGGCGATTTAATCTTATAGAAATCTTATAGAAATGAGGATTAGTATGAAAAATGACAGATATATAACTTTTGCTTTGGCAAAGGGCAGACTTGCAAAGAAGACATTGCAGATATTTGAGGAAATCGGCATTACATGTGAAGAGATGAAAGATGAAAGCTCAAGAAAGCTCATTTTTACGAATGAGGAGCTGAAGCTCAGGTTCTTTCTCGCAAAGGCAACAGACGTGCCTACATATGTTGAGTATGGTGCAGCCGATATCGGAATTGTCGGAAAAGATACAATTCTTGAAGAGGGCAGAAAGTTATATGAGGTGCTTGATTTAAAGACAGGCAACTGTAAAATGTGTGTATGTGGTCCACAGTCGGCAAAAGAGCTTCTGTTGCATCATGAGCTTATAAGGGTTGCAACAAAATATCCTAATATTGCAAAGGACTATTTCTATAATAAAAAACACCAGACTGTTGAGATTATAAAGCTCAACGGTTCAATAGAGCTCGCACCGATTGTAGGATTATCCGAAGTTATTGTGGATATTGTTGAAACAGGTGCGACACTTCGTGAAAATGGTCTTGCGGTGCTTGAAGAAGTATGTCCGCTTTCTGCAAGAATGGTTGTCAATGAAGTCAGCATGAAGATGCAGAATGAAAGGATTACTGATATTATTACAAGGCTTAAAAAATATATTGACGAAAAGCAGGCGTAATGTCTGATATATGAAACGGAGGCAAAAATGCGTACTATTAAATTAACAGAGGAGAGCAGAAATAATATTCTGGAAAATCTGCTCAAAAGAAGTCCTAACAGCTATGGAGAGTATGAGGCGGCTGTCAATGAGATTCTTGACAATGTAAAGAACAATAAGGATGCAGCAGTATTTGACTATACAAAGCGCTTTGACGGTGCAGATATCAATGCAGACAATATTGTTGTTACAAGGGAAGAAATTGAAGAAGCATATACACTGGTGGATGAAAAGCTTATTGATGTCATCCGCAAGGCACTTGTAAATATACGTGACTATCATCAGAAGCAGAAGCAGTACAGCTGGTTTGACAGCAAGCCGGACGGCACTATGCTCGGTCAGAAGGTAACGGCTCTTTCAAAAGTAGGCGTATATGTTCCCGGCGGAAAGGCTGTTTATCCTTCATCTGTTCTTATGAACATTGTTCCGGCAAAGGTTGCAGGGGTTGAACAGATTATTATGACAACACCTCCGGGAAAAGACGGAAAGGTTTATCCTGCAACGCTTGTTGCAGCCAATGAGGCAGGAGTTGATGTTATTTATAAGGTTGGCGGCGCACAGGCTGTGGCTGCAATGGCATTCGGAACAGAGTCAATTCCGAAGGTGGACAAGATTGTCGGACCTGGCAACATTTATGTTGCACTTGCAAAAAAAGCCGTATACGGACATGTAAGCATCGACTCTGTGGCAGGCCCTAGCGAAATTATGGTTATTGCTGATGAAACTGCAAATCCACGCTATGTTGCAGCAGATCTGCTCTCACAGGCAGAACATGACCAGATGGCTTCATCAATCCTTGTGACAACAAGCGAGGTGCTTGCCGCAAAGGTTTCTGACGAGATTGAAGGTTTCCTCAAAAAGCTTTCACGCAGTGAGATTATTAAAAAATCGCTTGAGGATTACGGATATATACTGATTGCAAATGATATGGATGAAGTTATTTCAGTTGCCAATGACATTGCATCAGAGCATCTTGAAATAGTAACAAAGGATCCGTTTAACACAATGACAAAGATTAAAAATGCGGGTGCTATTTTCCTCGGTGAATACAGCTCTGAGCCTCTCGGTGATTATTTTGCCGGACCGAACCACGTGTTGCCTACCAACGGAACAGCAAAGTTTTTCTCACCACTCAGCGTGGATGACTTTATCAAGAAATCAAGCATTATTATGTATTCAAGAGAAGCACTTGAGCCAATACATGAAGATATTGAAACATTTGCAAATGCAGAACAGCTTACTGCACATGCAAATTCAATACATGTAAGATTTGAATAATCGTAATTTGGAGGTGTCATAATGGCAGTTGTTGCGAGAACGTCGACAATAGAGCGAAAGACAAGTGAAACTGATATCAGATGCACATTAAATATTGATGGCAGAGGAGAAGCTGATGTTGATACAGGAATAGGATTTTTTGACCATATGCTTAAAAGTTTTGCAAAGCATGGGCTCTTTGACCTGCAGCTTTCCGTAAAAGGAGATTTGTATGTTGACTGCCATCATACAATTGAAGATACAGGAATTGTGCTTGGCGAGGCAATAAAAGCAGCGGTCGGAGACAAGAAATCAATCCGCCGTTACGGAGATATTATTCTTCCGATGGATGAGGCTCTGATTTTGTGTGCAATAGATTTGTCAGGACGTCCGTACCTTGTATTTGACGGACAGTTTTCATCCGATTCTGTCGGATATTTTGACACACAGATGGTTAAGGAATTTTTCTATGCAGTTTCTTATTCGGCAGGTATGAACCTCCACATCAAGCAGATGTCAGGCGACAACGACCATCATATAATTGAAGGCATGTTTAAAGCATTTGCCAAAGCGTTAGATGAGGCTGTAACGAAAGACACCCGAATCAAGACTGTTTTATCTACAAAGGGAAGCCTTTAAATTACTAATAAATACGATATAAAAAGTGAGGAAAATATGAGACTGTATCCTGCAATAGACATTAAAGACGGTAAATGTGTACGCCTTAAGCAAGGGCTGTTTAATGATGTTAATGTATATTCTGACAAGCCGTGGGAAATCGCCTGTCAGTTTGAAAAGGACGGTGCCGGATTTATTCATGTTGTTGATCTGGACGGAGCACTCAGAGGCCGTTCAGTTAATGCTGAAGTTATAAAGAAAATTGCCTCATGTGTAAACATTCCGATTGAGCTCGGTGGCGGAATAAGGACTCTCGATAATATAGGAGAGGTGCTTGAGCTTGGCGTATACAGGGCTATCATCGGAACAAAGGCAGTTGAAAATCCTGATTTTATCCGCGAGGCAATTGAAAAATTCGGCGCAGAGCATATTGTTGTCGGAGTTGATGCAAAGGACGGATATGTTGCAATTGAAGGCTGGGAAAAGCTGAGTGACCAGACTGCGCTTTCAATGGCACTTGCAATGAAAGATATGGGCGTAAAGACCATTGTTTATACAGATATTTCCAAGGACGGAATGCTTCTGGGACCGAATATTGAGCAGACAAAACTGTTGTCAGACAAGACAGGAATTGACATAATTGCCTCCGGCGGAGTATCATGTATGGAAGATTTGCAAAGAATTAACGAGGCCGGTATACATGGTGCCATTATAGGAAAAGCAATCTACGAGAAAAAAGTAATATTAAAGGATGCTGTCAAAGCATTTGAAAATTAAAGCAGGTAAGAGGTATCAGAAAATGTCATTTAAGAAACTTATTCCAATTATGTATCTGAAGGATGAAAAGGCATATACGTCGCGTGAATGCCGCATTCCGGTAGATTCCAAATATACTCCGGTTGAGATTGCTGAAAAATTCAGTGAAAATGGTGCTGATGAGCTTATAATAGTTGATTTGTCTTATGATGATGCTTCCCACGACAAGGCAATCGGCATACTGCGTCGGATTTCCAAGAAGATTGACATTCCGATGTATGCAGGCGGTAATGTGAAGCGTGTTGAGGATGTAAAAAAGTATTTATATGCGGGAGTTTCAAAAGTTTTTCTGGAGGATTCAAAAGAAAGCAATCTTGTCATGATGAAAGAGGTTGCAGACAGATTCGGCAAGGATAAGCTTGGACTCTGGTATACAGGTGCAGATCAGGAAGCTGTCAGAATGGCACAGGATAATGAATTGTCTTGCATTTTTGCGTCAGACTTCGACAAAAATGTTGCCAAAACAGCAAAAAATGCATGCATTCCTGCAATAATTGAATTAGTATCATCACACGATGGCACAGACATAATTACCGAATTATCCCAGGCTGCTGTAGCCGGTGTCTCAGGACCTATGATAAGCAGTGTTGATTTTTCTTTCATGGAGGCTAAGCAGGCACTTAAGGATGCAGGAATTTCAATGAATACATTTGAGAGCTCAATTCCGTTTTCTCAATTTAAGTTAAATGAGCAGGGACTTATTCCTGTTGTTGTCCAGGACTATAAGACTGATGAGGTACTTATGGTAGCTTATATGAATGAGGAGTCATATAATGCAACACTTGCGACGGGAAAGATGACATATTACAGCAGAAGCAGGCAGGAGCTCTGGCTTAAGGGCGAGACTTCCGGACATTTTCAGTATGTGCGCTCAATAGATATTGACTGTGATAATGATACGCTGCTTGCAAAGGTTAAGCAGGTTGGTGCAGCGTGCCATACAGGCAACAGAAGCTGCTTTTACAGAAATCTTGTATCATCAGAGTATACACAGGTAAATCCGTTAAAGGTATTTAATGATGTAATGGCTGTTATTGAGGACAGAAAGGTAAATCCAAAAGAAGGCTCCTACACCAATTACCTGTTTGACAAGGGAATCGACAAGATATTGAAGAAGGTCGGAGAGGAAGCTACCGAGATTGTAATTGCAGCCAAAAATCCTGACCCTGAAGAGTCAAAATATGAAATAGCAGACTTCCTTTATCATGTAATGGTTCTTATGTCACTCAAGGGACTCACATGGGAAGATATCGTAAAGGAACTGGCAAACAGATAGGATTTTCAAATTTTAAACGAAAAAATGAATATTTTCCTTGACGAATGGAAAATATATGTTATACTATTCATTGTGCAATTAATTAGTACCCTTGGTATTGTTGTGCACAATTCAGCAGCAGAAGGGTGGTTAGGGCGAGCCAATGTCAAACGTAATCGTTAAAGAGAACGAGACTTTAGATAGCGCATTACGCAGATTTAAGAGAAACTGTGCAAAAGCAGGCATTCAGCAGGAAATCCGTAAGAGAGAGCATTACGAGAAGCCAAGCGTAAGACGTAAGAAAAAGTCTGAGGCAGCAAGAAAGCGCAAGTATAATTAATCTAACTAATAATAATCCGAAGGTCGGTTGACTTTCGGATTATTTTTTTATAATATTTGCTTCAACCGATGCATATATTTACATATAAAAATTAAAGGTGGGTGTGTTTGTGGGGATTAAAGATTCTTTGCATCTTTCCAAGGACGCGGTACTTGGCATGCCCATTATAACGATGATTGGCAGGTATGAAGTACATATTGAAAATTTTAAGGCAATTATTGAATACAGTGACACATTTGTAAAACTTAAGGCCAAAAAAGGGAATGTGGAAGTCAATGGAAAGAATCTTGTAATTACATACTATAACGAAGAAGAAATACACATAAAGGGGCTGATAGAAAATGTAACAGTGTGAAAGGAAGCAAAATGATTCATATTTTCAGAATGTTAAGAGGTTTTGTGCTTGTTTCCACGGACAATATTGCACCTGAAAGGTTTTTTAATCTCTGCCGGGCAAGAAATATAGTCATCTGGGATATAGCGCAAAATGATGGCAGATACTATTTCTGTATGCTTGCAAAGGACTTCCTTAATATTAAGGATATACTAAAAAAATGTGGAATGAAGCTTGTTATCTGCAGAAAAAACGGGCTTCCTTTTTTTGTTTTCAGATACAGAAAGCACTATTCCTTTGTTATAGGAATGCTGCTGGCATTTACATTTCTGCACATAATGTCATTATTTGTATGGAATATTACGATTGACGGGAACCTGTATTATACAGATAATGTGATTATTTCTTATCTTCAGGAAAACGGAATATATACCGGATGCAAAATGAAGGATATCGGCTGCGATAAGCTTGAACAGAAAATCAGAAAGGATTTTGAAGAAATTACATGGGTTTCTGTTGAAAAGAGCGGAACAAGACTCCTTGTGCATGTGAAGGAAAATGACGGTGACAAGATAACCGAGACAATGCAGACACCGTCAGATATAATAGCGTCCTCGGACGGGGTTGTCGAAAGCATAATAACAAGATGCGGAACACCGCTTGTAAAGCCCGGTGACACTGTTAAGACAGGAGATGTGCTTGTCAGCGGTGAAATCATTTTATATAACGATGCAAAAGAGCCGGTAAGTAACAGGTATGTATATGCAGATGCCGACATTATGGTAAAAACATCAATGCAGTACGAAGATACTGTGCAGAGAAATTATATGTATAAAATATATACAGGCAGAAAAACTGAAGAACGCATATTTTCAATTATGGGACGGCAGCTTAGTCTGGGGGTGAATTTTCATAAATTTGAGAAGGCAGACTATGTCACCGAAACCAATGATTTAAAATTGACGGAAGATTTTTATCTGCCTGTCTGCATCGGCATAAAAACGGGATTTGAGTATTATACAGAGGAAGGTTTCCATACGGAGGAAGAAATAACGCAGATATTGACTGATAATTATGATATTTTTCTGAAAAAATTACAAAAAGAGGGTATTCAAATCATAGAAGATAGTGTTAAAATAGACATAACGGATGTCAATGCAAATATGAGCGGAGATATCAGGATAGTAATGCCATTTAAGGAGCGGAAAGCCTGTAATGTTAGAACAATCAATCAACATACCAGCAATGCATAGTGTCAATGTTTTTGGCAGATTTGATGAGTACGCAAAGAAGATAGAGAAGACCCTGAAGGTCAGCATAGTGGCGAGAGAGTCGGAAGTTAAGATAATAGGCCAGGATAAAGCTGTGTTGATGGCAGAGGGTGTCATTAACACACTTATTGAACTGTCTAAAAACAATGGTGTGGTTACTGAACAGAATGTGGATTATGCGCTGGCATTGGCACTTGAACAAAATCAGGGAGCAATGCTTGAACTGGACAATGATATTGTCTGCCGCACAATTGCAGGAAAGCCGATTAAACCTAAGACATTAGGTCAGAAGCATTATGTTGATGAGATTAAGAACAAAATGATTGTCTTCGGAATCGGTCCGGCAGGTACTGGTAAGACTTATCTTGCAATGGCAATGGCAATCAATGCTTTTAAGAATAATGAGGTAGGACGAATAATCCTTACAAGACCGGCTATCGAAGCAGGCGAAAAGCTTGGGTTTCTTCCGGGAGATTTGCAGAGCAAGGTTGACCCGTATCTGAGGCCGCTGTATGACGCGCTTTTTCAGATTATGGGGCCGGAATCATTTAATGCCAATATGGAAAAGGGGCTTATCGAGGTTGCACCGCTTGCATATATGCGCGGACGAACACTTGATAATGCATACATTATACTTGACGAAGCACAGAATACAACTCCGGCGCAGATGAAAATGTTTCTGACAAGAATTGGTTTTGGCTCAAAGGTAATAATAACAGGTGACCAGACACAGAAGGATCTTCCAAAAGATACTACGTCAGGACTTGATGTAGCACTTAAAGTCCTCTCAGGAGTTGAAGACATAGGTTTTGTACATTTGAACAATAAGGATGTGGTAAGACATCCGCTTGTACAAAAGATTGTCAAAGCATACGAGGAATATGAAGAAAAAGAAGAACGTCGCAAAAAGAAAATAGAAGAGGGTGCGCGCTATAACAGGAAAAGGAAAACTGAAAGATAGCATGCACAGGTATTTAACATTCAGAACGGAGACCATATATGACAATTAATATTGACAATGAAACAGATATAAAAATCACCCCGGAGATACCGGAAGAAGAGATTATCAGAAGAGTTATTGAAGAGGCTGTAAATTTTGAAAAGTGTCCCTATGAAGTTGAGGTTAATGTAATTCTTACCGACAATGTTTCAATTCACGAGATAAACCGTGAATACAGGGATGTGGATGAGCCAACGGATGTATTGTCATTTCCTATGATTGAATATGATACTCCTGCCGGCTTTGATATTATTGATGCGGCTGATGTTGAGGATTATTTTGAGCCCGATACCGGAGAACTTATTCTCGGAGATATAATCATTTCGGTTGAAAAGGTGATGGAGCAGGCGGATAAATACGGACACAGCGTCAAAAGAGAACTCGCATTTCTTGTGGCACACAGCATGCTGCATCTGTTTGGCTATGACCATATGGAGCCTGATGAGGCAAAGGTCATGGAGGACAAGCAGAATCAGATATTGTTGAATATAGACATACCGAGATAGGGATGTTTTATATTATATATGTTAAAATGCTTTTTAATAAAATTGAGGAGGGATTTAACTTAAATGAGAAATATTAAACTTTTAAAAAGAGCTGCGGCACTGTCACTTGCACTGATAATGACGGCAGGCTGCTTTACCGGCTGCGGAAAGAAAAATGATGAGAACACAGCACAGAATCAGCCTGTGGTAAAAGAGCAGCAGACATCACAGGATGCTCCATCAAAGGATGCGACTAATGCTAATGTATCACACGACAATGAAGCAAGGAGTAAGCTGACAGGCAAGTGGGTTCCTGCCGATACAGCCAACAATTCTCCTGTATGTGTAATGTACAGCAATATAAAAGATGCTATACCGCAGTCTTCAATCAGCTATGCAGATATTGTGTTTGAGTCACTTGTCGAAGGCGGAATCACAAGACTGTGTGCATTTTTTGAGAACAAACCTGATCTTGTAAAAATTGGGCCTGTAAGAAGCTGCAGACTGTATTATCTTTTCCTTGCAAAGGAATTTGAGGCAACATATGTACATTTTGGATATTCAGACCTTGCTGAAGAATATCTGAAAATGCCTCAGATGCATTCTCTTGACGGAATGGTATACTGTGGATTTTACAGAAGTACCGACCGTGTAGCACCGCATAATGCATATACTTCATGGTCGGGAATTATGGACAGCGTTGCTGCCAAGGGGTATCCTACAACATATCCTGACGGATACCGCTCACCACTTCAGTTTACAACTGATGACAATAACGAGATTGATTTGTCAAAGGATCCGATTGCACAGAAATGTAACAAGTTTGTTCCGGGTTATCCATACAATAAACCTTGGTTTGAATATAATGAGAAGGATGGTCTGTATTACAGATATCAGTTCGGAGCTGAACATATCGACAAGGAAACAGGAGAACAGCTCGCATTTAAGAATATTCTTGTCAAATATGTAAAGGGTGATTATGTTGACGGAACGCCAAACTATATTAATTCAGACGCAGGAATGGCTCTGTACATTACTAACGGCTATGCAGTACCTGTCACATGGTGGAAGCTGCATGAGTTCGGACAGACATATTACTATGGCGCTGACGGAAAGGAAATCACAATCAATCAGGGCAAGACATTTATATGCTATGTAGAAGAACAGTTTAAAGATAATCTTGAAGTGATTGCAGAATAGGACTAAATTGTCTGCAGAATGGAGGAATATGACAGATCTTGAACTTGTCAATATTGCCAGACAGGCAGTGAACCTTGCTTATGCGCCGTATTCGAAATTCTGCGTAGGTGCGGCTGTGCTTACAAAAGACGGCGAGGTATATACAGGATGCAACATTGAAAATGCTTCATACGGAGCATCGATATGCGCTGAACGTGTCGCAATATCCAAATGTATTTCCGACGGATGCCGGCTTATAAGCAAAATAGCAATATGCTCGACCGGTGAAGGACAGACATTTCCGTGCGGCATATGCCGGCAGGTAATGAGTGAGTTCATGGAAGAAGACGGTGAAATACTTCTTGGTACTTCTGATGGCGATTTCTATACCTATACACTGGGAGAACTGCTTCCAAATTCATTTATACTGCATGATTCCTAAAAAACAGTAAATAATAAAGGCATGATACTCTGATGTCATGCTTTTATTTTTTTGTTATGGAGGAAAAATGAGCCGGTATAATAGAATATGTCTGGTGGTTTCAGCTATGATGATGCTGTTTTTTGTCAGTTATATCATAAGCTTCAATATAGCTTCAGACAATGAAGATGATTTTCTGATACGCGATGTGCCTACGGAAGCTGTTGATGCATCAAATGATATAATAGTGTCAAATATTACAAAACTTACGCTTGAAACATATGATATGGATTCAAATACTGTTAAGGAACAACTGTGCACTGTCCCGATTGAATATCTGGGACTTAACCGTGCGAGAATGATTGAGACGCTTCAGGACTATATGCTTAATCCGTCACTTTCTGACAAAACTCATGGTCTTATCGCCTGTGAACTTGTGGAGTTTACAAAAGACTCGGTCACAATCAGGAAAACCTACAGCACAAAGAACCTGCCGCAGAAGTACTATATTGTGGCTGAGAAGGGAATGCTTGTTATTTATCTTGAAAACAGAAGAACGCTTTATGACAAAACAGAAATTGAGCTGCAAAGACTGCCGCTAAGCGTTCAGGAAGAAGTCATTAAAGGATTGGAAATTGACAGCGCGGATGAACTTTATGATTTCCTCGAAACATTTACAAGTTAGGCAAAAAATGATATTATAAATAATTATAAGCAATTATGAAAAACATTTATCAGAATACACCGCCTTTAGGGGCAGAATCGAGGTAATAATGGGGACACCACATAATGAAGCTGACAAAGGAAGTATTGCCAAAACTGTATTGATGCCGGGGGATCCGCTGCGCGCAAAGTTTATTGCGGATAATTTCCTTGAAAATGCGGTGTGTTTTAACACAGTTCGCAACATGTTTGGATTTACAGGAACATATAAAGGGAAAAAAGTATCTGTAATGGGAAGCGGAATGGGTATGCCGTCAATGGCAATTTACAGCAACGAGCTTTTCGCTGAATATGATGTTGACAATATTATACGAATCGGTTCTGCCGGAGGATATGCCCAAAATGTCAAAGTAAGGGATATTGTAATTGCCATGGCAACTTCTACTGACTCAAATTTTGCGGCACAATATAAGCTTGGAGGAAGTTTCGCTCCAACTGCCGATTACGGGCTTTTAAGGAAAGCAGTTGAAGCGGCGGAATGCAACAATATTTCCGTTCAGGTAGGCAATGTATTATCTACTGATGTATTTTATCATGTCGAAGCAGACTATGCTAAAAGATGGCGTGATATGGGTGTTCTTGCAACAGAAATGGAGTGTGCGGCACTTTATATGAACGCTGCGTATTTCAAAAAGAAAGCACTTGGAATATTTACAGTATCTGACCACCTTTTTACAGGTGAGTCGCTTTCTGCAAAAGAAAGAGAAACCTCTTTCACTGACATGATGAAAATTGCGCTTGAAATTGCATGACACACCGGACACACCATGCAGTAACGGCTGACAGGATATAGGAATATGAATTGTAAGGATTTTCGTAAAATGATAGACGCCTTTGACAGAGGTCATCTGGATGTTGAAATCATGCGTGATTTTGTGGAGCATGTGTCCGGCTGTGCCGACTGTCAGGAGGAATATGAAATTTATTTTATAATGAAATATGCTCTGTCAAATGACGACGAGCTTATAGAGTCAGAACTTGCAGAAGAGCCGCCTGAAGTGCAGAAAATTGTTAATTCATATGACTTCAAGGCACTGGTTACTTACCGCCTTAAGGCAGCAAAGCAAAGACTTGATAAGTTAAAGCTCAATGAATATTATAATAAATGTCTGTTTGCCATTGCTGAATTCAGTGTGATACTTATGGCGATATTTTATATATTTGACAACATATTTATGTAACGCCGGAATTTTGGGCAGATTTGGAGAATGAGGATTTAAATGGCTGAAAAATTAGTATTAATAGACGGACACAGTATACTTAACAGGGCATTTTACGGAGTGCCTGACCTTACTAATGCAGAGGGAATACATACCAATGCAATATACGGATTCTTAAATATCATGTTCAAGATACTTGACGAGGAGAAACCTGAGTATCTTATAGTGGCATTTGACATGAGTGCACCTACCTTCAGACACAAGATGTTTGAGGCATATAAGGGAACCAGAAAGCCAATGCCGCCCGAATTAAAGCAGCAGGTACCTCTGATCAAGGAAGTGCTTACGGCAATGAATATTGAAATCGTTCAGAAGGAGGGCTATGAGGCTGATGACATTCTTGGAACGATTGCAAAACAGAGTGAGGCAAAAGGACTTGAGGTATCAATTGTATCAGGTGACAGGGACATTCTTCAGATTGCAACCGACCATATCAAAATCAGGATTCCAAAGACCAAAAAAGGTGTTACCGAAGTCGAAAATTACAACACAAAAGAGGTTATTGACCTGTATGGTGTGACGCCTCTTGAATTTATTGATATCAAAGCACTTATGGGTGATTCCTCGGATAATATTCCCGGAGCGCCGGGAATTGGTGAGAAGACCGCATCTGCGATTATTCAGAAGTATAAATCCATTGAAAATGCATATGCCCATCTTGATGAGCTTACTCCAAATAAAGCAAGGATATCGCTTGGTGAGAACTACGAGCAGGTAAAGATGAGCAAAGAACTTGCTACAATTGAGATAAATGCACCTGTCGAATATACTCTGGAAGCTGCCGGAACAGATAATATGTTTTCTGATGAGGCATATGAAATGTTCAAACGGTATAATTTTAAAACATTTTTAAAGCGCTTTGACATGTCATCAGGTGCAAAAGAGCCTGATATATATCAACATTTCAGAACGATTTCGGATTTTTCTCTGGCAGAAGAGGAATTCACAAAGCTTGCAGCTTCAGGCAATATTATAGGATTATCGCTTTTGTATGAGAACAATTGTGTAACGGGCGCAGCATTTGCATCTGGTGATGAAGATATCGCATATATTCCGGTTCAGGGCTTTGTGTCGGAAGATTACATTAAAGACAAGATTGCTGTGCTGTTGGAATCATGTGAAAAACTGGTATGCCTTAATGTGAAAGAACTTCTTCCTTTTCTGGGGGAAGTGCCGGAGGAAAAGATTATAGACGCGGGGCTTGGTGCATATCTGCTTAACCCTCTCAAAGAAAGTTACAGCTATGACGAACTTGCAAGGGATTATCTTGGTATTCTTGTCCCGGGGCGCAATGAACTGATTGGCAAAATGACATATGGTGAAGCCGCACTTATGAAGCCGGATGAACTTTCGCGTTTTGCCTGCCTTAATGCATTTTCCATAAGGAATTCATGGATGGTTATACATGAGCGTCTCAAAGAAACAGGTATGCTTCATCTGTTTGATGATATAGAAATGCCGCTTGTGTTTGTGCTTTATGACATGGAGCGGGAAGGCATAATGGTGGACAAGGACGGTCTTAAGGAGTATGGAGACAGGCTTGCTGTCAAAATCGTAAGTCTTGAAAAAGAAATTTACGACATGGCCGGAATGGAGTTTAATATTAATTCACCAAAGCAGTTAGGGACTGTACTGTTTGAAAATCTTGGACTTCCAAGCGGTAAAAAGACAAAAAGCGGTTATTCAACCGCAGCCGAGGTGCTTGAAAAGCTTGCGCCTGATTACCCTGTTGTAGCCAAGATACTTGAGTACAGGCAGCTTACAAAGCTCAAGTCGACATATGCAGACGGTCTTTCAGTATATATTGGCGAAGACAAACGCATACATGGCAAATTCAACCAGACGATAACCGCAACCGGAAGAATAAGCAGCACGGAGCCTAATCTTCAGAACATTCCGGTAAGAATGGAAATCGGAAGACAAATCAGAAAAGTATTTGTACCAAAGCCGGGATGTGTATTCCTTGATGCCGATTATTCGCAGATTGAGCTTAGAATTCTTGCCCATATGTCAGGCGATGAAAAGCTTATCGAAGCATATAATTCAGCTCAGGATATACATGCCATTACAGCTTCGCAGGTATTTCATGTACCGCTTGACGAGGTGACAAAGGAACAGCGAAGCAATGCAAAGGCGGTTAATTTTGGTATAATTTATGGAATCAGCTCTTTTGGACTGAGTCAGGATTTAAGCATTTCAAGAAAAGAAGCAAAAGAGTATATCGACAGTTACTTTGCAACATATCCGCATATTAAGGAGTTTATAGATAATCTTGTAAGCAGTGCCAAAGAAAAGGGTTATTCAGTCACAATTTTTGACAGAAGAAGACCAATTCCCGAGCTTGCTTCAAGCAATTTCATGCAAAGACAGTTCGGAGAAAGAATCGCCATGAATTCACCTATTCAGGGTACTGCGGCAGACATAATAAAAATTGCAATGATTAAGGTAAGCCGTGCGTTAAAGGAACAGAATTTAAAATCAAAAATGATTCTTCAGGTACATGACGAACTTCTTATAGAAACATATGAAGATGAAATTGATGCTGTACGTAGCCTTCTCATAAACAATATGAAAGAGGCCGCAAAACTGAAAGTAGCACTGGAAGTTGATGTACAGATGGGCAACAACTGGCTTGAGGCCCATTGATAAATTTGATGATTTCTTTGAGGAGACAGCCGTTGAATGGAGGTTATTGTGAAAAATTACGCCTGATGCGCTAATTTTTCACACTGCTATTTGCTTCTGAGCGAAAGTAAATAGCCATTATTGCAGATGAAAAACTGCATTTGCAGATTTTTCATCGCCTCTTCGCGATAAATCGCTCAGAAATGGGGATTAAAATGTACGTTTTTGGTATTACCGGCGGTGTGGGTGCCGGCAAATCAACTGTTCTTAAGCTTATTACGGAAAACTTTAACGCTGAGGTAATTCAGGCAGATGAGGTTGGAAGAATTCTGATGGAGCCGGGGCAGGCAGGCTACAAAAAAATTGTTGAAGTATTCGGAGACAGCGTGCTTACAGAAGATAACACCGAAATGCCTCCGATTAACAGAGAAAAGCTTGCATCGATTGTTTTTTCAAATAACAATAAAAGAATTGTGCTTAACGGAATAATTCATCCTCTGGTAAAGAAATTTATAACAGAAGAGATAGGACGAATCCGATGTGAAGAACAGCGTGATTTTGTATTTGTTGAAGCAGCACTTCTTATTGAAGACCATTATGACATTATATGTGATGAATTATGGTATATTTACGCAGATGAAACAACAAGACGGAAAAGACTTATGGAAAGCCGTGGATATTCAGACGAAAAAATTCAGGGCATATTTAAAAGCCAGCTTACAGAGGCTGAGTTCAGAGAGCATTGCAGCCGGGTTATAGATAACTCAGGCAGTGAATCGAATACACTTAAGCAATTAAAGGAGATTGTTGCGGAGTATGGAGAATTTTGACAGGATAAAGGATGATTTGGTATTTGGCCTTGATATAGGCACAAGAAATGTTGTCGGCGTAGTCGGTTACATGAATAAATCACGGTTTGAGGTTGTAGCTATGGCAAACCGCGAACATGTGACGCGAGCTATGCTGGACGGTCAGATTCATGACATTTACAAGGTTGGAGATACTATACGCGATGTGAAAAATGACCTTGAAAAACAACTCGGACTAAAGCTGACTGATGTGTGTATTGCGGCGGCAGGACGTGTACTTCGCACGTTAAACGTCTCTGCGGAATATACATTTGACGAAGAAACAAGAGTAACGCAGGAACATATTTATTCTCTTAATCTCCTTGCCGTCGAAAAGGCGCATAATGAGATTAATGGCAGTGCCGGTGACAAAACAAGGTTTTTCTGCGTGGGAAATACACCTATAAGATACCGTCTTAACGGATATGACATTAATAACCTTGAAGGACATAAGGCAAATTCAATCGGAGTTGACCTGATTGCAACATTTCTTCCGGAGGAAGTGGTTGACGGATTGTATGAGGCTGTATCATATGCCGGGCTTCAGGTAGCAAATCTTACATTGGAGCCTATTGCAGCGATTGATATTGCAATACCTGAAAACTATCGTCTGCTTAACATAGCGCTTATTGATGTCGGTGCGGGTACATCTGATATCTGTATTACAAAGGATGGAAGCATAGTTGCATACGGAATGATTCCTTATGCAGGTGATGAAATCACGGAAGTTATTGCAAAAAGCTGTCTGGTAGATTTTAATACCGCTGAGAAAATCAAGGTTCAGGCAAGTAAGCGCAAAGGCGCAATTACATATAAAGATATCATGGGGATATCTCAGAAAGTGCAGGCATCCGTAATATGTAAGCAGGCCGAAGAGGTAATGGATAAAATTGCCGACGAAACTGCCAGAAAAATAAAGGAAATCAACGGCGGAAAGCCTACCAATGCAGTATTCCTTGTCGGAGGCGGCGGAAAAATGACAGGATATTCGCAGATTCTTGCGGATAAGCTTGAGCTTCCAAAAGAACGCGTGGCCGTAAGAGGCGAGGAAGTACTTACATCAGTTGATTTTAATATTGAGAACTTTAAGAAGGATTCGCTGTATGTAACACCTGTGGGTATCTGTACTAATTATTACAGCCAGAAGAACAATTTTGTTTTTGTTACAGTTAATAACCAGCGTCTGAAAATGTATGACAACAACAGGCTTACAGTTGTAGATGCGATTATGCAGGTAGGTTTCCCGAATGAAAAGCTTTTCCCGCAGCGGGGTGAGGCGCTTGAGTTTACCGTAAACGGCAAGACACGGCTTGTGCGGGGCAAAATAGGTGAGGCTGCAGTTGTTACTCTGAACGGAAAGCCGACTAACCTCAATGCAAGAATAACAAGGAATGACAATATTCAGGTTGAAGAGTCAACCGTCGGTGAATCCGGAGCGATTACAATCGGACAGCTTGAGGAATATAATTCATCAATCAGTTTTATTGTAAATGATAAGCAAATTACGTGTCCTAAATTTGCATATGTCAACGGAGAACTGAAATCACAGTTCTATGATGTATGCCAAAATGATGCTGTCGTTATGGAAAACTACTACACAGTGTCACAGCTGTTTGAATTTCTTGACTATGACATTACAGGAAAAGATGTCTATGTAAATCACGAACTTGCATCTGGTGATACAAAAGTTTATGAGAATTTTACGGTAAGCACGGCCGCCATAGAAGAGCGCGCCAATATAAGAAACGCCGAAGATGCAATGAAGGCAGCAAAACAGCTTGCGAAGGACAATTTTGAAAATCTTCCTGAGGATGACGGCACATATGAGGCAATCAAGAAGGAAAATGAAGAAAAGAAGAAACGACAGGAAGAAAATGCCGCTCCTTCTGATTTGACAGGAGATTTAAAACCGGAAGCAGCTGATAAGTCTGAACCGGGTGCCGAAGCCGAACCGGTAAAAAGCATAAATGATATACTGATTATGGTCAACAAAACCCCTGTAAAGCTTTCCGGCAAGGCTGAGTATGTACTTGTTGATTTATTCCAGTTTTATAAATTTGATTTGAATTCCCCACAGAAAGGTGGTAACATCGTGCTTAAGCTTAACGATGTCGTAGGAGACTATATGGCTCCTATTAAAGATGGTGATATCGTTGACCTTTACTGGCAATAGATGAAAGGATTACTGACATGAGGATGATGAGCATAGCCAGCGGAAGCAGTGGAAACTGCATTTACATAGGCTCAGACAATACACACATACTTATCGATGCAGGCGTAAGCCGCAAAAAAATAGTCGAGGGGCTTAATACAGCCGGACTTGAATTAAAGGATATTTCTGCTGTACTTGTTACACATGAACATTCAGACCACATTAACGGACTTGGCGTAATATCTCGTAAAGAAGAACTGCCGATTTATGCATCCGGAGGCACAATAAGCGGAATACGCTCTGCATCATCACTCGGAGCGATGCCGGAAGACATATTCCACACAATTAATGCAGATGAGGACTTTACAATCAATGATCTTACGATTCATCCGTTCAGGGTGTCCCATGATGCCAATGAGCCGCTTGCATATGCCGTAAAGTGCGGCAGCCGGCAGATGGGGGTAATAACTGACCTCGGTAAGTATGACGACTACGTTGTATCTAACATGAAAGGAATGGATGCCCTGCTGATTGAGGCAAATCATGACATAAGAATGCTTCAG
Organism: uncultured Bacteroides sp.; assembly: GCA_945913015.1. Taxonomy (GTDB): domain Bacteria; phylum Bacillota; class Clostridia; order Lachnospirales; family Lachnospiraceae; genus Bacteroides_F. The sequence continues at coordinate 34,028 of CAMECH010000003.1, forward strand.
GTGGGAAGTTATCCGTATTACCTCAAGCAGAGAATTCTCGGAGACCGCGGGCATTTATCAAACGAGGCATCGGGACGTCTTCTTGGTGAGCTTCTCAATGATAATCTTAAAGGGATTATACTGGGACACCTGAGCAAAGAAAATAATTATGCCGAGCTGGCATATGAAACAGTGCGTCTTGAGATTGACATGGGTGACAACGGATACAAGGCAGGAGATTTCCGCATGGAAGTTGCCGGCCGCAACGAGCCGTCTGGAATGATAGAGGTATAATAAATTTAAAAAGGAAAGGTAGAAAAATGAAAAAAGTAGTAATTACAGTAGTAGGTAAGGATACAGTAGGTATTATTGCAAGAGTTTGTACATATCTTGCAGAGGCAGGAATTAACATTCTTGATATTTCGCAGACAATAGTATCAGGATATTTTAATATGATGATGATCGTTGATATGACCTCTTCAAAGAAAACATTTGATGAAGTATCAGCAGAGCTTGACAGGGCTGGTGAAGAAATTGGCGTATCAATAAAGTGCCAGCGCGAAGAAATTTTTGACATGATGCATAGAATTTAAGGAGAAAAATCGGCGATGATTAACATATTTGAAGTAAATGAGACAAATAAGATGATTCAGCAGGAAAATCTTGATGTCCGTACAATTACTATGGGTATCAGCCTGCTTGACTGTGCTGATTCCGATCTTAACAGACTCAATCAGAAAATATACGATAAAATTACAACCTGTGCAAAGGACCTTGTAAAGACCGGTAAAGATATCGAAAAGGAATTCGGAATACCGATTGTAAATAAGAGAATATCTATTACACCGATTGCAATGGTTGGTGCTTCTGCGTGCAGAACACCTGAAGATTATGTTGAGATTGCAAAGACACTTGACCGTGCAGCAAGGGCCGTAGGCGTTAATTTTCTTGGCGGATATTCTGCTGTTGTTTCAAAAGGAATGACAACAAGTGACGAGCTTCTTATACGCTCAATCCCACAGGCACTTGCACAGACTGAATTTATATGCAGTTCCGTAAACGTAGGCTCAACAAAGACAGGTATTAATATGGATGCCGTAAAGCTTATGGGTGAAATTGTAAAAGAGACGGCAGAGGTCACACGTGACAAAGATTCACTCGGATGTGCAAAGCTTGTAGTCCTTTGCAATGCACCTGATGATAATCCGTTTATGGCAGGAGCATTTCATGGTGTTTCAGAGGCAGACTGTATAATTAACGTTGGCGTAAGTGGCCCGGGAGTTGTAAAGTATGCACTGGAAAGTGTACGCGAGGCAGATTTTGAGGTGCTTTGCGAGACGATTAAGAAGACTGCATTTAAGATTACAAGAGTAGGGCAGCTTGTTGCACAGGAAGCCTCAAAAAGACTCGGTGTACCGTTCGGCATCATAGATCTTTCGCTTGCACCGACACCTGCAGTAGGTGACAGTGTTGCAGATATACTTGAGGGAATCGGACTTGAGAAAGCAGGAGCACCGGGCACAACAGCTGCACTTGCACTTCTTAATGACCAGGTCAAAAAAGGCGGCGTAATGGCGTCATCATACGTTGGCGGACTCAGCGGTGCATTTATCCCTGTAAGTGAGGATCAGGGAATGATTGATTCGGTTCTTGCAGGTGCGCTTACAATTGAGAAGCTTGAAGCCATGACATGTGTATGCTCCGTAGGGCTTGACATGATAGCAATTCCGGGCGATACAAAGCCATCAACAATTTCCGGTATTATTGCGGATGAAGCAGCAATCGGAATGGTAAACCAGAAAACAACAGCAGTCCGCATAATTCCTGTAATCGGCAAGAATGTTGGAGATACGGTTGAGTTTGGCGGCCTTCTTGGATATGCACCGATTATGCCTGTAAATTCATTTGACTGCAGCCGTTTTGTAAACAGAAGCGGACGGATACCGGCGCCTATCCACAGTTTTAAGAACTAAAGACTAAAGCTGCAGCTTATGTTGCGGATACTTTAGAACAGGGGAGCAATATGGCAAAAAAGAATACAGAAAAAAAGAATAAAAAGAAAACAATTGCAATAGGATTGGGTATAGTCTTACTGCTGGCTGCAATCCTTATGTTTATAAGCTTTTTCAGGCTTGGAGTTATTCCTGTCAGGTTTATTATTCCGGGAATTGCAGTTTCAGTTGTACTTATTGCATTTTTTGTCTTTTTACAGTTTACAAAATTTAATATTCCTGGAAATATACTTACAATTCTTTTGGCAGCATTGTTTGTCGGTATTATGTTTTTTAACAACAATATTTATTCCGAAATCAATAAGACTGCCAAGAAGCAGAACTTCACGTTCTCGGTGTTGGTACTGATGGAAGATGATGCCAAAAAAATTGAAGATACATATTCATATTTCTTTGGATATAACACAGCCGCCGATAAAGAGCTGACAGAAAAGGCTGTTATTGACATCACCAATGATGTCAGTTTAAGGCCTGTTTTAAAGGAGTATAGCGGACTTAGCAATGCCGTTAAGGATTTATTTGACGGCAAAATTAAGGCGCTGATTTTCAATGAGGCATACCGTCCGCTTATGGAAAAGCTGTATCCTGATTTTAACCAGCAGACGCGAATACTTAAAAGCTATGAGTTTGAAAAGGACATTAACACATTTTCTGAGCATACAGATGATTCCTTTGCAGTATATTTCTCATATAATTCAAGAACCGGAGATATAGAACCATATGGTGAAAGTGAGAGAAACCTTGTCGCTGCGGTTTATATGAATACAAAGAAAGCGGTTGTTATTGAGCTTCCTCCGGATTTACTTGTTAATATGAAAACTGATGCATTTGGAGGCGAAGAGGAGTTTTCACATATTACTCTCAATGATGTCAATTATATTCCTGCAACACTTAAGGAGCTTATCGGTATTGATATCAATTATTTTGTAAAAGCCCACATGGAAAAAAATGAAAAATCTAATATTGCTTCAATCGTATTTAATGATAAGGCAAAGTATTTTACTAACCTTCCTCCCGGAATCATATCACAAATGCTTCAGGAAGAAATATTTTTTGCCGGTGACTGGCAGATTGATTACTACAAGGTTGAAGGAAGTCAGGGACAGATAACCGGCGCAGTATGCGGAGTTGAAAATATAACGGTTACAATTCCCGATAAGGCTGTGCTTGATGAAATATCAAAGCGTTTAAACAGCAGAAAATAATGCGGATATACAAAATAACGGAGGGGAATCCAAATATGACAGACTGGAAAATGTTAAAAATTGAACCTACGGCTGATTATGCTGTCATTCATGCCGCGTTTGCCGAAAGGACTCTTATCGTTGATCCGGACAGGAATCCTTCGGAATACAGAAAATTATATGTCACATATAAAGACGCACTGCGATATGCGGCAAGACAGCATGCAGTCAGCGAAGGAAAAAGAGCTGAGGATCTTGATTTTGATTTCAGCGATGACCGTTTTCTTGGCGAGTTTATGCAGATTTTAGGCAATATATGCAATAGCGGGTTAAAGCAGTCGCTTTCCGTCTGGAAGAGTCTTTTTGATGATTCAGAGTACAGGACACTTCAAAGGACAGATACATTTATCCGGACTATAGACAGCTATATGTCAGGTGTTGAAGGACTTGATGCAGGCATATGGAAATATCTTATTGACCACTTTAAGGTATACGGCTTTGCCGCCACCAATAAAAAGCTGGTTATTAATTTGCAGAAGTACGGCAATATAAAAGAAGATGTATTCATCAAAAATGACATTACACCGGCAAAGCCTGCAAAGCAGCTTAATAACGGCAGTACACCGGTAAGTCCGGCAGTTTCAAAAAGCATTCCTCAAAAAAGGGCTGTTTCACAAACCGGTACTCCATCAATCAGAGAGGTCGTAAGCCAGAATGAAAGCATAAGGCAGAAACAGGACCTTAAGACAACAGACCCACTGCTTGCTAAGTATATGGAGCTTCAGGATGACAGAATTGTAGATATGTATTCCTCTGATTTTTTCAAAAAACTGGAGAGAGTATATACGCATGATATTACTAAGAACAATCTGTCGGCATGGCGGTATTTTATGCAGAATCCGAACTATATGCATCTTTTGAAGCAGGCAAAATTCACTGAGAAAATTGCAAACAGCCTGCGCTACGTGGAAGATCTTTATCCGGCAGTGTGGGAATACATAATTGACAAAACAAGAGTGCCTGCGAATCATCCGATGTATGAAAAAACGACAGGTGAGCTGATAAGGCTTATGAAAAGCAACCGGTATACCGGACAGATTACGCCTCAGGGAGTATTAAGCACAGAGTTGTTAAAATCAATTATTGACGAGGATCACTTTACAAAAGGACACCATGATTATCCTGATACACAGGCAGATTATCAGCATCGTAATATGAATAATCAGGTTTCAAACAAAAAAGCCAAATCAAACGGAAGCGTTGGAACAATTATATTTATTATAGTTTTCATTTTTATAGTGCTTCGCAGTATTTTTAATTAAAATTCTGCCAATAATAACAGACATAGTCCATCAGTTTGGATTGTGTCTGTTTTTTTATGTCCGAGTGTGAAAAATCTTATTGGAGTGGGGATAGTATGAAAAATTATATCGAAAGTAATAGTAATCAAAAATTAGAGCCATATATAAAGCCCTCGGAGAAGAAGCCGGAATTAACGGTTGTTTCGGTTATTCTGGGAATAGTTATGGCAGTAATATTTGGCGGAGCCAATGCATATCTTGGACTTCGTGTGGGAATGACCGTTTCCGCCTCAATTCCCGCGGCAGTAATCTCAATGGGTGTTATAAGAGTTATATTGAGGCGCGATTCAATTCTTGAAAATAACGTGGTACAGACCATCGGCTCAGCGGGAGAATCTCTTGCGGCAGGTGCCATATTTACACTGCCTGCACTTTTTATGTGGGCTAATGAGGGCGTATCAGAGTCGCCATCAGTACTTGAAATCCTTCTTATATCGTTAGTGGGAGGATGTCTGGGAATACTTTTTATGATACCGTTAAGACAGGCGCTTATAGTAAAGGAACATAAGAATCTTCCGTATCCTGAAGGAAAGGCATGTGCGGAGGTGCTGCTTGCCGGAGAGAAGGGTGGAAAAGGTGCATCTACTGTATTTTCAGGACTGTTTATATCTGCAGGGTATAAATTTATTGCCGAGGGACTGAAAATGTTTCCAAGCAGGGTAGATACCGCAATAAAGGGATTTAAGGGCGCAGGTTTCGGAATTGATGTGCTTCCTGCACTTGCAGGCGTCGGTTATATATGCGGGCCTAAAGTCTCAGCATACCTTCTTGCCGGAGGCATGACGGCGTGGCTTGTAATAATGCCGCTGATAGCATTATTTGGCGGAAACAGTGTGCTTTATCCGTCCGATGTAAGCGTTGGTTCACTTGACACATGGGGTATCTGGAGTAATTATGTACGCTATATAGGTGCCGGGGCTGTTGCAGCCGGAGGTATCATAAGCCTTATGAAATCAATGCCGCTCATAGCGGAAACATTTAAAAGAGCTGTCGCAGATTATGGTCACAAAGCAGAGGAAACAGACAGATGCAGCCGTGACATTCCAATGAATTTTGTATTTATAGGAATAGCTGCAATTGCAGTCGGAATGTGGGTTACCCCTGCAATTCCCGTAAATATGGCAAGTGCAGTCATTATCGTCTTATTCGGATTTTTCTTTGCAACAGTTTCTTCAAGAATGGTAGGACTTGTAGGAAGCAGCAACAATCCGGTGTCGGGAATGGCAATTGCAACACTCCTCATCGCAAGCCTCATTCTCAAAGCCATAGGCAACAGCGGAATTTCGGGTATGATTGCAGCTATTACAATCGGCACTATAATATGTATAGTGGCGGCACTTGCAGGTGATACGTCACAGGATTTAAAAACAGGGTATCTGATAGGCTCTACTCCGTATAAATTACAGATTGGAGAGCTCATAGGCGTACTTGTTTCCTCTGTAAGCATAGGCGGAATACTATATCTTCTCAACAGTGCATGGGGATATGGTTCCAATGAGCTTCCGGCACCTCAGGCAACGCTTATGAAAATGGTTGTAGAAGGTGTGATGGAGGGAAATCTTCCGTGGAATCTTGTGTTTGCAGGAGCCTTTATCGCAATTGTGGTTGAAATACTTCATATACCGTCTCTTCCGTTTGCAGTAGGGCTGTATCTTCCGGTGCACTTAAGCGTTCCGATTATGGCCGGCGGACTGATAAGATATTACTTTGAAAAATCGGGAAATGACAGCAGTGCAGAAAGAAAGCAAAAAGTCGACGGAGGAATTTTATATTCGTCTGGTCTTATAGCAGGAGAAGGACTGGTCGGAATACTTCTTGCAATATTTGCGCTGATTCCGGCAGGCGGTTCAACGCTTCTTGATAATATTGACGTGTCCGGTTTTATTGACTTTGGAGATGTGGTTTCAATCGCATTTTTTGTGTTCCTGTGCGTTACAATAATACTGGCAAGTAAAAAATATGCCGCAATGTCAAATAATGGAGAAATAAAAAATTAAGATTTATGTTGACTGTTACGCCGACTGAAAGTAGGATATATATAAAGTTTTTAAGAAATGAGTGTGAAATATATGGGAATTACAAAAGGACTTAAGCCTGCAAAGGTATTTGAATACTTTGAAAAAATATGTTCAATTCCGCACGGTTCAAAGAACGAGAAAGCTCTGAGCGATTACTGCGTTGAATTTGCGAAAGAAAGAGGATTAAAATATTATCAGGATGAGCTTTACAATGTAATTATAGTTAAAGAAGCTTCAAAAGGCTGTGAGAACCGGCCTGCCGTCATTATTCAGGGACACCTTGATATGGTATGTGAGAAGGAAAGCGATAGTACTATTGACTTTGAAAGGGATGGTATTTCGCTTGAAATTACCGACGGATATCTTCATGCAGACAAAACAACACTTGGCGGTGATGACGGAATTGCTGTGGCATATGCACTTGCAATACTTGATTCGGACAATATTGTGCATCCGAAACTTGAGGTTGTACTGACTGTATGCGAGGAACTTGGAATGGAAGGCGCAAGCGGTATTGACCTTTCAATGCTTGAGGGCAGGATGCTCCTTAATATCGACTCCGAGGAAGAGGGCTGTCTTCTGACAAGCTGCGCCGGAGGCTGTCATGTCACCTGCCGCCTGCCGGTACATTATGAAGAATTAAAATCGGGTAAAACATTCAGAATTGATATAAACGGGCTTACCGGCGGTCATTCGGGATGTGAAATCCATAAATGCCGTGCCAACGCAGACATTCTTGCAGGCAGACTGCTTTTATTCCTGCGCGACAGGGGCTTTGATTTCAGAATAGCGGATATACGAGGCGGAAGAAAAGATAATGCCATCCCTGTTGATTCATCATTTACAATAAACGTATGCGGTACAAAAGAGATAAACACCGCAATTGATGATTTTACGGATATCATAAAGCGTGAATATAAGACAAGTGACCCGGATATAATTTTACACATTACGGAAATCTCTGAGACACCGGATGAGTCCGGAGATTTTAAGGTGCTTGATAAACTTTCGACAGATGCAGTCGTTAATATTATAAATTCACTGCCTAACGGTATTATTGCAATGAGCAGCGACATGCCCGGGATGGTCGAAACATCTCTTAATCTCGGGGTGATAGATATGGATAAAGACAGAGTGGTAATGCATTATCTTCTCAGAAGTTCAAAGGATTCATCTCTTGATTATCTTGCAGCCAGAATGCAGTGCATAAGCAGCTTACTTGGTGCAGAGGCTGAGATTTCAGCACAGTACCCTGCATGGGAATATGTCCCGGATTCAAAGTTAAGGGCAGTTATGATTGAAGCATACAAAGACATTTACAAGGAGCAGCCGCGGGTTGAATCGATTCATGCAGGTGTTGAATGCGGGCTGCTTTCTGCCAAGATAAAAGGACTTGACTGCGTGTCATTCGGGCCGGATATACTTGATATCCATACACCAAGAGAGCGTCTTGATATAGCCTCCGTTCAAAGAACGTGGGAGTATCTTCTGGAAGTTTTAAAACGTTTATAAAATTGTTTACAAAAATGCATAGTATACAAAATAAGCAGATTCATTGACGGATTATATCCCGATACGGATTTGCTTATTTTTTTGTAATAACCCGTACTGCCTGTACATATATTGCTTTAAAAGGAGGTAGGCGAACATGGATAATCATCGAATGCTTGAAATTTCGAGAGTGCTTTCGCAAAATATCAGGAATACACTTCTAATGCAGAATTTTTCGTATGACAAACTGGAGGAAATCAGACTAAGAAGCAATATGCCGCTTATTGTGCGTTATGACAATTCTGAGGTAATGATTAATAAATGTATTCTGTCAAGCGATGATATACATGAAACGCTTGAGCTTATTAGCAATCATTCGCTGTATGCATATGAGGATGATGTGCGACAGGGATTTATTACAATTCCCGGAGGCCACAGAGTAGGGCTATGCGGAAGAGTAGTAACAGAAAACGGAAGAATAAAGACTATCAAGCATATCTCATTCATGAATATTAGAATTGCACATCAGGTAAGGGGCTGTGCAGACAGCATATATAATTTCATTCACAGAGAGGAAAAGATTGAGAATACACTGATTATATCGCCTCCCGGCTGCGGAAAGACAACTCTGCTGAGAGATCTGATAAGGCAGATTTCCAATGGAAACAGCTATTATGACGGACAAACAGTAGGTGTTGTCGATGAACGCTCTGAAATAGGCGCATGTTACCACGGCAGGCCTCAGAATGACCTCGGAATACGCACAGACGTGCTTGACTGCTGCCCTAAAGATATCGGAATGCTTATGCTTATACGTTCAATGTCTCCAAAAGTTATTGCGGTGGATGAAATAGCGACCATGTCTGATATAGAGGCTGTAAGATATGTGCTTAACTGCGGCTGCACGATAATAGGTACTGCGCACGCAAACAATCTCAAAGATTTATCGGAGAAACCGTTTTTCAAGGAAATGCTTGAAGAAAAACTCTTCAGAAGAATTGTGACACTTACAAGGAAAGACGGAATCGGAAAAATTCTTGAGGAGGTGTGTCTGTGACGGCTTTTATTATCAGAATAACCGGAATCGTACTTGTAGCCGGTTCGGTTATGATGGTTGGAAATTACATAATATTCGGATATAAAAAGCGGATAAAAGAGCTTGAGAGCTTAAAAAAAGCAATGGTGATGCTAAAAAATGAAATTGCATATTCTGCTTCAACACTGGAGGAATGCTTTCTTAATATTGCAGAAAGATGTATGGATCAACAGGTGGCGGAATTTTTTAACAAAGCAGCTTTAAAGCTTTCCGATACCAATACAAAAAGCATGAAGCTTATATGGGAAGAGTGCATTTGCGAGGAGATGCATCATATGCACCTCAATGATGAAGATATAGCTGAATTAAAAACGCTTGGAATGGGGCTGGGTTACCTTGATAAAAAAATGCAGACAGATGTAATTGAACTTTATATGTCTGTTACTGATAACACTTTGAAAAATGCCTCTGATGAACTTTCAGATAAGTGCAGGGTTACACGTGTCCTTAGTATGGCATGTGGTGCATTTATATGCATACTGCTTATATAAGGAGGCAAAACCGGCGCTAAAAAATGTGCGCAGAAATGAGGATTTAATGGAAATAAGTCTTATATTTAAGATAGCCGCTGTCGGCATACTGGTTTCGGTTATAAGCCAGGTTCTTAAACACAGCGGACGTGAAGAGCAGGCGTTTCTTGCAAGTCTGGCAGGACTGCTGATAGTTCTTCTGTGGATAATACCGTATATTTATGATTTGTTTGAAATGATTAAAAAATTATTTTCACTTTAGAGCCAAGAGGTGACGTATAGAAATGATTAAAATTGCGCTCGTTGCAGTAAGCGGTGTGCTGTTTGCGGTTATGTTAAAGCAGAGCAAATCAGATTTTGCAATATATATTTCTCTTGCTTTGACGGTTATTATAACCGTCTGCTGCATGGGAAGAATGGAGACACTTATTAATTACGTTAATAAACTTCAGTCTCTTGTAACAATAAAATCGGAATATTTAAGCGTGCTTCTTAAAATGGCCGGAATCGCATATGTTGCGGAAATTACATCAGGAATTTGTAAAGACTGCGGTTATGCATCGGTGGCAGGGCAGGTGGAACTTTTTGGTAAATTGTCGGTTATTACCATAGGAATGCCGATTGTAATGGCTCTTATTGATACAATAGAAAGGTGCCTGACCATATGAAAAATAAATTTTGTCACGCATTATTATTCATTGTATTTTTTGTGGCATATCTGATACCTGTAAATGTTATGGCAGGCGAAACAAAAGACGCAGGCACTCCGGCATCTGACAAAATAATCTCAGAGCTTATGGAAGGGCAGAATTTATCTGATATTGATACTTCCGTTGACGGTCTTGACTTTGCACAGCTTGTCAGTGATATCGTAACGAGCGGTGTAGACACCGGCTCCATGAATCTGAAGGAGCGTATTGTAAATGCCGTAACAAGGGAATTTAAAAGCAACGTAAAAGGAATGACCCAGGTTTTGTTAATTGCGGTATTTTCTGCAATATTTACAAATTTTGCAAGTGTTTTTGCCGACTCATCAATATCAGATGCAGGACAGCAGGTATCAAAAATAGCAGTAATAACAGTGCTTCTTGCAGTATATTCCTGCACGGAAAAAATCACCTTAAGCGTTCTTTCAAATGTTATTGAATTTATAAAAATGCTGATGCCGGCATATCTTTCCTGTGTTGCAATAAGCAGCGGCAGCTTAAGCGTTGCAGTCTTCAGTGAAGGCGTAATGCTTATGGTCATGGTGATTAATGTTATATTTTCACAAGTGGTGGTAACGGGAGGTAATATCTATGTGCTGATAATGGCTGCGGACAAGGTTACGGGAGGCGAGCGGCTCGAAAAGATTTCTAAGCTGATTATGACACTGATGAACTGGATTATCAAAACATCAATGGCCGCTGTCATAGGTGTAAACCTTGTGCAGGGAATGGTTGTTCCGATGGCGGACGGGCTCCAGACAGGACTTCTTACACGTGCCATGAAACTGATTCCCGGAATCGGGAATGGTGTAAGCGCATTGTCTTCAACAATTCTCGGAGCAGGCGCTTTAATAAAAAATGGTATGGGAGTGGCTGCACTTGTCGTAATAGTTATGATTTGTGCAGTGCCGATAGCAAAACTTGCCATGTTTGTCGTCACATACCAGTGTATAGGCGCATTTACACAGCCTGTCTGCGGAAAAGAATTTGCCAACACCGTAACGGGATTTGCGCAGGCAATGAAGCTGATGATGTCTGTTGTAATTTATTCAATGCTCACAATTTTTATAATAATAGCAATTATATGTATTTCTACAAATGTTAATTATCAGGCATAAATAAGAAATATAAGCAGGGTAAAGGGAGGAATGCTGATGCAGTCAGTCATGGCGTGGGTACGCCAGCTTGTGGTTTTTTATATACTGTCTAATCTTTTTGTTTCGGTACTTCCGAATGCCGAATATAAAAAATATGCAAAAACATTTATAGGTATACTGCTTATCATGCTTGTTATAAATCCGGTCATATCAGTTTTCGGTCAGGGCAGAAGCCTTGATTCAATGCTTGATATGGAAATGTTTAATCTGTCAGGAAACGACACAAAAATGTGGATGAAACTGAATGATTCGTCTGAATATTCATCAATAATCGAACCATACACAGATGAAATCAAAAAGGACATTGATAAAAAAGCATGGGAATACGCCCTTTATGTGAATGACTGCGATATAAAAATCGACACAGATAAAACCAGTGAGGATTTCGGCAGCATTACCTCAGTAAATGTAAGCCTGTCATCATGCAGAAAAGACAGCTCCGATATTGAGGTCAAAAAAATTGATATCGGGCATGAAGTACAGCCTGACAGGGTAAGCAGTGATAACTGCGCCAAATTGAAAGAGTATATTTCAACCAGGTATGGAGTAAATGAAGATGATGTTACAGTGACATTAAACAATTAATACCGGTGTGAAAGGAATCAGTGATGGAAAAAGAAAAGTTATCATTAAAATCAATTAAAGAGAATATTCTTAAGAATATAGGGATGAAGAAATGTATTCTCATTATGATTGCAGGAATACTTCTGCTGTTTGGCTCGATTCCTGCAAAATCAGAAAAGGAGGCGAGTACCTCTTTACAGACGGAAAAGACAGCCGGAAGTGGGGAAAATTTCTCAGATTATGAAGAATACATAGAAAAGAGGCTTGAAAAGCTGCTTGGTAATGTTGACGGTGTGGGAAAAGTAAATGTAATGATTACATTTAAGGAGACATCGGAAAAGGTTCTGGTAAGCGAAGGCGAAATGTCGGAAAACACAATTAAAGAAACCGACAGCAGTGGAGGAACAAGAGATACAAGGGAGTATTCCACATCAAAAAGCTACCTCCTTGACAAAGAAAACGGCTATGAAAGCCCGTATGTCGTACAGGAGATAAAACCTCAGGCTGAAGGCGTTGTCGTGATTGCACAGGGAGGCTCAGACCCGGCTGTTGTCACTTCAATAACATCCGCCGTAGAGGCACTTTTGGGTGTGCCGGTACATAAGATTCAGGTCCTTGAAATGAATAAATAATCAAAATATAAAGAGGTATTTAAATTGAAAAAATCCATCAAAAAAAATCAGGTTGTTATCACGGCACTGGCAGTCATGATTGCTGTTGCCGGATACATTAATTACTCCGGAAATCTGCAGAATATACTAAACGGCAAATCTGCAAAGACTGCATCAACCGAAGGTGTAGAGGAAATAATAAGCAATGATGCGGACCCTGATGCCGATTCAATTGTAGAGCCGGGAACCGCAGTGCTCACATCATCAACAGTCACAAGCAGTATTATTAACGAAGCTAAATTAAACAGAGAGCAGATAAGGGCCAAAAACAAGGAAAGCCTGTTGGAAATTGTCAATAACGAAAAGCTTTCCGAGTCGGCCAAAGCAAATGCCGTACAGCAGATTTCACAGCTTGCCGATTACGCCGAAAAAGAAATGGCCGCAGAGCTTCTTCTTGAAGCAAAAGGTTTTCCTGATTCGGTAGTCTCAATTATTGACGGTTCTGCAGATGTTGTGATAAACCGCACATCACTCACTGAGACAGAAAAGGCACAGATTGAGGATATAGTAAAACGAAAAGCAAATATTTCAGCCGACAAGATTACAATTAGTATTTGCAATAATTGAAAATTGCTAGTATAATGATTACATTATGAAAAGCAATAATTTCCGAGCGAGGAGGTATTTAGGATGACCAAGGAGTTTGAAGATAAAGGAGCATCATACACAATACATGAAAGTGTTAATATCGGTGAGGTAAGGGTAGCCGATGAGGTGGTTGCGATTATTGCAGGTCTTGCAGCAACAGAAGTTGAAGGAGTTTCTTCAATGGCCGGCAATATAACCAATGAAATTGTAAGCCGTCTTGGAATGAAGAGTCTTTCAAAGGGCGTTAAGGTTTTTGTGAGTGAGTCAAGCGTAAGCGTTGATTTAACACTTTACCTTAAGTACGGATACGGAATACCTGATGTATGTGCAAAGGTTCAGGATAAAGTAAAATCAGCAATCGAGACGATGACCGGACTTGAAGTTACGGAAGTGAATGTTAGGATTGCAGGCGTGGACATTGACAAGAACGATTAATATTGATTTATGTATTAAAGGGACTGCTGCACGCATATTGGGTGAGGCGGTCCTTTTTGCTAATAAAATAATCCGTAACGGAGGGAAAAATGACAAGACATACTATCAGAAAGCATATTTTCAGTATGCTTTTCAGAGTTGAATTTCATGATTCGGATGAGCTTCAGAGTCAGGATGAGCTGTATATGGACTCTATTGAAAAGATAACTGACAAAGAGCGGGAATACATGGAGACCAAAACCAACAAAATCATTGAGAAGCTGCCTGAGCTTGATGCAAGATTGGAAGCCGCATCGGAAGGCTGGAAAATCAGCAGAATGGGAAAGGTGGAACTTACCATTTTAAGACTTGCGCTTTATGAAATCCTGTTTGATGAAGAAATACCAACCAATGTTGCCATAGACGAGGCTGTAGAGCTTGCTAAGACCTATGGCGGTGATACGGCACCTGCATTTGTCAATGGTGTGCTTGCAAAAGTTGTCTGATATATTCTGATATTTTTGTATGGTGGAGAAATGGCTGTAACATATACTGTCGGACAAATCAATGCGTACATTAAAAATATGTTCAGGCAGGATTTTGTCCTCAATAAAATTACAATTAAAGGCGAAATTTCCAATTGCAAATATCATACATCGGGGCATGTATATTTTACATTAAAGGATGAGACCGGTACGATTGCTGCCGTGCTTTTTGCAGGCAATGCACGAAATGTAGGGTTCCGCCTTGAAAACGGAATGCAGGTGGCAGTATCAGGCAAGATTGATGTATATGAGCGCGATGGCAGATACCAGCTTTATGTATACTCAGTTGAATTGGCAGGTAAGGGAGATTTGTACCGCAGGTTTGAGCAGCTCAAATCCGAGCTTGAGGAAATGGGAATGTTTGCTCCTGAATATAAAAAGCCGATACCTGCATTTGCAAGAAAAGTCGGCATAGTTACGGCTTTGACAGGAGCAGCGATACAGGATATCATCAACATTTCAAAAAGACGTAACCCGTATGTACAGCTTGTTCTTTATCCCGCACTTGTTCAGGGAGACCTTGCAAAGGAAAGTATTGTAAAAGGAATCCGTACCCTTGACAGAATGGGGCTTGATGTTATCATTGCGGGACGCGGCGGAGGCTCAATAGAAGATTTATGGGCATTTAATGAAGAGTGTGTTGCCCGGGCAATATTTGACGCAGAAACACCGATTATATCTGCCGTTGGACATGAGACAGATTTTACAATTGCCGATTTTGTAGCAGATTTGCGCGCCCCGACTCCATCGGCGGCAGCAGAGCTTGCAGTTGCAGATATTTCACAGACGGAAAGTGAAATTGCTTTAAGGAAGAGACGTCTGTATGTTGCGATGACACATCAGATTGAAGCAATGCGTATGACGCTTGAGCAAAAAGCGATAAAACTTGGATATTTAAATCCTGTGTCAAGACTTAATGATAACCGTCAGCTTACAATGGAGCATGAAGAGCGGCTGCAGCGCGCAATGACTGCAATTATTAACTCAAAGCGCCACGAGCTGGCTCTCAGGGCCGAAAAGCTTCACGGTCTGTCTCCGCTTAAGGCATTAAAAAGCGGATACGCATATATTGAGAATGACAGCGCACTTCCTGTAAGAAGTGTATCTGATGTGAATGAAGGCGACAGGCTTAATATACATCTGGCAGACGGAAATATAGCTGCCAGAATTACCGGTGTTGAAAGGAGCATTTCACATGGCAAAGACAACGACAATTGAAGATTCATTTTCACAGCTTGATGAGATTATTACACAGCTTGAAAGCGGTGAACTGTCACTGGAGGCTTCATTTAAAAAATATAACGAGGGAATGAAGCTTATAAAAAATTGTAACCAGCAGCTTGACAAGGTTGAGAAGCAGATTATAGTGCTTGAATCTGATGAGGGTAAAGAAGATGCAATTTGAAGAGACACTTAATAAAAAAGTTAATGAGGTTAATAATATAATAAGCGCATTTCTGCCAAAGGAAGAAACTCTGGCAAAAACTGTAATTGAGGCAATGAATTACAGTGTAAATGCAGGCGGCAAAAGGATTCGTCCGCTTATTATGCAGGAAACTTTCAAAATGTGCGGAGGAACAGGCAGCATTGCAGAGCCTTTTATGGCAGCAATTGAGTTTATACACACATATTCACTCGTGCATGATGACCTTCCGGCAATGGATAATGATATGTACCGCAGGGGAAAGCTTACAACGCATGCAAAATTCGGTGAAGATATGGGAATACTTGCAGGTGACGGACTCTTAAATTATGCATATGAGACTATGATAAATTCAATGTCAGGTGACGGCCTGACTTTTGATGAGATAAAACGCACCGTAAATGCGGCACGCATTATTGCAGAAAAGGCAGGAATATACGGCATGGTTGGCGGTCAGACTCTTGATGTTTATCTTACCGGCAGCCCTATGAATGAAGAACAGATGGATTTTATATTCAGGCTTAAAACAGGTGCGCTTATCGAAGCATCATTTATGGCAGGAGGCATACTCGCAGGAGTGTCCGCCAATACCATCGAAAAGCTTGAAAAAGCCGGAAGACTTGTCGGCGTCGCCTTTCAGATTCAGGATGATATACTCGACGTGACAAGTACTACCGAGATTCTTGGAAAACCGGTTTTAAGCGATGAAAAAAATAACAAAACAACATATGTTACGCTTTACGGAATGGAAAAAGCCAAAGCCGATGTTAAAGCATTTTCCGGACAGGCGGTAGAACTTCTCAAAGAAACTGGTGATAACGAATTTCTTATTGAACTTGTGAAATATCTGATTCATCGTTCAAAATAGTGTTAAAGGTAATTGTGGAAATGATTCTTGATAAGATAAATAAACCTAACGACATAAAAAAAATAAAGCCTGAAGAGTATAATGCGCTTGCAGATGAAATACGTCAGTTTCTGATAGAAAGCATCAGCAAAACAGGCGGACATCTGGCATCAAACCTCGGCGTCGTTGAACTTACAATGGCACTGCACATAGTGTTTGACCTTCCGAAAGATAAGCTGATCTGGGATGTCGGACATCAGTCATATACGCACAAAATACTTACCGGACGCAAAAATCAGTTTAATAAACTGCGTAAGTATGGCGGAATGAGCGGATTTCCAAAGAGAAATGAAAGCGACTATGATGCATTTGATACCGGACACAGTTCAACTTCAATTTCAGCCGGACTGGGATATGCAAGTGCAAGAGACATAACCGGCGAAAATTATAATGTTATTTCGGTTATCGGAGATGGCGCATTGACAGGCGGCATGGCATTTGAAGCTCTTAATAACGCCGCCGCACTCAAGAAAAATTTTATTATCGTTCTCAATGACAATTCGATGTCCATATCGGAAAATGTAGGCGGTATTTCAAGACTTCTTGATGATGTCCGTTCCTCATATTCGTATTATGATCTCAAGGAGGACGTTAAGAACACACTGCACAAGCTGCCTAAGGGCGATGCTATTGTAGAGAAAATCAAGAAAACCAAGAATAATATTAAGCAGTTTATTGTTCCGGGGCAGATTTTTGAGGATATGGGAATCCAGTACCTCGGGCCTGTGGACGGACATAACATTCATAAACTGATTAAAATTTTTAATATTGCAAAAAGAATAGATTCTCCTGTACTTGTACATGTAGTGACACAAAAGGGACATGGGTATGCTCCTGCCGAGAAAAATCCGAGCCGTTTCCACGGAATCGGCCCATTCGATATAAAAACCGGGAAAAATTTATCAGAGAGCAAAGGTGCAAGCTATTCATCTGTTTTTTCGCAGAAGATATGTGACATTGCCAAAAATGATGATGCTGTTGTGGCAATTACTGCAGCAATGCCTGACGGAACAGGTCTTGCAAAGTTTAAGAAATGGTTCCCGGACAGATTTTTTGATGTTGGAATTGCAGAGGAACACGCAGTTACATTTTCGGCCGGACTTGCAGCAGGAGGTATGAAACCTGTATTTGCCGTGTATTCATCATTTTTGCAGAGGGCCTTTGACCAGATACTTCATGATGTGTGCATGCAGCAGCTTCATGTTGTTTTTGCTATAGACAGGGCCGGACTTGTCGGCAGTGACGGCGAAACACATCAGGGAATATTTGATTTATCGTTTTTGTCAACAATTCCAAACATGACGGTTGTTGCACCTAAAAATGCATGGGAGCTTGAAGCCATGCTGGAATTTGCACTTGAAGAATTCTATGGGCCTATTGCAATACGCTATCCGAGAGGTGTTGCGTATACAGGTTTTAACAGGCACACCCAGCCGATTGAATACGGAAAAAGCGAGCTTCTTCACGAGGGCAGGGATATCTGCATCATGGCAGTCGGTGGCATGATAGAAACTGCAGTTACAGTCAGCGAGCGCCTCAAGGAATACAATATTGATGCCACGGTAATAAATGCAAGATTTGTAAAGCCTATTGATGAGGAGATGATTTGCAGCATTTCCAAAAATCATAACCTGCTTGTGACACTTGAGGAAAATGTTTATACCGGCGGATTTGGTGAGGCTGTAAGCCGTTACACCCAGATTAATAATCTTGACATCAGGACACTTCAGATAGCGCTTCCTGATGATTATATCGAGCATGGAAATGTCGATATTCTGCGTCATGAGGCGGGAATTGATTCCGAGACGGTATTTGATAAAATTATGGAGGCAGTACATCCTGAATTCTGATTCGGGAACAGTGGTTTAAATGAAGGAAAGACTAGATGTATTAATGGTTAATAAAGGGCTTGCCGAAACAAGGAACAAAGCGCAGGCAATTATAATGTCCGGAATTGTCTATGTGGATGGTGTAAAAGAGGACAAGTGCGGACAGAAATTTGATGAAAATGCCGATATTGAAGTCAGAGGGGCTACCCTGAAATATGTAAGCCGCGGCGGATTAAAGCTTGAGAAGGCAATGGACAATTTTGACGTAACTCTTTCGGGTAAAGTATGCATGGATGTCGGCTCGTCAACCGGAGGATTTACAGACTGCATGCTTCAAAACGGTGCCGTAAAGGTTTATTCGGTTGATGTCGGTAACGGACAGCTTGCATGGAAGCTTCGTCAGGATGAGCGTGTCGTTGTAATGGAGAAGACCAACATAAGATATGTAACTTGCGATGACATTCAGGAAAGACCTTCGTTTGCAAGTATTGACGTGTCATTCATATCACTTACAAAGGTTCTTGGTCCGGTATATAATCTGCTTACGGAGGATGGTCAGATAGTGTGTCTGATAAAGCCGCAGTTTGAAGCGGGGAGAGAGCAGGTCGGCAAACATGGGGTGGTACGTGATAAAGCCGTTCATGAAGAAGTCATAGACATGGTTATGAAATTTGCGGTATCACAGCATTTTGAAGTGCTTAATCTGGACTTTTCGCCTATTAAAGGGCCTGAGGGCAACATAGAATATCTTATGCATCTTCAGAAGCATACAGAAGGTATTTTTGAAGAAGTGCCGGTTAATATTTCTGAAATAGTTGAAAAAGCTCATGAAGTGTTGTAAATTATAAATAGTATTTTTTTCGGATGGTATGATTATGAAAAATTTTTACATAATTACAAATAAGGCAAAAGACCCTGATTATTCCTTTACATATGAGGTAATGAATTTTCTGCGTAATCTCGGCATGAGATGTGACTGTCAGGACCTTTCGGAAGACCTCACATATACCAAGTACCGCTATACCAATGCCGACAGGATTCCTGATGATGTTGACTGCGTAATAGTACTCGGAGGCGACGGTACACTTATCCAGGCCGCGCGTGATCTGCACTTAAGAGACATTCCGCTTCTCGGTGTCAATATAGGTACACTCGGTTTCCTTACGGATATTGAAAAGGACAACCTCTATACCGCACTTGCATCCGTAATACGCGGAGATTATGAGTTTGATTCACGCATGATGCTTAAAGGATGTGTTTATCGTGACGGTGAGCTGATATATGAGAATACGGCGCTTAATGATATTACAATAAATCGTAACGGTATTCTTCGTGTAATAGATTTTGATGTATTTGTCAATAATGAATACCTTAACTCTTATTCGGCTGACGGTGTGATTGTATCAACGGCAACAGGCTCAACAGCATACAGCTTATCAGCCGGAGGTCCTATTGTACAGCCTAATGCTGAAATTCTTATGATAACACCGATTTGTCCGCATACACTTAATAAGCGCAGCATTGTGCTTGGAGCTGACAATACTATTGAGATTGTAATGAGTGACAACAAGGGACTTGAAGAAGAACGTGTTGCATCTTTTGACGGAGAGCTTTTCTGTAAGATGATTACCGGAGACAAGCTTGTAATTACAAAGCTTGAGAACAAAGTCCGGCTGATTAAGACAAGCAAGCAGAGTTTTCTTCAGATTGTCCGCAAAAAGATGAATAATTAGTATAAAACCTGACGTTCATGGGGTGAGGACGGAATGAAATCTGAAAGACATCAAAAGATTCTTGAATTAATACGTGAAAAAGATATATGCACACAGGAGGAGCTTGCAAAGGAACTTGTCAGCGCAGGCTTTTGTGTGACGCAGGCAACAGTTTCCCGTGACATCAGGGAGCTTCGGCTTTTCAAGACCGGAGGTGACGGAGAGAAGCAGAAGTATGCAGTTTCTCCAAATGGGGCTGTTCAAAAAAGTGATAAATTTTTAAGAGTTCTTAAAGAGGGCTTTGTCTCTATGGACATGGCCCAGAATATTCTTGTCATTAAAACTGTTTCAGGTATGGCAATGGCGGTTGCGGCCGCACTTGATTCTATGGACTGGAATGAGATTGTCGGATGTATCGCAGGAGACGATACTATCATGTGTGCTGTCCGCACAGTAGAAGATACCTATCGCATAATGGATAAAATTAAAAGAATAATACACAGATAAGGGGGATTTGATGTTAGTTAATCTTCATGTTAAAAACATGGCACTTATCGAGGAGGCAGATATTGACCTTACAGGCGGGCTGACTATTCTTACAGGCGAAACAGGTGCCGGAAAATCGATTATTATCGGTTCTGTAAATGCTGCCCTTGGCGGAAAAGTATCGCCTGATGTAATCCGGAAGGGAGCTGAATATGCTCTTGTAGAGCTTACCTTTCATGTAGAGGATGACGAGCGTATTGAACAGTTAAAAGAACTTGAGGTTGCTGAACTTGATGAGGGTGACATTATTATCACCAGAAAAATCATGCCGTCAAGAAGTGTAATTAAGGTAAACGGTGAAACTGTGACCATAGCTGAGGTTCGCAAAATTGCCGCACTGTTAATTGATATACACGGTCAGCACGAACATCAGTCACTGCTGAATGAGGACAGACACCTTGAGCTCATCGATCGTTTTCTTCCCGTGGAGTCCGTCACTCTTAAGCAGAAGCTCGCTCTTGAATATAAAACATACGAAAAACTTAATAAAGAATTGTCCGAATTTGATATTGACGACGAGCAAAGGAACCGCGAAATTGCATTTTTGCGCCATGAGACGGAAGAGATTAATGCAGCGCAGCTTTCTGCCGGTGAGGATGAAGAACTTGAAAACACATTCAGGCGCATGAATAATGCACAGAAAATTGTATCAGAGCTTTCACAGGTAGGCGAAATGATATGTGAAGGCACTGCGGATACGGCAGGCGTTCTTATCGGAAGAAGCTTAAGAAGCCTTTCTTCGGTTGCAAATCTGGATGACGGAATTTCAAATCTTAATACCATGCTTCTTGAAATCGATTCACTTGTCAATGATTTTAACAATGAATTATCTTCGTATATGAGCAGTCTTGAATTTGATGAGGCTGAGTATGACGAGACCGAAAAGCGTCTTGATTTAATCAACAGCCTTAAAATGAAATACGGCAGGACGATTGACAAAATTCTGGCATACAGGGATGAAAAGGAAGCGCGGCTTGAAGAATTTGAGAACTTTGATGCCAATAAAGCTGCACTTCAAAAGAAAGTATCTGAAAGCAGGAAAATACTGGATAATCTCTGTGATGAGCTTACAGTTTTAAGAAAAAATGCCGCAGATATGCTTGCTTTGAATATTTCACAGTCATTAAGAGAACTCAATTTCCTTGACGTAAAATTTGAAGTGGCTTTCGGCAAGAAGTCATCAGTTGGAGCAGACGGCAACGACACTGTATGTTTTATGATTTCTACCAATCCGGGAGAAGATTTAAAGCCGCTTTCCAAAATTGCTTCCGGCGGCGAAATGTCAAGAATTATGCTTGCCATTAAAGCTGCACTTGCTGACAAGGATGATATTGACAGCCTTATTTTTGATGAAATAGATACGGGCATCAGCGGACGCACAGCGCAGATGGTAGCTAAGAAAATGCATGCGATAGCAGCTTCACATCAGATTATATGTATTACGCATCTGCCTCAGATTGCATCAATGGCAGATACGCATTTTGTAATTGAGAAAAATGCAGTTAATGATAAAACAGTTACAACCATCAAAAAAATTAACGAAGAAGAAAGCATCCATGAGCTTGCCCGTCTGCTCGGCGGCAATTCCATTACCGATACAGTTCTTGCCAACGCAAGGGAAATGCGTCTTACGGCAAAGGACGCACCCGCAGAAAATCCAAATCAGCAGGTTCTGTAATTAATTAAGCATATTTTCGATAAATATGCCATACCCGCAGGTGGAATCATCTACAAACACATGTGTTACGGCACCAATTATCCGGTTATCCTGGATGATTGGTGAGCCGCTCATTCCCTGAACAATTCCGTTGGTTATTGACAGAAGTTCCGGATCCGTAACGGTAAATGTTATATTTTTGTTTCCTGCTTCATCGAGATTTATGTCTGTGATTTTTATATCATATGTGCCGGGATGTCCCGATATATATGTCTGAATAACAGCCTCCCCCTTTTTAATGTCTTCCTTAAACCCTATTTCCATCGGCTCAAGTCCGTAGTTTTCCGATATGCCGTCAATATCATCAATTATCCCGTAGATTCCGTCGGATTTATTCTTCGTAATCACTCCGATTCTGTTCGACTCATTGTAATTGATTGAACCTATGAATTCTCCCGGTTTTCCGCGCTGTCCCTTACTTATCGAAATTATTTTTGCATTATAGAGAATTCCTGATTTTACCTGCAGTATATCACCTGTATCCGAATCGCTTATTGCGTGTCCCAGTGCACCAAATGTGCCGTCGGAGGCAATATATGTCAGTGTTCCTATTCCCTGCGAATCGTCTTTAACCCATATTCCTATTTTATATGAGCCGCTTATATCCTTCTGTGGTATAACTTCAACATAATTTTCGTTCCCATTACGTCTTATTCCAAGCACAAGCGGACTGCCATCACATGATGCCACCGTGGACATAAAAGCGGATTTTGAGTCTATCGGTGTCCGGTTAATGCTTGTAATGTAATCACCGGCCTTCACAAGTCCGCTGCAAGGTGATATATTCTGACCGTTTTCATCTGTAAATGAAGTTGGATTTACAACAAGCACACCGTCTGTTTTCAGATAAATTCCCACAGGAAATCCGCATGGAATCAGCGTACTTTTTGAAAGCACATTTACCGTGAGCGTCTTTACGTTGAATAGTCCCAGTATTTTTACGTTAATACTATATTCACCGGGAGTATCAGAAACAAATGAAACCGGTTTGTCAAAATTTACCGATTTCACAGATTTGGTTGCCGCAGGGCTGGATATCTCCATATGTGCAGTAATCGGGAGATTAAAATCAATTGTTTTATATTCATTTTCACGCATGCATATCGTTGTCGGAATTCTTTCTGATATAATTGAAAATGCGGCAAACGGAAGACCGCAGGCAACGAATAATGCAAAAAGAAGATATATTAATTTATGTGTAATCCGTTTATATGCTTTACTCATTTAATGTACTTCCTTTCTTTTATTTTTGCCGGTTCACAGATGAATGGGAATACCTTCTTTTATGCTTTACTGCTGCGCAAAAGATAATTTCCGGTCATCCGGATGCGTTTTTAGTATGTGTGGTAATCGGGATAAAATAATAGGTGATTGCTGTAAATGCAGGTCCGTCTTTTGTCGAATACTGCACCATGCAATTGTTGCTATAACATTTTTTCGACCGTATAATTCTATTTGGAAAAAATAGTAAAATTTCAGGAGGATGGAGTAGAAATGAAAAATCTGAATATTGCTGTTGCTGATGATAACGAAGCCGTTCTATGCATGCTGAGCAATATAATTGAAAGTGAGGAAAATCTTAATCTGGTAGGCACGGCAAAGAATGGTGAAGAGACTCTGGAAGTAATAAAAGACAAACTTCCGGATGTGGTGTTACTGGATATGATAATGCCAAAAATTGACGGACTTGGGGTTATGGAACAAGTAAGAAATGATACCGCAATAAAAAAGCAGCCTGCATTTATCGTAATAAGCGCAGTGGGGCATGAAACGATGACAGAGTCTGCATTCGGACTCGGTGCTGACTATTATCTGATGAAACCGTTTGATAATCATGCACTTTTAAAGAGGCTCAGAGATTTACAGCTTATGATTAACGGAAGCGTTCCTCAAAATGAAGTACATACCGGAATTGCCAACACAAATTCCCATATGGTAAATACATTTTCAGGTGCAGGAAAACAGTCCGGCAACACATCAGACTCACATGCTGTTACAGGCAATATGGAAACTGATGTAACACGAATAATACATGACATCGGAATACCTGCCCACATAAAAGGGTATCAGTACCTTCGTGATGCAATAATAATGGCAGTAAATGACAGTGAAATTATTAACAGCATCACAAAAATTCTTTATCCTGATATCGCAAAGAAATACCAGACAACACCAAGCAGAGTTGAGAGGGCAATACGACATGCAATAGAAGTTGCGTGGAACAGGGGAAATACCGAAACACTTAATAACATGTTCGGATACACAATCAATACAGGTAAGGGTAAGCCGACCAATTCAGAATTTATCGCACTTATTTCAGATAAATTACGGCTTGAATACGGAATAAAATAATTTAATAAAATTTTCAAATTTATCGCAAATGTTTTAGGTTGAATATTTATTTGACATATACTATAATATTAGAAGTAAATATGCGTTTTTCATGCCTGTTTGGGGCTTTTATTTTCTAGTGTTAATAAAGGAATTAATATATGTTTTATAAATTTTTAAAGACTGCCGCCGCTGTGCTGCTTATTACGAGCATGACGGTTATGACTGTATTTGCGGATGATGTGTCGGATCTTACAAAGAAGAAAAACGATGCACAAAATGACATGGACAAACTCCGGAATGAGCTTTCTTATCTTCTTGTCCAGATGGATGAGCTGGAGACAAAAATGGCTGATTCCGCGACAAGAATAGATGAGGTAACAAAGCAGCTTGAAGAATCTGAGGCTGCACAGAAGCAGCAGTATAAGGATATGAAGCTAAGGATAAAATACATGTATGAAGATCAGAGCACTTCAATGATGGAGGCACTGCTTGCAGCCGAGGATATGAGCCAGATACTCAATAAGGCTGAATACATGCAGCAGGTATATGACTATGACAGAGGAAAGCTGGAGGAGATGGCACAGACTTCGGCAAAGATAAGCGAGCAGAAGGCTGCACTGGAAGCCGAGCAAAAATCGTTACAGGACGCACAGAACGAACTTACCGATAAGCAGTCGCTTCTTTATACAACGATAGCAGAGCAGGAAAAGAAGGTGGCTGATTTCAGTTCACAGCTTAATCGTGCAGTGGCCGCGGCGGCAGCAAGAAGTGCGGCAGCAAGTTCATCAAATAACAAATATGTTCCTACGGGGGATTCCTCAGTGGGCTCAGCGATTGTAAAGAAAGCATATGAGTATCTCGGAACGCCATACAGAAGCGGTGGGGCATCACCCGGCGGCTTTGACTGTTCAGGATTTACTTCATATGTATTTGGACAGTTTGGAATAGGTCTTTCGCGTTCAAGCGGTTCTCAGGCCTATGGAGGCACTAATGTCGGCAGCCTGTCCAATGCGCTTCCCGGTGATATAATATGTTATCCGGGACACGTTGCGATATATATTGGCAACGGACAGATAATTCATGCTTCTGTTCCGGGCGATTATGTAAAGATTGCATCTGCCAACATAATGACAATAACGAGTATTAGAAGATACTGGTAATAAAAGAACAGGGGGAATACTTACATGAAAAATGTATTATTTATTGCGTCAGAAGCAGTTCCGTTTATCAAAACAGGAGGTCTTGCGGATGTTGTCGGTTCGCTTCCAAAATATTTTAACAAGGAAGAGTTTGATGTCCGTGTTATGATTCCGAGATATACCTGCATCAATTATGAGATTCGCAATCAGATGAGATATCTCACTCATTTTTACATCAATCTGGCTTGGCGTTCACAGTATGTAGGCGTATTTGAAATGGAGTATCAGGGCGTTAAGTTTTATTTTATCGACAATGAGTTTTATTTCAGCGGTCCGAAGCCTTACGGCTACATCCACGAAGATATCGAAAAATTTGCATTCTTTAGTCAGGCAGCACTTTCAGCCATTCCTGTAATAGGCTTCAGACCTGACATTATCCATTGCCATGACTGGCAGACAGGACTCATTCCGGTATATCTCAAGGACAGATTTGCACGCGGAGAGTTTTACAGCAGGATGAAGACAATCATGACCATACATAATCTTAAGTTTCAGGGTGTATGGAATCTCAAAAAAACTATGGATATCACCGGTCTTGATTCATACTACTTTTCATCAGACAAGCTTGAAGCGTATGGTGATGCCAATTACCTTAAAGGCGGCATAACTTATGCAGACCGCATTACAACTGTAAGCTCGACTTATGCAGAAGAAATCAAAACACCGTTCTATGGTGAAAAGCTTGATGGTCTTATGAGAGCACGTTCCAATGCGCTTTCAGGAATTGTTAACGGCATTGACTACGAGACTTACAATCCTGAGACAGACATAAGTATTGCTGCTAAATATAATCAGGTTACATTCCGCAAAGAGAAGTGGAAGAATAAAGTTGCACTTCAGAAAGAGCTTGGACTTGAGGTAGATAAGAATAAGTTCCTTGTCGGAATTGTATCAAGACTTACCGACCAGAAGGGCTTTGACCTTATTGCATGTGTTATGGATCAGCTCTGTGCTGAAGATGTGCAGTTTGTAATTTTGGGAACCGGTGAAGAGAAATATGAGAATATGTTCAGACACTATGATTGGAAATACGGCAACCGTGTTTCTGCCAATATTTTCTATTCGGAGCCGTTATCGCACAGAATTTATGCTTCCTGCGATGCATTCCTTATGCCATCTTTGTTTGAGCCGTGCGGACTCAGCCAGCTTATGAGTCTTCGATATGGAACAGTACCGATTGTAAGGGAGACAGGCGGTCTTAAGGATACCGTACAGCCATACAATGAGTATGAGGGAACCGGCACCGGATTCTCATTCTCAAACTACAATGCGCATGAGATGCTTGGTATCTTTAACTACGCAAAGGATGTTTTCTATAACCATAAACGCGACTGGAATAAAATTGTTGACCGTGCAATGCAGGCTGATTTCTCTTGGAACTCTTCAGCAAAGAAATATGAGGATTTATACAGGTCAATGTAATTAACTGTTATTTTGAGGCTGTTGCAGATGTGTGACAGCCTCAAATTTATTATCAAATTTAATTTCTGTATCAATTTATATAATTTGTGATTTGCGCAGCAATCAGCGCAGAAACGGGGATAAATATGTATGATGAACTGACTGCAAACGATATAAAGAAAATGGAAGAGGAGATTGAATACCGCAAGCTTGTAGTACGCAAAGATGCGATAGAGGCTGTTAAAGAGGCAAGGGCTCAGGGTGATTTAAGTGAAAATTTTGAGTATTATGCAGCTAAGCGCGATAAGAATAAAAATGAAGGCAGAATACGTTATCTTGAGAAAATGATTAAGACCGCAAAAATTATTTCAGATGAATCAAAGGATGATGAAGTCGGGCTCAACAACACGGTTACAATATATTTTGAAGAAGATGATGAAGAGGATACATATAAAATTGTGACGACAGTCAGAAGCAATTCACTTAAGAATCTTGTGAGCATTGATTCACCGCTTGGAAGTGCGCTTATGGGACATAAAGTGGGAGACCGTGTTTTTGTCAGGATAAATGATAAAGCCGGATATTACGTTGTTATAAAAAATATTGAAAATACTATTGACGATGGTACTGATGCGCTGAAAAGTTTCTGATAATTTTCTGATAATGTTCTTATAATTTTCAGAAGCTGCAAAACACAAAACCGGAGAAATGAGGGAAATATGCCGAAATCACCTAATCAAAAAATGAAGCTGCTGTATCTTATGAAAATTTTTATGGAGATGACAGACGAAAAACATCCAATTTCAATACCTGATATTATCACAAATCTCAAAATGTATGGTGTAAGCTCAGAGAGAAAAAGTCTTTATGACGATATAGAATGTCTGCGCCTTTTCGGAATGGATATAATAAGCCGGAGAGAGAAACCTTCGGGATATTATCTCGGAAGCCGCGATTTTGAACTTGCGGAGCTTAAACTGCTGGTAGATACGGTGCAGTGCTCAAAATTTATTACAACAAAGAAGTCTGAACAGCTTATTAAAAAGCTCGAGAGTCTTACAAGCAGATATGAGGCACAGCAGCTCCAGCGCCAGGTATATGTAAACAACAGACCAAAAACGATGAACGAAAGCATTTATTATAATGTTGATAAACTTCACTCGGCAATCGCTGCAAATTCCAAAATAACCTTCAAATATTTTGAATGGACGGTAACAAAGGAAACAAAACTGAGGCGCAACGGAGACAGCTACAGCGTAAGCCCCTGGACACTGGTGTGGGATGATGAAAATTATTACCTGATTGGTTATGATGATTCCTCTAAAAGCATAAGACATTACCGTGTCGATAAAATGATTGACATTGAACCGCTTGGCAAAATGCGCGAAGGCCGTGAGCTTTTTGCGGATTTTGATGCGGCACAATACGAGAAAAAGACTTTTGGCATGTTTGGCGGAGAAGAAAAAAATGTCACACTGCTTTGCCAAAATAAAATTATCGGTGTTATTATAGACCGTTTCGGGCGTGATGTAACAATACATAAAGCAGGTGATGAACATTTTACAGTACACATTAAGGTTAATGTAAGTCCACAGTTTTTCGGCTGGCTTGCGGGGCTTGGAACTGTAGCCCGCATCCAGTCTCCGGATATTGTAAAAGAAGAGTACACAAGGTATCTTGAAGAAATACTGGCTGCAAAATGTGACTGATTATTTTCCTGCCTGTTCCAGTATTCTTATATAATGGTTGGCTTCACGCAGTACATGGTCCGCAAGAAGCGGCAGGATTATTGAAGAAACCAGATTTTATAATTAAATTACTTTAATAATTGAAATTTGTTGTTTTCAGTCCGTTTTATTACCCTCTGTTTTTTGTAAGATTACATCATAAGATGAATCAAAACGGAGGACTAATTATGAATAACAGACGAACAATATATACCGAAGGTGCACTTGCAAAGAGATATTACGAAGCCAGAGAGGCTTCTAACGGTTTTCTTGTAATTAACGGCGGAAAACCAAGCAGCTATTCAAGCAGATACATAGAAACAGACAACAGTTTCAGATGGATTTTTGTATTTGTCCTGATGCTTGCGGCATATGTGGTTATAGCAGGTCTGCAATTTTAAATAAGAAAGGTGAGGTTTTTTATGATAATCAGAAGAGCAGTTGAAAAGGATATGGATGGTATTAACCGTCTGCTTTGCCAGGTGTTGATGGTTCACCACAACGGAAGACCTGATTTATTCAAGTCAGGTGCCAAGAAATACACTGATGAGGAGCTTAAAAATATTATTTCGGATGATGAACGTCCTATTTTTGTAGGTACCGATGAGTCGGGGAATGTGCTCGGATATGCTTTTTGTGTATTCCAGTCACATCCTGATGACAATATACTTACAGATATTAAAACACTGTATATTGATGATTTATGTGTGGATGAGACGTTGCGCGGACAGCATATCGGCAAAAAGCTGTACGAATATGTGATTGCATTCGCAAAGGACAGCGGCTGCTATAATGTTACGCTGAATGTATGGAGCTGCAATGCGTCAGCTATGAAGTTCTATGAAGCCTGTGGCCTTAAGCCTCAGAAAATAGGCATGGAAAATATTCTGGGTGAATAATTAAAGTCGTAATTAAAAACGCGTGTAAATTATACTTGCATTTCACAATTGTGTATGATAAAATATCAAATGTTCTTGCGGATGTGGCGGAATGGCAGACGCAGCAGACTCAAAATCTGCCGGTGGTGACATCGTGCGGGTTCAAGTCCCGCCATCCGCATCATACGGTACAAATTGAAACTGCTTGGTTTCAGTTTGTACCGTTTTTATTTTTAATAAACATTTCCAAAATAATGTATTTTTTGGGATAATGCCTTGTATACAATAAAAATTTGTAATATAATTATTTTATTATTATAAACACAACTTTTAAGGAGGCGTCAAAATCATGGCATTTATTGACACAATCAAAGAAAGAGCAAAAGCTGACAAGAAGACTATCGTATTACCGGAGTCTATGGACAGAAGAACATTTGAAGCTGCTGAGAAGATTCTTAAGGAAGGCATCGCTAATCTGGTTATTATCGGTACTCCTGATGAAATCGCAAAGAACAGCGAGGGATTTGATATCTCAGGTGCTACAATTGTTGACCCGTTTAATGATCCAAATAAGCAGAAATATATTGACAAATTCGTTGAATTAAGAGGCAAGAAGGGTGTTACTCCTGAAATTGCAAAAGAGCAGATGGAAAAAGACTATATGTACTATGCATGTCTTATGTGCAAATGCGGAGATGCTGACGGTGCCGTTTCAGGTGCATGCCACTCAACAGGTAACACAATCCGTCCGGCACTTCAGCTGTTAAAGACAAAGCCGGGTATCAGCAGTGTATCAGGTTTCTTCCTTATGGAGGTTCCGGATTGCGAATACGGCGAGAATGGTCTGTTTGTATTTGCTGACTGTGCAGTAAGCCCTGATTATGATTCTGAGAAGCTTGCTGAGGTTGCCAAGCTTTCTGCTGATTCATTCAAGAGCTTTGTAGGTAAGGATGCCAAGGTTGCTATGCTTAGCTTCTCTTCTTACGGAAGTGCAAAGCATGACAGAGTAACTATGGTTGCAGATGCAGTTAAGATTGCAAAGGAGAAGTATCCTGATATCGCTGTTGACGGTGAACTTCAGCTTGATGCTGCACTGGTTCCTGAGGTTGCAGCTCTTAAGGCTCCTGAAAGCCCTGTTGCAGGTAAGGCCAATACACTTGTATTCCCTAACCTTGAAGCAGGAAATATCGGCTACAAGCTTGTTCAGAGACTTGCAAAGGCTGGCGCTTACGGTCCGGTTCTTCAGGGACTTTCAATGCCTGTTAACGATCTTTCAAGAGGATGCTTTGCTGACGATATCGTTGGTGTAGTAGCTATGACAGCTGTTCAGGCTCAGAATGCATAATTACATTTACATAAACAATAGTAAGTATTTATCAACATTTTAAGGAGATTATATTAATATGAATATTCTTGTATTAAACTGCGGCAGTTCTTCACTTAAGTATCAGCTTATCAACATGGATGATGAGAGCGTACTGGCTAAAGGTCTTGTTGAGAGAATCGGTATTGAAGGTTCTGTTCTTACTCATAAGCCAACAGGCAAGGACAAGTTCGTTGTAGAGAAGCCTATGAATGACCATAAGGTAGCTGTTCAGCTTGTGCTTGATGCACTTGTTGACCCTGTACACGGCGTAATCAAAAATGCTGACGAAATTGCAGCAGTAGGACACAGAGTTCTTCATGCAGGCGAGAAGTATAAGGATTCTGTAATTGTTACAGAGGATGTTAAGAACGTAGTAAGAGAGTGCTTTGATCTGGGACCTCTTCACAATCCTGCCAACTTAATAGGTATCGAGGCTGTAGAGGCTGCAATGCCCGGCAAGACAAATGTTGCCGTATGGGATACAGCATTTGGCGGAACAATGGAGCCGAAGGCTTACCTTTACGCAATTCCTCGCGAATATTATGAGAAGTACCACGTAAGAAGATACGGCTTCCACGGAACAAGCCACAGCTTTGTTTCAAAGGAAACAATCAAATTTGCAAACCTTGACAAGGATACAGCAAAGGTTATCGTATGCCACCTTGGCAACGGTGCTTCAATTTCTGCTTCAATCGGCGGAAAGTGCGTTGATACTTCAATGGGTCTTACACCTCTTGAAGGTTTGATTATGGGTACAAGATCAGGTGACCTTGATCCTGCAATCCTTGAGTTCCTTTGCAATCATGAAAATCTTACAATCACAGAGATGGTTAACATCCTTAATAAGAAGTCAGGTGTTCTTGGTATGTCAGGCGGCATTTCAAGCGACTTCAGAGATTTGAACGACGCAATGAACAACGGCAATGAAATTGCAAAGCAGACTCTTGAGGCATACGCTTACAGAGTAGCTAAATACATAGGCTCATATGTTGCAGCCATGAATGGTGTAGATGCAATTACATTTACCGCAGGTGTCGGTGAAAATGCTACATGGCTTCGCCCTATGGTATGCCAGTATCTTGGATACCTCGGAGTTAAGCTTGATGAAGAGGCAAGCGCTAAGGCAGTTGGCAAAGAAATGGTTATTTCTACAGCCGATTCAAAGGTTAAGCTTTGCGTAATACCAACAAACGAAGAGCTTGCAATTGCAAGAGAAACACTTGCACTTGTTAAGTAAATTAATTGTTGACAAACCTCAATATTATGTATATAATAACAAAATGTGTGCGAAAACTATTCGTACATTGTAAGGCAAAAC
Source organism: uncultured Bacteroides sp. (assembly GCA_945913015.1). Classification (GTDB taxonomy): domain Bacteria; phylum Bacillota; class Clostridia; order Lachnospirales; family Lachnospiraceae; genus Bacteroides_F. Next base: position 66,642 of record CAMECH010000003.1, read on the forward strand.
TTTACTGGTTTTACTTTATGGAGAGCAGATATGCTAATTAATTTATCAGAGCTTTTATCCAAAGAAGGCGACTCCAAAACATTTGAGGCCGCATTGGAAATGGCAACATTTAAGTCAGCATTTGGGGAATATCCGGTAGTTGAAGCGAAACCTTTCAATATTGAAATTTCCAATGCTGGAAAACGCAAGGTTTCAGTTTGTGCTGAAGGTGTTCTGACATTAGCCATTCCGTGTGACAGATGTTTAGAGGATGTTAAGACTGACATTGAATTTACGATTGACCGTATAATTGCCATGGATACATCGGATTCAGAAGGGATAGAAGTTGAAGATCAAAGCTTTATGGATGGAAACGACCTGGATGTTGACAAGCTGGTCTATCCGGAGATTTTGATTAATCTCCCTGCAAAGACGCTTTGCAAGCCGGATTGTCTGGGCTTATGCTCACGCTGTGGTGCTAATCTTAACCACGGTGAATGCGGTTGTGACAGGAGTTCCCTGGATCCACGAATGTCAGTAATCCAAGATATTTTTAACAATCGTAAGGAGGTGTAACAATGTCAATTTGTCCAAAGAATAAATCATCTAAGGCAAGAAGAGATAAGAGAAGAGCTAACTGGAAGATGTCAGCTCCAAATCTCGTAAAGTGCAGCAAGTGTGGTGCATTAACAATGTCTCACAGAGTTTGCAAGGCTTGCGGTTCTTACAACAAGAAGGAAGTTGTTTCTGTTGCTGAGTAATTTAAGTTAATGAAAATAAGGTTGCCGTTTCTGTGCAGCCTTATTTTTTTATGGTCAAATTTCTATTGATTTTAAGATTGTAATATAGTATATTTGATTAGTGAGTTTTTAATAAAGTCCGATAGCTTATTTATAGTCAGCTATCCCGGAATGGAGGACTAATGGCAGATATGGTTAAGGTGGCACTTGATGCCATGGGCGGCGATAATGCACCTGCCGAGATTGTTAAGGGTGCAGTAGATGCTGTAAACAGCGATTCAGATATCTGTGTATGCCTTGTAGGTCAGGAAGATAAGATTAAATCATGTCTTTCTGAATATACTTACAACAATTCACAGATTGAAATTGTAAATGCCACAGAGATTATCGAAACAGGAGAGCATCCTGTTAATGCAATCCGTAAGAAAAAGGATTCCTCACTTGTTGTGGCTTTGAATTTAGTTAAAAACGGGCAGGCTGATGCATTTGTTTCAGCAGGTAACTCAGGAGCAATTCTTGTAGGCGGACAGACAATCGTCGGAAGAATTAAGGGAGTTGAAAGGCCTCCGTTTGCACCTTTGATTCCTACTTCAACCGGCGTAAGCCTTTTGCTTGACAGTGGTGCTAATGTTGATGCACGTTCTTCGCATCTTGTTCAGTGGGCAAGAATGGGGTCAATCTATATGGAACATGTCATGAATGTAAAGAATCCTCGTGTTGCAATAGTCAATGTGGGTCTTGAAGAGGAAAAAGGAAATGCATTGGTTAAGGAGACATTTCCATTGCTTAAAGAATGCAGTGACATCAACTTTATCGGAAGCATTGAGGCAAGGGAAATTCCTAACGGCGGTGCGGATGTAATTGTATGTGATGCATTTGTCGGCAATGTTATCCTTAAGCTTTATGAAGGGGTTGGCTCAGTCCTTATCAAGAAGGTTAAAGCAAGCCTCATGACCTCTCTTAAAACAAAGATTGGTGCGCTTCTTATCAAGGATTCACTTAAGAAGACAATGAAATCCTTTGATGCCTCCGAATATGGCGGAGCACCGATGCTTGGACTTAAGGGCCTTGTTGTAAAGACGCACGGAAATGCAAAAGCAAAGGAAATTTCGACTTCAATTATCCAGTGCAAGAAGTTTAAAGATCAGGCCATTAATGAGAAGATGCTTAATGCATTTGCACCTTCTGACAAAGAGCAGGCTGCCGAACAATAAAAAATATTAATTAACATATATACAAGAAAGGAATATTATCATGGAATTTGAAAAGTTACAGAAAATTATTGCAGAGGTATTAAACACAGACGCAGATTCAATCACAATGGAGACTACATTTATTGATGACCTCGGTGCTGATTCACTTGATGTTTTCCAGATTATTATGGGAATCGAAGAGGAATTTGATATTGAAATTCCAAGTGAGGAAGCAGAGAAAATAATTACTGTTGGTGATGCTGTTGAACAGATAAAAAAGGCGCTCAACTAATTTTTAATGTGATGTAATGAGGATATGAGACTGACAGAGAGCTTGGTATCTTTGTTCGGTCTCATATTTAATTAGGGAGGTCGGTATACATGAGACACAATACTGATTTGGAGAAGCTTGAGCGTACAATTAATTATCATTTTAAAGATATAGGTCTGTTAAAGCATGCATTAACCCACAGCTCCTATGCAAACGAAATGAAAATCAATAAATACGGCAACAACGAACGCCTTGAATTCCTTGGTGATGCAGTGCTTGAATTAATAAGCAGCGAGTATCTGTTTAATGAGCACAGTAATGTTAACGAAGGAGAGCTTACAAAGCTTCGTGCCAGTATGGTATGCGAGCCTTCGCTTGCTTTCTGTGCAAGAGAAATAAAGCTCGAAGAATATATTATGCTCGGTAAGGGCGAGGATGCAACCGGAGGGCGTACAAGGGATTCTATTATTTCAGATGCTTTGGAGGCTGTTATCGGTGCAATTTATCTGGATGGTGGTTTTGCTAGTGCAAAAGAATTTATCCTTAATTATGTTCTCAATGATCTGGATAATAAAAAACTCTTTTTTGATAGCAAAACTATCCTTCAGGAGATGCTTCAGGCACATAGTACCGTACCTGAATACCGCATTATCGGCGAATCAGGCCCCGAACACTGTAAAACATTTGAGGCCGAGGTATTTGACGGTGACAGGATACTGGGACGCGGAAAGGGTCATAACAAAAAGTCAGCAGAGCAGAAAGCGGCATATAATGCCATTGTCAGCCTGAAAAGCAGGCAGGGCATTTAATAAAATATGAGTGTGCCTCTACAATGGCATGGGAAGGTTTAGTAAGAGGAAATATGTATTTAAAAAGTATAGAAGTTCAGGGCTTTAAGTCCTTTGCCAATAAAATAGTCTTTGAATTTAATAGCGGAATTACGGGAATTGTAGGTCCTAACGGAAGCGGTAAGAGTAATGTGGCAGATGCAGTGCGATGGGTTCTTGGTGAACAGAGTGCAAAACAGCTGCGCGGGACGAAGATGGAGGATGTTATATTTGCAGGTACACAGCTGCGTAAGCCCGTAGGTTTTGCATATGTTGCGATTACACTCGACAATTCAGACCATGCACTTCCTGTCGAATATGATGAGGTTGTTGTATCAAGGCGTGTTTTCCGCTCAGGCGAAAGTGAATACATGATTAACGGTAACACCTGCCGCCTCAAGGATGTATCCGAACTGTTTTACGACACAGGTATAGGTAAAGAAGGATATTCCATAATCGGACAGGGACAGATTGACAAAATCTTAAGCGGTAAGCCGGAAGAACGCCGTGAGCTTTTTGATGAGGCTGCCGGAATTGTCAAATTTAAAAGAAGAAAGTCTGCCGCAGTTAAGAAGCTCGAGAGCGAACGTGCAAATCTTGTGCGCGTTAATGATATTCTTTCAGAGCTTGAGAAGCAGGTCGGGCCATTGGAGAAACAGTCGGAGAAGGCACGTGAGTATCTGAAACTCAAGGAAGAACTGAAAACAAATGATGTGAATGCATTTCTTCTTGAGATGGAATCAACACGTACAATGCTTTCAGAACTTGACGGAAAGCTTGCCATTGCCAGCGATGACCTTGAGAAATCCAATGCCGAATACGAGAGCACCAAAGCGGAGTATGAGGCTGCAGAGCAGAAAATGTCCGAGCTTCAGAATGCCATTGAGATGGCAATGTCTCTGAAGTCAAACACAGACCTTGACAAAGGACGTCTTGACGGGCAGATGAATGTCATGAATGAGCAGATTAAGACTATTCAGAACAATGAGACTCATCACCGTGAAAGAATTAATGTTATCCATCAGGAATGTGCACGCCTTGATGCGCAGAAGAATACATATCTTCACGACAAGGAAATGCTTGCCGCCGAGCTTGCTTCAACGAAGGAACAGCAGGACAGAAGTGAAGCCGAGCACAAGAGTATAACTGATGAAATCAGCAATCTTTCTGCACAGATTGAAGCTGCGCAGAATGAAATGTATGAAATTCTCAACGAAAAGACAAATATTAAGACCGAAAACCAGCGCTTTGAGACTATGCTTGAACAGATTAACATACGGCGTGCAGAGCTTAACAGCAAGGTTATTCAGGGCAAAAGTGAAGAAAGTGCACAAAATGATGTTATTAACAATTTTGCCAGGGAAGTCAGCACAATACACGGAGAAATAGAATCTGTTACAGCAGATATAAAGTCATATGAGGATGCAATAGCATCGCACCGCGAACATATTGCAAATCTCACCGGCGAAATCGACAAAATGCAGCAGCAGTATCACCGTGAAAAATCACGTCTTGAATCGCTTCGTAACATTGCCGAACGTTACGACGGATACGGAAACAGCATCCGCAAAGTAATGGAGTTAAAAAGCTCTAATGACGGAATACTCGGTGTAGTTGCCGACATTGTTAAGGTTCAGAAGCAGTACGAAGTGGCAATTGAAACTGCTCTTGGCGGAACTATCCAGAATATTGTTACAGATAATGAAAAAACTGCCAAAGAACTTATTGGATATCTGAAGGAAAATAAATTCGGACGTGCTACATTTCTTCCGTTATCTTCAATATCAGGAAGAAATACGCTTGAAAAGGACCCATGCCTTAATGAGCCGGGTGTGGTAGGCATAGCAAGTAAGCTTGTACGTGTATCATTTGAATATGAAAATCTTGTTAATTATCTGCTTGGAAGAATTCTTGTAGTGGATAACATTGACAATGCTCTTGCAATTGCAAAAAAGTACAAGTATTCATTGAGAATAGTAACACTTGAAGGTGAGCAGTGCAATCCCGGAGGCTCAATGACAGGCGGTGCATTCAAAAACTCAAGCAACCTGCTCGGACGGCGCCGTGAGATTGAAGAATTAAAAGCATCCGTAGCTGAAGCATCCAAAAACCTTGAGGCAGCAAAAGAAGAGCTTGCCGCTACACGCAAAGAACTCGCTTCGGTACGCGAACAGAATGATACAGCATCAAAAGCCCTTCGTGAAAAACAGCTTTTATATAATACTGCACAGATGAATTACAAGCAGGCTGTTGAAAAACGCAATGAAATTATTGCTTCTTATCAGGAAAGCTCCAATGAAGCCGAAAGACTTGACAGGCAGATTGCTGATATCAAGGGCGGCTTGAGTACTGTCAATGAAAGTCTTGCCAGCCTTGACGACAAAAATGCTGCAACTCAGGAAAATGTTGCAAAGCTGAACAGACAGCTTGACGATATGCGTGCAAAAGAAGCCAGCCATATTGCACAGTCGGAAAATATCCATGTCCAGTACAATGCAATGCTCCAAAAGGATACATTTATTCAGGAAAATATCACCAGAATCGAATGGGATATTGAAAATCTCCTGAATGAAGAGAAAAATCTTAACGAACAGCTTGTTCAGACAGCAGAGGATATCAAAGCCAAAGAAAAGGCAATTGACGAAATTAAGTGTTCAATTGCAGCCGCTGATGCACAAATTGTCGAATGTGAAGGAAAAATTGCAAATCTTAAAGCTGAGCGAAGTGAAACAGCTGAAAAGAATAAGACATTTTTCGATAAAAGAGAAAATCTTGCCAACACTATCAGTGCTCTGGACAAGGAGTGTTACCGTCTGAATACTTCAAAAGAAAAGCTTGAGGCAGCAAAAGAGTCGCTTATTGACTATATGTGGACGGAATATGAGATTACATTCAGTGTTGCAGCTCAGATGCGCAATCCTGAAATGTCTGATTTATCAGCAATGAAGAAGGATATAACAAGACTGAAAACTCAGATTCGTGCACTCGGCGATGTCAATGTCAATGCCATTGAGGAGTACAAGGAAGTCTATGAGCGCTATACATTTCTCTCCGGACAGCATGATGACCTTGTTGAGGCTGAAAAGAGCCTTATGACGGTTATTGACGAGCTTGACAACGGTATGAGAATTCAGTTTCAGGCCAAATTTGATGAAATCAAAGTTGAATTTGATAAGGTATTCAGGGAACTTTTCGGTGGCGGACGCGGTACTATCGAACTTGTCGAGGGAGAGGATATTCTTGAGGCAGGAATTCTTATTATTTCACAGCCGCCGGGAAAGAAACTGCAGAACATGATGCAGCTTTCAGGTGGTGAGAAAGCGCTTACTGCAATTTCACTGTTATTTGCCATACAGAACCTGAAGCCGTCACCATTCTGTCTGCTTGATGAGATTGAAGCCGCACTTGATGATCCAAATGTCGACCGTTATGCTTCATATCTTCATAAACTGACAAAGCATACACAGTTTATTGTAATCACTCACAGACGCGGTACGATGGCTGCGGCTGACCGCCTTTACGGAATAACGATGCAGGAAAAGGGCGTATCTACACTCGTTTCTGTTGACCTTATTGAAAATGAACTAGATAATGCCGATTCAGGCAGTAAGCAGAATTAATAAAATAATGGAGAGCGTTATGGGATTATTCAGCAAATTAAAAGAAGGCCTTACTAAAACAAGAGACCATATTACATCCGGAATGGATGCCATTTTCTCAGGCTTTTCATCAATTGATGATGATTTTTATGAGGAACTGGAAGAGACCATGATTATGGGTGATATCGGTGTGCGTGCAACAGAAGAGATTCTGGATGAACTCAAGGAAAAAGTCCGTGAGAACAAAATCAAGAATCCGGCTGACTGCAAACAGCTTCTGATTGATACCATCAGAGAAAAGATGGATTTGGGTGAAAATGCTTATGATTTTGAAAACCGTAAATCTATCATAATAATGATTGGTGTGAACGGCGTCGGCAAAACCACTTCTGCCGGAAAGATTGCCGCACATTTAAAGTCACAGGGTAAAAAAGTTATTCTTGCCGCTGCTGATACATTTCGTGCCGCAGCGATTGAGCAGCTTACAGAATGGGCTAACAGAAGTCAGTGTGATATCATTGCCCAGTCTGAAGGCTCTGACCCGGCAGCCGTGATTTTTGATGCAGTTGCAGCCGCAAAAGCAAGAAAAGCAGATGTACTTCTGTGTGATACTGCAGGACGTCTGCACAACAAAAAGAACCTGATGGAGGAGCTAAGAAAGATTGACAGAATCATTGAGCGGGAGTATGCTGATGCATATAGGGAAAATCTGCTTGTGCTCGATGCCACAACAGGTCAGAATGCGCTTTCACAGCTCAGGGAATTCATGGATGTAATGGATATAACCGGAATCGTCCTTACCAAGATGGACGGAACTGCGAAGGGCGGTATTGCTATTGCAATACAGACAGAATTTGGTGTTCCGGTTAAATATATCGGCGTAGGTGAACACATAGAAGATTTACAGAAATTCAATTCAGGGGATTTTGTTAATGCATTATTTAACGTAACCACCGGGGATGAGAATGAATAATTAACTTGAAATGGAGATTGAAATCAAAATGGAAGAATTGACACTTGCAAAATTTGAAGAAGCTGCTGATAAAGTGCAGGAGGTCACACTTAAGACCAATCTTGTGTACAGCGAGTATTTCAGTGAACAGAGCGGCAATAAGATTTATTTAAAGCCTGAAAATATGCAGTATACAGGTGCTTACAAGGTCAGAGGTGCTTATTACAAAATAAGCACACTCACCGATGATGAACGTGCAAAGGGGCTTATTACGGCGTCTGCCGGAAATCATGCACAGGGTGTGGCTTATGCAGCAAAGATTTACGGCTGCAGGGCAGTTATTGTCATGCCTACAACGACACCTCTTATTAAGGTAAACCGCACAAAGAGCTATGGCGCTGAGGTTGTTTTGTACGGAAATGTATATGATGAAGCATGCGAGTATGCTTTAAAGCTTGCCGAGGAGCAGGGACTCACATTTATACACCCGTTTGACGACCTTGATGTTGCCACAGGTCAGGGGTCGATTGCAATGGAAATCATCAAAGAGCTTCCTACTGTTGATTACATTCTTGTGCCAATCGGAGGCGGCGGACTTGCAACAGGTGTTTCAACTCTTGCAAAGCTGCTCAATCCGCATATTAAAGTAATCGGTGTTGAACCGGCAGGGGCCAACTGTCTTCAGGAGTCTCTTAAGAAAAATGCAGTAACAACACTTAAGTCAGTTAATACAATCGCGGACGGTACTGCCGTACAGACACCTGGCAAAAAGCTTTTCCCATATCTTAAAGAAAATCTCGATGAGGTAATCACTGTTGAGGATTATGAGCTTATTGATGCATTTCTTGATATGGTTGAAAACCATAAGATGATAGTTGAAAATTCAGGTCTTCTCTCAGTTGCAGCAATCAAGCATATTGATGTAAAAGATAAAAAGATTGTGTCCATACTTAGCGGAGGCAACATGGATGTCATTACAATGTCCTCAATTGTAAGACATGGTCTTATCCAGCGCGGACGTATATTCACAGTATCTGTTCTGCTTCCTGACAAGCCGGGTGAGCTTGTGCGTGTTGCACAGATTGTCGCTTCGGCAAGAGGCAATGTTATAAAAATCGACCACAATCAGTTTGTAAGCATCAACCGCAATGCCGCTGTTGAATTAAGACTTACTATTGAGGCGTTTGGCCACGACCACCGTGACGAAATAGTAAAGCTGCTTGAAGATGGCGGGCTTCGTCCAAAACTTGTCAAAACCAATTTATAAATTCTTTACTACAGAGGGGCAGGTTTCACTTGCTCCTCTGTAATTTCATATACTCAGGCATTTGCCAACCTCTTACTATATTGTACAGCCACAGTTCTTAAAAAAGCATAAAAGTCAGGACAGACAAAATATTTTATGGTATAATCAGCAAATATAAATCATATTTACATATGTACTACCCGGGAGGAGTTATTGATGAAAGCAAAGTTAAAGAAACATTGGAAATTAATTACTGTACTTACAGTTATTGTTCTATTCATTTCATTTTTACTGTTTAGCGGCAGTAAAGCAGCAAGTGAAATGTATGTCGATGAAAAGGTCCAGGTGAGGGATATAACCACTTACCACACATTCACAGGTAATATTGAGGCTGTTAACGACATTTCAATCACTCCTAAGACTATGGGCGAAGTTACAGCTGTATATTTCAAGGAAGGTGACAATGTTAAGGCCGGTGATGTCCTTGCGCAGATTGATGACTCATCAATCAGACGCAGCATTAATCTTAAAGAGGCATCCCTTAGCAACACTGAGCTTTCCAATTATTATGCAATCCGTGATGCCAAAAAGTCCTATGAAGATTACAAAACTTCATTGGAAAACGGTGAGAATGCCACTCTCAATCAGGCAAAATCTGCACTTGACAATGCTAAGACAGCATATGACCTGTCTGTAAAGAATTATGAGCGCATGAAGCTCGAACTTGAAAACAATATTGACGCTTCCATGATTGGCGCTACAAACCAGTTGAATTCAGTCAAAATGGCACTTGATCAGGCACAGAAAAACTATGATGACAACGAAGCCGATATAAGAGGCTGTGAAAAAGGCGTTTCCAATGCTCAGGATGCCTATGACGCAGATCCGTCACAAGCTAATGCAGTTTCCCTTGCCGCAGCCAAAGCTAACGTAGAGATGCTTGAGGCAAAGAGGGATGCTCTTCAGACAGCTCTTGACAATGCAAAGCAGAACTATGACAACCAGATGAAGAGCTATCTGAGTACATACAATACTGCAAACACAAATCTTTCAAAGTATAAAGATGATATGGATGCCAAGTATGACAATTATCTTCAGGCACAGCAGAGTTATGAGAGTGCAGTTACAGCTACTAACCAGACACTTGAAACATATGCCAATGCGGCAGAGAAAGTTGAGGCAGTTTCTAATACAGACTTAGCTTCAATCGAATTAGATAATCTTTACTCACAGCTTGATGACTACAAAATCATTGCATCAATAGACGGTACTCTTACTGACTTTAATATCAAGGTCGGTGACACACTTTCAACAGCTAAGGCAGTAGCCGAAATTACAGACTATTCAACTGTACAGGTTGCAATCAAGATTGACGAATATGATATTCTCGGCGTTGAAGACGGCGAAAAAGTTGGCATCACAGTAGATGCGCTCGACCGCGATTATGAAGGAATAATTAAAAATGTTTCCAAAAAAGCCACAGTAGAAAAAGGCGTTTCATATTTCACAGCGGATGTTGAATTTACAGCCGATGACTACATCCGTACAGGAATGTCTGTTGAAGTAAAACTTAAGAATAATGATGTTAAGAATGCACTTACAGTTTCAATGAATGCGCTTTACTATGAAAGTGACAACACACCGTATGTTCTTGTAGATAACAACAATAAACCTGAGAAAAAATATATAACGGTTGGTATTACAGACGGTTCATATGTCGAAATCAAGGACGGTCTCAAGGAGGGCGATACAGTTCAGGCAATGAGCGAAATGATGGCCATGATGATGCAGATGTACGGTCCAAGCGGTTCAGGTGCTGCGGAAGAATAACACACAGACATATCAGATAATATGAATACCTTTATCATAAATGTTTTTGATTGAAACGGAGGATTGAATTGAAAAAAGAAATACTTACAATGAAAAACATTGTAAAAGAATACGTCATGGGCGATGAAGTTTCAAGAGTTCTTAAAAATGTCGACCTTACTGTTGAAGAGGGTGAATTTCTTGCAATTCTTGGTCCTTCAGGCTCAGGAAAATCAACGTTGATGAATATTATAGGATGCCTCGATGTCCCTACTTCCGGGGAGTATACGCTTTCCGGAAGACTGATTGCAAACCAGGATGAAAAGTCTCTTGCCCAGATCAGGAGCAAAGAGATTGGCTTTATTTTCCAGTCATTTCATCTGTTACAGCGTCAGACAGCTCTTGAAAATGTTGAGCTTCCGATGATTTATGCCAATGTAAAAGAAAAAGAACGCAAGGAACGTGCAATGCAGATGCTTGAGAAAGTCGGTCTTAAGGACAAAATGGATCATTATCCGAATCAGATGTCCGGTGGACAGCAGCAGCGAGTTGCAATCGCGCGTGCAATTGTCAATAATCCGACTATCCTTCTTGCCGATGAGCCTACAGGAGCTCTCGACCAGAAGACCGGAGCACAGGTTATGGAACTTTTTCATGAGCTTAACAATGAAGGCAGATGCATTATAATGATTACACATGATGTAAATATAGCAAAACATGCCAGCAGAATCGTACGAATCCTTGACGGCAATATCAGTGAAGGCGTAGTTGAAGATGCATAAGGACGGAGGCTTAAAATGGGTACTTTAAAGCAGAGCATTGAAATGTCAATACAGAATATAAAAGGCAATAAAATGCGCTCATTTCTGACAACTCTTGGAATTATAATCGGTGTAACTGCTGTTATTGCACTGATTACTATTGTCAAGGGTGTATCAGATAACGTAATGGGGCAGTTTGAGTCTTTGGGCGCAGGAAAGCTTATGGTTTCGGTAGCAGGAACATCCCTCAAGACAGGACTTTCCGAATCAGATCTTGCCAAAATAGAAAAAATCAACAATGTTTCCGGTATATCACCAACCATATCAACCACAAGCAAGGCTTCAAGAAACGGTGAAGTTGATGACGTTTCTGTGGAAGGCAAGAACGGAACATATTTTATAAATAATAATAACATCATTTCCGGAAGACCGCTTACTCAGGCGGAGATGGCAGGTGATGTGTACACCTGTGTAATTGATATGGACTGTGCCAAAAGATTTTTCTTTGGCGAAAATCCGATTGGAAAGAAGATACGTGTAGGAGGATATACATACACTGTTGTAGGACTAGAGGACGGCAATTCAAACCTTATGTCCGAAATGATGGTATCCTCCAACGACGGCGGTTCAATTAAAATTCCGTACAGAAATGCGCTTAAAATGACCGAAAGTTCTAATGTGAACAGTCTTGAAGTCTATGTAAAAGACACCAATTTCACATCACAGGTTGTTGATGACCTTGAAAAGATACTTAACCAGGCATTTAACGATAACGATGACAGTTACACCGTAATAAATATGGAATCGCTGCTTGACACAATGAAATCAATGCAGGACATGATGACAACCATGCTTGCCGGAATTGCATCAATTGCACTTCTTGTAGGCGGTATAGGAATTATGAACATGATGCTCGTATCAGTAACTGAACGTACCAAGGAAATCGGTCTCAGGAAGGCGCTGGGAGCCGAGCCTATGAAAATACAGATGCAGTTTCTGATAGAATCAATTTTTCTTTCCATGATTGGAGGAATTATAGGCGTTGCATTAGGTCTGCTTATTTCATATGCGGCAGCTACAATGATTGGTATTGATTTTGTAATACAGCCCGGAGCCATAGCTCTTGGTGTAGGATTCTCAGCGGCTATCGGAATCATATTCGGATGGGTACCGGCAAAGAAAGCGAGTGAGCTTAATCCTATAGATGCGTTGCGCTCAGAATAATATTTATTGATTTTGAATTTTAATTAAGGATGTCAAGAAAAAATACTTGACATCCTTAATCTGTTATTGTAATATAGCATTTGTTATGGAAAAGATTCTTGAACAGACACTTTTATATGATTTTTATGGTGAGCTTCTGACAGAGCATCAGAAAGCTGTTTATGAGGATGTAGTCCTGAATGACTACTCACTCAGTGAGGTTGCAGAAGAATATGACATATCAAGACAGGGTGTACACGATTTAATCAAGCGCTGTAATGCCATTCTTGCAGGATATGAAAACAAGCTTCACCTCGTTGAAAAGTTTATAACAGCTAAGAAGATGGTCAGTGAAATTAACTGCCTCACCAAAAAATTTTTTGATAATGGTGATGTTACGTGTGTTAAGAAGATTGATGAAATTTCCAATGACATGTTAAAAATTTTCTAAATGGAGGTCACGATGGCTTTTGACAGTTTGTCGGATAAATTACAAAACATTTTCAAAAACCTACGTGGCAAGGGCAGATTAACCGAAAGTGATGTTAAGGCTGCACTTAAGGAAGTTAAGATGGCTCTTCTTGAAGCCGATGTTAACTTTAAGGTTGTAAAGCAGTTTGTCAAATCAGTCGAGGAGCGTGCCATAGGACAGGATGTAATGCAAAGCCTTACTCCCGGACAGATGGTTATCAAGATTGTTAATGAAGAAATGGTTTCTTTGATGGGCTCTGAGACAACGGAGATTGCATTAAAGAGCGGCTCTGAGATAACTGTTATTATGATGGCGGGTCTTCAGGGTGCCGGCAAAACGACAACTACTGCAAAGCTTGCCGGAAAGTTCAAAGCGCAGGGGAAGAAGCCTCTGCTTGTAGCATGCGACGTATACAGACCGGCTGCCGTCGAGCAGTTGCAGATTAACGGCAAAAAGCAGGATGTTCCTGTATTTGCAATGGGAACTGCTCAGAACCCGGTTGATATTGCCAAGGCTTCAATTGAACATGCGAAGTCAAATAATTATAATATTGTTATTCTTGATACTGCCGGACGTCTTCATGTTGATGAAGATATGATGACAGAACTTCAGAATATAAAGGAAGCTGTTGATGTGCATCAGACAATCCTTGTTGTTGATTCCATGACGGGTCAGGATGCCGTCAATGTTGCAGCTTCATTTAACGAGAAAATCGGTATTGACGGAGTCATCCTCACAAAGCTTGATGGTGATACAAGAGGCGGTGCCGCACTTTCTATCAAAGCTGTTACAGGCAAGCCTATTCTGTATGTCGGAATGGGAGAAAAGCTTTCAGACCTTGAACAGTTTTATCCTGACAGAATGGCATCAAGAATTCTCGGTATGGGTGATGTACTTTCACTTATTGAGAAGGCTGAGGCTCAGATTGATGCTGATAAAGCTGCCGAGATGGAGAAGAAGCTTCGCAAGGCTGAGTTTGATTTCAATGATTATCTCGAGTATATGGGCCAGATTAAGAATATGGGTGGTCTCGGTTCCATAATGAATATGCTTCCGGGCATGGGACTTGGCGGAAAGGTTAAGACTTCTGACCTTGACATGGATGAAGCTGAGAAGAATTTAAAGCGCACAGAAGCAATTATTCTTTCAATGACGGCTGCAGAACGCAGCAAGCCGGATATACTTAATCCTTCAAGGAAAAATCGTATTGCAAGAGGTGCAGGTGTTGATATCAGCGAAGTCAACCGCGTTGTAAAGCAGTTCGAGCAGATGAAGAAGATGATGAAGCAGATGCCGGGAATGATGAAACAATTTGGTGGTAAAAAGGGTAGATTCAGAATGCCTTTTTAACATAATACATTTTTTAGCAAAATATCAGGAGGTGAATTTAAAATGGTAAAGATCAGATTAAAGAGATTAGGTGAGAAGAAGTCTCCATTCTATAGAATCATTGTTGCAGATTCAAGATCTCCACGTAACGGAAGATTTATCGAAGAAATCGGTACTTACGATCCTAACTATGATCCATGCAGAGTTAACATCGATGCAGAGGCTGCAAAGAAGTGGTTAGCTAATGGCGCACAGCCAACAGAGGGCGTTTTGAGAGTATTCAAGATTGCCGGAATCGAGAAGTAATCAGAGGCAGCATTCTGGCGTGGCATGAATAACTGGATTTTATCCGTACGGAGCTTCCATTTGCTCATGTCACCGTCAGCTATCTCGTAATCTCAGGTCTGTATATGCAGACAGAAATGAGGAAGTATGAAGGAATTAGTTGAAATTATCGCTAAAGCACTTGTTGATAACCCTGATGAAGTTGTTGTTACTGAAACAGAGAAAAATAAGGCTGTAGTCGTTGAGCTTAAGGTTGCCCCTTCTGATATGGGAAAGGTAATCGGTAAGCAGGGACGTATTGCAAAGTCAATTCGTGCAGTTGTAACAGCCGCAGCATCTAAGACTGACAAGAAAGTGATTGTTGAGATTGTTTAATCCTGCAATGTACTTTAACTTATGAAAGAACCTCGAAAGCACTGTTTTCGGGGTTCGACTTTTATGGACTAAACGGAGGGGACATGGAACAGACATTACGCGTCGGCGTTATTACATCAACTCATGGAATACGCGGTGAAGTTAAGGTTTTTCCTACAACAGATGACCCAAAAAGGTTTGATTACCTGAAAAATGTCATTGTTGATATGAAGCGCGAGCAGGTTGAACTTGAAATTACCGGTGTTAAATATTTTAAGCAGTATGTGATACTTAAATTCAAAGGATATGATGATATCAATGAAATACAGCAGTTTATTAAAAAAGACCTGCTTGTCACAAGAGAAAATGCCGTAAAACTTGAAGAGGGTGAATTCTTTATATGCGACCTTGTCGGCTGTAAAATTATTACCGATGAAGGCGAAGAACTCGGCGTTCTCAAAGATATTATGCAGACTGCTGCCAATGATGTCTATGTGGTAGAATGCGCTAACGGAAAGGAAGTGCTTATTCCGTCAATTCCGCAGTGTATTCTTGAAAAGAATCCGGAGGCAGGATATATTAAAGTACATCTGCTTAAAGGTCTTTTGGATTTATAATTTTTTGTATACACTAAATCGAGAATATGTTATACTAAATAATAGCATTTTAACGATAGGAGAGCAGACATGAGTGCTATTACACACGGCAAAAATAACTGGGCATTATTTTTGTTTATTCTGGCAGGAATTGTCATCGGTGGCTTTATAAGCGAGCTTACAGCAGGTATTTCATGGCTTAGCTGGCTTGGCTACGGAAATACATTCGGACTTGATGCTCCAATCATACTTAATCTTGGTGTCCTTGTAATTACATTTGGACTTACAATCAAGATTACAATCGGAAGCATCGTTGGAATAATCATAGCAATACTTATCTACAGATTTTTATAATCTTTTTATCGGGCTTTGTTCCTTGTGGTGAATAAGATGAACACAGAGAACAATATTTATAGCAGCAAAACTACAAAGGAAATCCCTGCATCAATGCGACCATATGAGAAATTCATTTCGTTCGGTCCGGCATCATTGTCGGATGCGGAGCTGCTTGCAGTGATAATTAAAACAGGCACAAAAGGGACAAGCTCAATTGAGCTTGCAGCGAGAATTCTCGCCGGTGCTTCAAAAGACGGAGATATTAACGGACTTGTAGGAATAACAATGAACCGTCTGATGCAGATTCGCGGAATCGGACGTGTAAAGGCATTACAGATACTTGCGGTGCTTGAGTTGTCACGACGGATTTCCAAATCAAAAGCGCAGACAAAGCTTGACTTCAACAGGCCGGAATCAATTGCCGGTTACTACATGGAGGATTTGCGTCATGCCAGACGCGAGCAGCTTATTGCCGTCATGCTTGATACGAAGCTTAGAATGCTCGGTGATGAAGTTATATCGAGCGGTACTGTCAACGCTTCGATAGTCTCTCCGCGCGAGATATTCATGGCAGCGATGAAGCTTGATGCCGTGTATATTGTGATTATTCACAATCATCCAAGCGGTGACCCGACACCAAGCCACAATGACATAGCTGTTACAAAGCGGATTATGTTAGCAGGACAGTTGATCGGAATAACGCTGATTGACCATATTATTATTGGTGATAATAGATTTATAAGTTTAAAAGATAGCGGTCTTATGAATCTTAATGAATAAATTTTTCAATTGAAAGGAGCCGTACAATGGCAGGTGTATATGGAATTGACATAGGAACAAGCAATTTTAAAATGTTCTCAAAGGACAAGGATAAAATTCTTAACGAAAAAAATATTATTGCAATTGCCAACAAGAACGAAGTATTTGCATATGGCGATGCCGCATTCGAAATGTATGAGAAGGCACCGGATAATATTGTTGTATCTTATCCGGTTAAATTCGGTGTAATTGCCGATATTGAAAATATGCAGACGCTTCTTGAGCGTTTTACGGAAAAACAAAATGACGGAAAGAAGCTTACCGGTCCGTCTGAGTTTTATATTGCAGTTCCAACCGATATCACAGAGGTTGAAAAGCGTGCTTTCTATGAAATCGTTGTAGATGCAAAGGTTAAAGCAAAAAATGTATTTATAGTTGATAAGCCGGTAGCCGATGCAATTGGTTCGGGAATTGAAGTTACGGCTGCAAAGGGTGTAATGATTGTAAATATCGGTGCTGACACGACTGAAATTTCAGTTCTTTCACTTGGCGGCATTGTATTGAGCAAATCTGTAAAGATTGGCGGTAATAAGCTTGATGACAGCATAATTACAACAATACGTAAATATTATAATCTTGTAATCGGAAGCAAAACTGCCGAAAATTTAAAAAAGCAGCTCGGAAGTGCGGTACAGGTTGATGAATCATTTGCTAAAGGATTCGGACGCAATATTGTTTCAGGTCTTCCTGTCTGTGTAGATATATCCTCTGATGTCATTTACAACGCAATAGTGGATCCGCTTCACTCAATCATGGATTCTATCAAAGTTATCCTTGAAAGAACGCCGCCGGAACTTGCTGCCGATATTATTAATATGGGAATTTACGTTACAGGCGGAACTTCAAACATCAGCAACCTTGAACGTTTTATCAAGGAAGAGACAAACCTGAACGTCAATATTGTTGAAAACCCTTCCGAAAGCGTTGTACGCGGTCTGATGGGCGTTGTAAACAATCCTCAGTTCAAGCATCTTGCATATACACCACAAGAGAAGATTTATGAATAGTTAAAGCAGGTGTTTTATTAATGAGAAAAAAGCTTAATACATTTTTTACACCCAAAAATATGTTAATTGTATTAACCGTTGTCTGCATTCTTTTTGTAGGTGCTTCATTTTTTACCGACAAACTGTCTGCACCGGTAAGAGCTGTTGTGTCGTCAGTCGTAATTCCGATGCAGAAAGGGATGAACAATCTTGGTCTGTGGACATATGACAAAGCAGAGACCATGAAAGAACTCGGTGAAGTAATTGAACAGAATGCCGAGCTTCAAAGCAGGATTGACAGTCTCGTTGAGGAAAACAACCAGCTAAAGCAGGACAGCTACGAGCTTGAGCGTTTGCGCGATTTATATGAACTTGATGAGAAATATCCGGGTTATACAAAGGTCGGTGCAAGGGTAATAGGCAAAGGCAGCGATAACTGGTTTAATACATTTACCATTGATAAGGGAAGTAAAGACGGCATAGAGGTTGACATGAATGTAATCGCCGGAGGCGGACTTGTAGGCATTGTAACTGCCGTAGGCGATAACTATGCAACTGTACATTCAATAATTGATGACAGCAGCAAAGTCAGCGGTATGCTTATTGATACAGGAGACAACTGCATTGTCAACGGCGATATAAAGCTTATGGATTCAGGTCTTTTAAGGGTACAGTATTTTAAAAAGGATGTTGTTGTAAGAGACGGTGATAAAATTGTCACTTCCAATATAAGCAACGACTACCTTGAGGGTATTCTGATAGGTTATATCAAAGATGTGACAATGGACTCAAATAATCTTACCCAGTCAGGATATCTTGTCCCTGTCGTTGATTTTGCACATCTTCAGGAAGTTTTGGTTATTAAGGAGAAAAAGGTTAAACCATGAAAAGGAAAATATGTGAGCTGGTTTTAATAGCATTTTTCTATGCGCTACAATGTACCGCCGGCAGGGCAATTGCAATCGGCGGTATTTCTCCAAACCTGCTCATAATTCTTCCTGTGCTTTTCGGCTTTCTAAAAGGAAAGGGCGAAGGCATATATACAGGCTTTGTATGCGGTATATTTTACGATTTGTTTTCATACAGCATACTTGGTCTTTCTTCAATCGCAATGATGTACATCGGCTATACTGCCGGGTACTTTTATCAAAAATATGAGGAGAGGGAAATTCTCATGCCTATCGCAATGGTAGGTGCTGGTAACTTGGCATATGGTTTTCTGTCATATGTTGTAAATTTCCTGTTACACAATAAACTTGACATTCTGTATTATCTGAAGCGTTTTATTATACCGGAGGTCGTATATACGGTCATAGTAACTATCGCAATTTACAGAATAATCATATTCCTCAATAAACATTTTGAGGGTAAGGAAAGAAAGAGAGCAATAGAGTATGATCAAGGAAATATTTGAGTATATCCTCAGTTTCTTAAAATCCAGATTTCTGCCGCTAATCATGGCATTTATTCTTCTTTTTGTGATAATAATTACAAGACTGTTCAATCTGCAGATTGTGAATGGTGACATATATGCACAGTCAGTGTCGGATTCACAGGAGAAAACAATGAGCGTTCCTGCCACACGTGGCAGGATTTTTGACCGAAACGGAAATCTTCTTGCATATAATGATTTGGCATTTTCCGTTAAAATCAGCGACAGCGGCACATATACTTCAACAGAAGTGAAAAACAAAACAATCAATGAGGTTATCGATAAGACGATTACAATAATTGAAGAAAATGGTGATGTAGTTACCAATGACCTTCCGATTTCGATTAATCAGGACAATCATCTTGAGTTTACCGAAAGCGGCAATTCGCTGCTCAGGTTTTTAAGAGATGTATATGGAACACAGACAACCGGCAATCTGTCTGACGAACAGAGAAATGCTTCCGCAGATGATGTCTATCAGGTGCTTCGCAAAAGATATGACGTATCCGAAGAATATACAATGGAGCACCAGCTTGAGATTATCAATCTGCGCCGTCATATGTCTGCCAATTCATACACCAGATATATGACGTTTACAATTGCGTATGAAGTGTCTGATAACACAGTGGCTGCGATTCTCGAAAAATCAAGGGAACTCGTGGGCGTAACCGTTGAAGAAGAGTATATACGAAAATATGTGGACAGCGTTTATACTTCGCACATTCTTGGATATACAGGTAATATTTCTGCAAGCGAGCTTGAAGAACTGAGTGCAAAGGATGACCAGTATGAGGCAAACGATATAGTCGGAAAGTCCGGAATTGAGCAGTCTCTTGAACTTGAGCTGCAGGGAACGAAGGGCAGTAAGACAGTATATGTTGACAGTGTGGGCCGAATTACAGAGGTTATTGATAATACGCAGCCGCAGACGGGCAATGACGTATATCTCACAATAGATGCAAAACTTCAAAAAGACATCTATCATGCAATTGAAGACGAACTTGTTCAGATTCTTATGTCCAAGATTGTTACAAGTGATACCACAATAACATATAATGAGACAACCGGCTCTGTAGAGGATATATTTATTCCTATCAAAAATGTTTATTTTGCACTGATTGATAATAATATAGTTTCAATAAAAAAAATTGCGCAGTCAGAGTCCGAGCTTGCACAGAATATACAATTCAAGTTTACGTCTAAGCAGGACAGCGTAATAAATGCGGTAATTTCAGAGCTTTCCGATTCACCGACTGCATATGAAAAGCTTTCTGACGAAATGAAAGTATATATTTATTACATTTACAGGAATGTTCTTATAAATAACGGCATCATCAATACAGATAATATGGATTTGAATGATTCCGTTTACGTAAACTGGAATAAAAATGAGTCAATCAGTCTTAAGGAGCTGCTGACATATGCACTTACAAAGAACTGGATTGATATGGATAAGCTTACATCCGAGAAATATTCAAGCCTTCAGGAGGCTTATGACGCACTGCTTGAATATGTTGCGGATTATATCCGCGGCGATACGGGATTTAGCAAAAAAGTATATAAATACATGATTTCTTCGGGAAATCTTTCCGGACGTGAGGTCTGTATGATGCTTTATGAGCAAGGCGTACTTCCTTCCGAGGGCACAGATTATGAGAATCTTGCTTCCGGCAAAATGTCAGCATATGATTTTATGATGAAGGCAATTGAAGAAAAATCAATAACGCCTGCACAGCTTGCGCTTGAGCCATGCTCCGGCTCGGCTGTTGTATCTGACCCTAATACCGGTGAGGTGCTGGCACTTGTATCGTATCCGGGATACGACAATAACAAATTATCGGGAACCGTTGACAAAGACTATTACGAGCAGCTTCGAAATGATAAAGCGCTTCCGCTTATTAATAAAGCGACGTCTCTTAAGACAGCTCCCGGCTCTATTTTTAAGCCATGTTCTGCAATAACCGGGCTTGAGCAGGGTGTTATCTCCACAGGCGAAAATATTGTATGTACGGGAATATATGATGCTGTAACTCCACCGCCGAAATGCTGGATTTATCCGCGCTCACACGGCAATGAGAACGTATCTACCGCCATACGCGACTCATGCAATGTTTTCTTCTATACGGTAGGAAACAGGCTTGCAACTGAAGCAAACGGTCAGTATAACAGTTCCAAAGGAACCGACCTTTTAAAGGATTACGCAGAGCAGCTTGGACTTGCAACAAAATCCGGTATTGAAATATATGAAGCCGAACCACAGGCATCTAACACCAACGCAATTCAGTCGGCAATAGGACAGGGCAGTCATGCATATTCCGCACTCAACCTCTGCCGGTATGTTTCTACCCTCGCGACATCAGGTGTATGCCACGATTTCACACTGGTTTCAAAAATTACAGACTCAAGCGGAAATATTATAAAGCAGAACGAGCCTGTTGTTTCCAATACCATGAATGTGAAATCGTCCACATGGGATGCTGTACATTACGGAATGAAGCTGGTTATTGATAACACTGCAGCATTTAAAGATCTGCCTTATCATGCTGCCGGCAAATCAGGTACTGCACAGGAAGTCACAACAAAGGCCGACCATATAACATTTGTAAGCTATGCGCCGTATGACAATCCTAAGGTTGCAGTTTCCGTACTGATTCCTAACGGATATACTTCATCCAACGCAGCACAACTGTCATCAGATATTTATAAAATATATTGGGGACTCAACGAGTAATTTGTATAAAACTGCGAAAAAATTTAATAATTTTTTCTTTATTCATGCACTTTTGTATGGATTTTATACGTAAAATATGCTAAAATCTTGTATATATAGGTTAAAATAAATATCGAGGTGGACAGTTGTGAATAATTCTGTTGTTATCAAAGGCAGTAAGCACGGAATAGTTGTTGTTCTTGATGATAGCGTTTCTTTCGATGAACTCAAAGAGGCCTTAAAGGACAAGTTTTCCAGCGCTTCCAAGTTCTTCGATAAAGCTAATATGGCAATTTCATTTGAGGGCCGTAAACTTGACGGAGAACAGGAACGTGAAGTGCTTGACATTATTTCAGAAGTTTCTGACATTAACATTGTATGTGTCATTGACAGTGATGAATTTAAAGAAGCCTGTTTTAAGAAGGCTGTTGAAGAAAAGCTTGATGATATTGCAGCTCACACGGGACAGTTCTATAAGGGGACTCTGCGTTCCGGACAGATTCTTGAATCTGAGAGCAGCATTATAATACTCGGAGATGTCAATCCGGGAGGCAAGGTAATTGCCAAAGGCAATGTAGTAGTGCTCGGAACTCTTAAGGGGAATATTTATGCAGGTGCAGACGGCAATGAAGACGCATTTGTAGTTGCAATTGATATGGACCCTATGCAGATTAAAATAGGCGATGTTATTGCACGCTGTTCTGACGGCGGCAGCATAAGTAAAGCCAAGACACATGAGCCACGTATTGCCTATGTTGATGAAGGCAGCATTTACATAGAAAAACTTGAAAGAGATGTCCTTGCAGACATCCGTATATGATTCAAACAGGAGGATTAACCTAAAATGAGTGAAGTAATCGTTATTACATCCGGAAAGGGCGGTGTCGGTAAAACCACAACATCAGCTAATGTTGGTACCGGACTTGCCAAACTTAATAAGAAAGTTGTATTGATTGATACAGATATCGGTCTTCGTAACCTTGATGTTGTTATGGGACTTGAGAACCGTATCGTATATAATCTTGTTGATGTTATTGAGGGAAACTGCCGCGTTAAGCAGGCTCTTATCAAGGACAAGCGTTATCCTAACCTTTACCTCCTTCCTTCTGCACAGACAAGAGATAAGAATTCCGTTACACCTGAGCAGATGAAGAAGCTTGTTGAGGAATTAAGGGAAGAATTTGATTATATACTTCTTGACTGTCCTGCCGGTATTGAACAGGGCTTTAAGAATGCAATTGCAGGTGCTGACCGAGCTTTGGTAGTAACAACTCCTGAAGTTTCAGCTATCCGTGATGCTGACCGTATTATCGGTCTTCTTGAAGCTGAGTCAATGAAGAGAACAGACCTTATTGTTAACAGAATCCGTATGGATATGGTAACACGCGGTGACATGATGTCAATTGAGGACGTTGTTGATATTCTTTCAATCAACCTTATCGGTGCCGTTCCTGATGACCAGCAGATTGTTGTATCAACTAACCAGGGTGAGCCGCTTGTGGGTGATGACAGTCTTGCCGGACAGGCATATATGAATATCTGCCGCAGAATTCTCGGCGAAGACGTACCTTTGCTTGACTTAAATGAGAAGAGCAGCCTTTGGAAGAAGATTTCTTCAGTATTTAAGAAATAATTTTTGCATATTATTTTCTGAAGTCATCAAAGGCTTTACATAAAGGAGAAGTTATGAGTTTATTTGATTTATTCAAGAAGAAGAGTTCAAGCGATGTTGCAAAAGACAGACTGAAGCTGTTGCTTGTTTCAGACCGCGCGAATTGTTCTCCTGAGGTAATGGAGATGATTAAGAACGATATTATCAAGGTAATATCAAAATATATGGTCATCGATGCAGAAGGACTTGATATACAGATTACACAGACCGAGTCAGAGAATAATAACGGTTCGGTTCCTGCGCTGTATGCCAATATTCCTATCAGGGATTTAAAAAAGAGTCAGAAGTCGGAGTAATTTTTGATGTTTAAAAAATATTCATTACGCTATTATAATTTCAGGCTGGCGACAGCTGTTCTTACAGCAATGCTGTTTGGACTGCTTCTCGTCAACAGTGCCAAGCCCAGCTATACGATGAAGGACGTTATAGGTATTGCCGGATGTTTTATCGTAATGATAATTATATCTTTTATAGATTATAATTGGATTTTAAAGTACTTTTGGCTTATATATATTGTAAATGCAGCCTTGCTTGCGTCGTTATTTATCTTCGGACACAACGGCAAGGGTGCTACAAGATGGATCAGGGTAATTGACGGTATTACAATACAGCCTTCTGAGTTTGCAAAAATTTTTTTGATACTGTTTATGGCAAAGATTATAGCCATGTTTAAAGACCGCTTTAACACATGGAAATTTCTCGGTATACTTGCAGTTTTGCTGCTGTTTCCGGTTGCGCTTGTATTCTTTGAGCCCGACCTTTCAACAACTATTATGATTTGTCTTATCATATTTTCTGTGCTTTACTGTGCCGGGATTGATTATATAAAGGTCTTGAAGGTTGTCTTAGTACTCATTCCGATACTGGTTGCATTCTTTGTTTATATTCAGACACCTAATCAAAAGCTTTTAAGGCCATATCAGGTTAACCGAATTATGGCTTTTATAAATCCTGAGGCAGAGGAGAACGAAGATGACCGTTACCAGCAGGAAAATTCCGTACGTGCTATCGGTTCAGGCCAGCTGACCGGCAAGGGACTCAATAACGATGACCCTAACTCTGTTAAAAATGCCGGTCTTATTCCTGAGGCGCAGACTGATTTTATATTTTCGGTAATAGGTGAGGAACTTGGATTTATCGGTTCAGTATTTGTATTGCTTTTGCTGGCATGGATTGTTGCTGAATGTCTGTATGCTGCGGTTCGGGCACGAAACTTTGAAGGACGGCTTGTTTGTTGCGGTGTTGCTTCGTGGATTGCTTTCCAGAGCTTTATTAATATCGGCGTAACAACGCTTATTCTGCCTAACACAGGATTACCGTTGCCTTTTGTCAGTTATGGACTTAGTTCTCTTATGAGTCTTTCCATTGCAATCGGAATTGTTTTAAATATTTCATTACAGCGATATTCAGTTGATGAAGATGCTGTGCTTAATTTTTATAAATAACTAAGGAAACGGAGGCTACACTCATGAATATCGGGCTTATTGCACATGATTCAAAGAAAAAACTGATGCAGAATTTCTGTATTGCTTACAGAGGTATCCTCAACAAGAATCAGTTATTTGCTACAGGAACAACAGGAAGACTTGTTGAAGAGGCTACCAATCTGAACGTCCACAGATTCCTTGCAGGACATCTCGGGGGCGAACAGCAGCTTTGTTCTGAAATAGAGCATAATCATATCGACCTGGTTATATTCCTGCGTGATCCATATCCAAGAGCTCACGAACCTGATGTTAATAATATATTTGCGCTTTGCGATATGTATAATATTCCGCTTGCAACCAATCTTGCAACCGCAGAGCTTCTGATTAAGTCATTAGACCGCGGAGATATGGAGTGGAGAGAGATTTATCAGTAATAGTGTGAGAAGAATGAGGATTAATATGGCAGCGAAACACAATAATAATGTTGTCAAATTCAGAAAAAAACCGAAAGCAGCCGCAATTATTTTTATAATCGTATTGATTTATATAATTTCGTTTGCATGGCTTTATTCTACTAAGAAGAAAGTCCAGACATATGTTGTCAATACCGGTTCACTTACTGCCAACACTGTATTTTCCGGCATTGCTGTTAGACAGGAGTCAGTTATAAACTCCTCATATAACGGCAATGTCAATTATTATTTAAGGGAAGGTACTAAGGCTAAAGTAGGTGACACTATTTATACGGTTGACGAAACAGGGCGCGTTGCACAGCTTATTTCTGATGCCGCTAATTCTGACACCAACTCTTTGTCAGAAGAGAATTTAAAAATTATAAAGTCAACTCTTAATTCTTTCAAAACATCATATACAGGTGATAATTTCAGTACAGTATATGATTTGAAAGCAGATTTGAACTCAACAGTATTACAGTCAATCAATGAAAATATTATGGCTAACCTTGATTCAATTATAAGCAGTACGGGAAGCCAGAATTTATTTCAGACAATACGCACAGAGCAGAGCGGAGTTGTTGTATATTCAATTGACGGATATGAGACACTTACTGAAAGCAGTTTAAGTCCGGACTCATTTAATAAAGGGAAATACAATAAAACCAACTTAAAGTCGCAGGATATTATTGTTTCAGGTAATCCCGCATATAAGATTATCACCAACGAAAACTGGTCAATCTACATACAGCTTACGCAAAGTGACATTGACAAATATGACTTAACCAATAAGAACAGCCTGCAGATTCGTTTTGTAAAAGATGATATAGTAACGACCGCACCATTTACGATTGTTCGCAACGGTGATAATATATGGGGCAGATTTACTCTAGATAAGTATATGATTCGTTATGCTTCTGACAGATTTATAGACATAGAGATACAGGCATCTACGTCAACAGGACTTAAGATTCCGTTGTCTTCAATTGTGGAAAAGGATTTTTATACTATTCCTAAGTCATATATGACAACCGGAGGCAACACAAGCACTTATGGTTTCTTATGTGAACACTATGAAAATAATGAGCTGGTAACAGAATTTATAGCCGCCGACATTTACGCAGTGAAGGATGATATGTGCTATGTTGATATGACGTCATTTGGTGCCGGAGACACCATTTTGCTTACCAATTCCACAGAACGTTATCCGATAGGTACTAAAGCGTCTCTAAAAGGCGTATATTGTGCCAATACCGGATATACAATATTTAAGCCTGTAGAGGTTATTGAGCAGAATTCAGAATACTGCATTGTCAGGAAGGGAACTTCGTACGGCATTGCCGTCTACGACCACATTATTCTCGAAGGCTCAAATATTGGTGAAAATGAAATGATTTATTAACAAAATCAAACTATTGATTAACCGAAGGAGTACGATTAGAATGTTAGCTGATAATCTTTTTGAAGTCCAACAAAATATTGTGGCTGCATGCCGGCGCGCCGGGCGTGACCCGAAAGAGGTAACTTTAATTGCGGTAAGTAAAACAAAGCCAGTATCCGATATCGAGGAGATATATGCTTCCGGCATCCGTGAATTTGGCGAGAATAAAGTGCAGGAGATGAACGAAAAGCAAAAAGTTCTTCCCGCAGATATCAACTGGCATATGATTGGACATCTTCAGCGAAACAAGGTAAAATACATAGTTGACAATGTCGCTATGATACATTCCGTGGATTCAGTTCGTCTGGCTGAAGAAATCAGCAAAGAGGCTGTAAAAAAGAATGTAAATGTCAATATTCTTGTCGAGGTAAATGTTGCCAGAGAGGATTCTAAATTTGGTGTGTTTGTTGAGGATGCACCTGATTTTATCCGCCAGATAAGCAGCCTGCCTAATATTTTTGTCAAAGGTCTTATGACAAGTGCACCATTTGTTGAAAATGCCGAAGAAAATCGCCAATATTTTAAAAAATTAAGGGATTTATCTGTTGACATAAATGCTAAAAACATAGATAATGTTCATATGGATTTTTTGTCTATGGGCATGACTAATGATTATGTCGTTGCGGTTGAAGAGGGTGCTACCCATGTGCGCGTGGGCACAGCTATTTTCGGACATCGTAATTACAATATATAAGAAAGAAGAGGATGTATAATGTTTGATAAGATTCTGGGTAAATTAGGATTAGACGGCGAAGATTATTACGATGACGTTGACGATGAAGAAATTTACGATGATGACGATGATTACTATGATGAGCCAAAGAAATCATCAAGGTCTTCAATCTTCAGCGGACGTTCTAATGACAGCGATTATTCCGATACTGAAGAGCGCAAGCCTTCACGCCCGCTTTCACGTAAGGAGAAGGTTGTTCCGATGCAGCAGCGTTCAAGTTTAAGAGGTCTTGAGGTATGTGTTATCCGTCCACAGTCTATTGAAGATGCAAGAGAAATCACAGATACACTCAAGGATGGCAAGGCTGTTGTTCTTAATCTTGAAGGTGTAAGAGTTGAAGTAGCACAAAGAATCATTGACTTTTCAGCAGGTTCAAGTTATTCAATGGAAGGAAACCTTCAGAAAATCACCGGAGGAATTTTCATTATTACACCTCCGAACGTAAGTGTTTCAGGTGATTTATCAGAACTTGTGAACAGTGAAATAAGCTTTGCTTCTTCACTTGGAGACAAGGTGACATCTCAGAACCTTGATTTCTAATTTTATTCTTATTCATACAGACGGAAATGAATCCCAGCAATGGGATTTATTTCCGTTTCTCATTACTATTTTATAATATGACAGAATGGAGATTAAAATGAGCAGATTAATAACCGTACATAATCCTGAAAATGAACCGATATATGATATTGTTATTGAAAAGGACTTTTCAAGACTTTCAGAAGCCGTTACAAAGCTTGGAATCAGTGGTCGTAAAATCTGTATTGTAACAGAAAGTCATGTTGGCCCGCTTTATGCAGATGCAGTTAAAGCTGAGCTTGAAAAGACCGGCAATAAGGTTTTTGTATATACATTTAATGCAGGTGAAGAAAATAAAAATCTCAGTACTGTTGAAGACGTATATGAATTTCTTATAAAAAATAAATTTGACCGCAAAGATATGCTTGCGGCACTTGGCGGCGGTGTAACAGGTGATTTGACCGGTTTTGCCGCAGCAACTTATCTGAGAGGTATTTCTTTCATCCAGATTCCTACCTCGCTTCTTGCGCAGGTGGATTCAAGTATTGGCGGAAAGACCGGTGTTGATTTCAGAGCATATAAAAATATGGTTGGAGCATTTTATCAGCCAAAGCTTGTATACATGAATATGTCCGTACACAGGACACTTGATGAACGCCAGTTTAATTCGGGCTTCGGCGAGATTATCAAGCATGGACTGATTAAAGATAATGAATATTATATGTGGCTTCGTGAAAATGCAGGCGCAATTAAAGCACTTGATTATGATGCACTTGAATATATGATTTCACGCAGTTGCGAAATCAAACGTGATGTAGTGGAAAAAGATCCGACTGAAAAAGGGGACAGGGCTCTCCTGAATTTCGGACACACACTGGGGCATGCGATTGAAAAGCTTATGAATTTTCAACTTTATCATGGTGAGTGCGTAGGTCTTGGAATGCTTGCTTCTCTTGAAATCAGCCGTATGCGCGGTCTTATTTCTCAAAGTAATGCTAACGATGCTGCTGATATGATGAAGCTGTATTCATTTCCTATGAATATTTCCGGTATTGAGGCAAAGGATATTGTGGCAATTTCCAAAAGCGACAAAAAAATGGATGCCGGAAGAATTAAATTTGTACTGCTTGACCGCATTGGCAATGCATTTCTTGATATGACAGTAACTGATGAAGAAATGCTTCTGGCACTGGATAAAATCATTAAATAATAAATTCGTAGCTTTTTCATCGCCTCTTCGCGATAAATCGCTCAGAAACGGGGATTAGTGTGAAAAATATGCCCGATGGCATATTTTTCACACGGCTGTTTGTGTCGCAGGCGCCACAAACAAGCCATTATCGCAGAGCCAAATCTGATATTTGGCTCGCGATTCCTCCAACGCATAAGCGTCTGCGGAATGGGGATTAGTATGAAAAATCGTATTTCTATAAAACTCCTGATTTATATTACAGTGGTTGCAATACTTACTGCAATTGACCAGGTTACAAAGCAGCTTGCCGTACTGCATTTAAAAGGCTCCCACCCTTTTATAATTATCGATAGTGTTCTTGAGTTTTCATACCTGCAGAATGATGGTGCTGCATGGGGAATGTTAAGCGGAAAACAATGGCTTTTTGCCGTGCTTACGGTTATTGTTCTCGCTTTCCTGTTATATATTGTTATTCTTACACCATATACGAAGAGGTATTTACCTCTGCACATTGTTACCATGCTTCTTACAGCAGGAGCACTCGGCAATTTTATAGACCGCATCCTTAATGGATATGTCCATGACTTTATTTATTTTAAACTGATTAATTTCCCGGTATTTAATGTAG
Organism: uncultured Bacteroides sp.; assembly: GCA_945913015.1. GTDB lineage: Bacteria > Bacillota > Clostridia > Lachnospirales > Lachnospiraceae > Bacteroides_F. The sequence continues at coordinate 96,605 of CAMECH010000003.1, forward strand.
CAGATTCATATGTTACTGTTTCAATGGTTATTTTTGTAATTTTATTCCTGTTTGTATATAAGGAAGGTGAATTTGATTATCTTATTCCGCATAAGAAATCGTCACGGAAATGAGGAAAAATGGAACATTTTACAATTGTTGCCGATACACTTGATGCCGGCAGCCGTATAGACCGATACATGGCACAGGAAAGGGAAGAATTATCTGACCTTTCCCGTTCTTATTTACAGAAAATGATTCAGGATGGCAATGTCCTTGTAAATGGTAAATCAATAAAACCAAATTATCGTCTGCGTGAATCGGATATCATTGACATTACTCTTCCTGAGCTTACTGAGCCGGAAATTACTGCTGAAAATATTCCGCTCGATATTATTTTTGAAGATGATGACATTATTGTAATAAACAAACCTAAAGGCATGGTTGTACATCCTGCAGCGGGCCATTATACAGGCACACTCGTCAATGCACTTATGTATCACTGCCATGACAAACTTTCGGGAATTAATGGTGTCCTTCGTCCCGGAATAGTGCATCGTATTGATATGAATACGACAGGAGTACTTGTAGCATGTAAAAATGATTTTGCGCATAACAGCATTTCATCACAGCTTAGCGTACATTCAATTACAAGAAAATATGAAGCCATCGTATATAATAATTTCAATGACGAAAACGGCACAGTTGACGCCCCAATCGGCAGAAGCCGCAAGGACCGCAAGAAAATGGCAATTGACCATGAAAATGGAAGACGTGCAGTTACACATTATCATGTGCTTAAAAACTTTTCAAAATTCAGCCACATAGAATGCACTCTGGAAACAGGAAGAACACACCAGATTCGCGTTCATATGGCCAGTATCGGGCATCCGCTTCTTGGTGATGACGTATATTGCAATGCATCATCTCCGTATAAGCTTCAGGGCCAGACTTTGCATGCACGGGTTCTTGGTTTTATACACCCTCGTACAAACGAATATGTTGAATTTGAAGCGCCGATTCCTGAATATTTTCAACATTTATTGAACATACTTCAATAGCGCTTCCTGTGTATACAAAATAATTATAAAAGAATTAATATTTTATTTTTGCTGGAAAAACAATCCGTATTATGTTATAATATTAACTATCAAAGGGACTTTATATAACAAAAGGGGGTATCCTTATGAATAGTAAAACAGTTATAACTATTGGCAGACAATTTGGCAGCGCCGGTAAAGAAATAGGAGAGAAGCTTGCCAAGGATTTAGGCATTAAATGCTATGATAAGGAATTGCTTGCAGTGGCTGCGAAGGAAAGTGGTTTGTGTGAGGAATTATTTGAAAATCATGATGAAAAACCTACAAACAGCTTCCTGTATTCCCTTGTAATGGATACATATTCACTCGGGTATACCTCTTCATATTCAGATATGCCAATCAATCACAAAGTATTTCTTGCGCAGTTTGATGCCATCAAGAAGCTGGCTGAGCGCGAGTCATGCGTAATAATCGGACGTTGTGCGGATTATGCTCTTGAAGACAATCCATATGCAATATCTATCTGGATTAAGGCCGATATTGAGCAGCGTATTAAGCGTATTATGTCCAAATATGAATTGAACGAATCAAAAGCTGCCGATATGATTCAGAAGGCTGACAAGAAGAGAGCAAGTTACTATAACTACTACTCAAGCAAGAAGTGGGGCGATGGCAAGAGCTACGACCTTTGTCTTGACAGCGGCAAGCTCGGAATCGACGGTTCAATTGAATTAATTAAGAAATTTATTGAATTGCGCGAGAAGAACTTCTGATAATTTATATAAAATTATGAATATAACGTGAAAATACTTGAAATTTAAGCTATTTTGTATTATATTGATGTGCGAAATAGCTTAAATTTTGTTTGCGTTTTTAATACATATTGTATTTGCGCAATTTTTTTCTTACAGGAGATCACATTTGTTATGTATTACACAAATTCTCGATGGAAAAAGTTCAAGAATGGTATACAGCACAGTAATTTCAAGTTATATCTTGTTATACTGCTTATTCTTGCTGTAATTATTGCGTTTACATTTGCAAACAGTGAGCTCATTTCTAATATGATTTCCTCCGATAAACAGGGGCAGAATGGGGAAGAGGGCAGTGTTATTCCAACCGAATCAGCTACAGAACCAACAACTTTTATCTCCCAAAACTATAGTTATTTTATAAGTATTAATAAAGCTGAGAATTTCATAACAGTTTATAAAACCAAAGCAAATGGTGAAAGAGAAAGTGCTTTTAAGACTTTCAGATGTTCAGTCAATCCGTCTGTATCAACAGGCACCTACAAAACATATGAAAAAAATATATGGAGAGCATTGTCAACAGGCGGATACGGACAGTATTCAACACGTATAAGCAGCGACTGCTACATTCATTCGGTTCCTTATTACAGTCAGAACAGTAACGCTTTAAATATAAACGCATATAACAATCTTGGTAATCCTGCTAAGGTTGGTTCAATTTATCTCGCTTCAGCAGATGCACAGTGGATTTTTGAAAACTGTGCCCTTGATACCGGTGTTGAAGTGTACGAGAAATCCGGCGAAGCACCTGAAATAGCACTCGCTGAACATGCCACTTTATCAAAAAATAACGGCTATGATCCAACCGACACATCATTAAACATTACACCGGTTCCAACGCAAATCAATTATATGACCGGTGTTAATGACCACTCAATCCCATTAGGCTCTGTCTATAATATGTGGGATGGTGTATATGCAGTGGATAAAAATGGTAATGATATTACAAGCTACATAACCGTCACCGGAAGCGTTAACACAAACGTAACAGGAACCTACACATTAATCTATCACCTTAAAGATAATTTTGGAACTGATCTAGCATATTACAGCTATGTAACAGTATATTGACAGATAGTATATAATTTATTCCTTTTCACGCAATTGTACCATATTACGTGCTTTGCGTCTATTATTATCGACGATTTCGGCATAGTGTTTGCGCGTAGTATTTACATCTTTATGCCCAAGGACATCTGCCACAAGATAAATATCATTACTTTCCTGATAGAGGTTGGTACCATATGTGCTACGCAGTTTATGCGGCGTAATATGCTTTACCGTAGTAACGGTATGTGCATATTTCTTAACAAGATTTTCAACTGAGCGCACACATAATCTTTTATTATTGCGTGATATAAAAAGGGCATTTTCATGTCCCTGTGCCGGATTCATTGCTTTGCGTTCATCCATATAATCAAGCAGTGCATCCCGCACTTCATCACCAAAGTAAACAAAGCTTTCGGAACCGCCTTTTCTTACTACCTTAATCCTGTCATTATTAAAATCAACATCATTAATATCCAGACCTACACACTCAGAAACACGTATTCCCGTGCCGAGCATGAGAGTGAGCAGCGCCAAATCACGTGTCTTAAGCCCTTCATGCGCAAGCAACTGATTCTTCGTTAATTTGTTACCCGATTCAACATTATCAAGAAGCTCCGCAACTTCATTCACATCAAGTCTTGTAATTGCCTGATCATGTATTTTGGGCATATCGACCTGAAATGCGGGATTTTTTTTCATAAGGCCCTGTTTATTGAAATATCCGTAAAAAGAGCGGAGAGAGGCTAATTTGCGCTTTGCAGCACGCTCTGAATTCGTAACTTTCCTGCCATTCTTAACATAAAGCTTTGTATACCTCAAATAATCAATAATGTCGGTTGAACTTAAATTTTCAATGTCAGTGACAGTAATGGACTTTAAATCTGCAATATCTTTAAATTTTCTTTCTCTTAAAAACGTAAAAAAGCCTTTTAAATCCATTGCATATGCAAGCTTAGTCCTTGGCTGCTTTGTATATTCCAGACTGAAAAAGTACTCCTTGCAGAAATCCGGAAGTTCATCAACAATTTCATTAAGCTTGAGCGTATATTTAATTCTTTGTTGTTCGCTGTATGTTTTAGCTGTTTCTCCCATAATAATCCCCATTTCTGAGCAATAAGATTTTCCACACTAATTCCCATTCCGCAGACGCTTTATAAAGTAGAGCGGTAAATTCATACATCTCTAACTTCGCTAAACCCAAGTTTAACGAAGTTAAATACCTACAAAATAGACAATACTCCTAAAATCCTATTAAGTCAAGTTTTAAATCGAATTAAATCATATGTGATTATGCCTTTACCAGACGTCCTTTAAATAATTTGCGTCTTATCACATTAATTCCAAATGTCTTCTGATAACTCAGCATCTTAGGCAGTTCATTCTCTGTTATTATTGAAACACATAATCCCAGTTTGCCATTACGTCCGCAGCGTCCGGCACGATGCTGATATTCAACAGGATTCTCCGGCAGATTTATATTAAATACGGCATCAATTCCATCTATCTGTAAACCTCTTGATGCAAGGTCTGTTGATACAAGGAAACGTATTTTACCGTTTTTGAAGCCGTCTACGGCCTTTTTACGTTGCAGCTTATCATCCGAACCATACAGATAATCTGCCGAATAATGATGAAATTGCAGCTTATTAACTGTTTCTTCCAAATCATATGAGGTGTTCGCAAAAATAATCCCTTTATCCGGTTCAATCGCATGAATGACTTTTCTCAGCGTCTCAATACGTTCACGGCGTTCCGTAATAATAAACATATGTTTAATTGTCTGTGGTATGGCGGTTTCGCCTTTTATTATAACTACAACAGGATTTAAATTAAAACTTTGGGATAATTCAAGGGATTTCTTATCCATACTCGCCGAAAACATTAATACCTGTGTATACTTCATTAAAGACTTACGAACTTCAGCCAGCCCGTTAATATTGTCTTTTGCAAGCATCTTATCAGCCTCATCAACTATAAGTGTCTTAACATTATGAACAGACATCTTTTTCATTTTCAGAAGCTTCATTATTCTTCCGGTTGTTCCTACAACAATATGTGGTTTTGCCTTAATTGCCTCTATCTGACGATTAATATTGCCCTCACCAATTACCTGGGCAGCCCTTACAGAGATTCCTGAAGCCTCTGACAGCCTGTTAATCTGCTTAAGCACCTGAATTCCCAGTTCCTGAGTCGGAACAACTATAAGCGCCTGAATATGCGAATCCTCAATATTAATTCTTGAAAACAACGGAAGCAGATACGCCAGTGTCTTACCCGAACCGGTTTCAGAACAGCCTACGACATCCCTGCCTTCTACCACCGGTGCATATACTTCCTTCTGTATCTGCGTAGGAGTACTAATCTTCTGCTCCTTAAGTGCATTAATAAGGCTCTCTGAGAGCCCCATATCTTTAAAACTCATATTCACACTAATCTCCATTCTATTAATAAACAAAAAAATTCTATCAAAAAAACTTATAAATGTCTAGCTTTCAACCGTTTCTTGATATAAAATAAAAAAGTGTATCCGCACTATCGGAATAGTTGGTATGAAAAATCACACTGATGTGCTGATTTTTCATACGCAAATTTGTGCAGAGAACGCCACAAATTTGGATATTGCAGCCGGAAATCTGAAATCTCCGGCGCATTCCTCGAACAAAAAGCGTTCTCGGAATGGGGATTATTATGGAATTACAAAGATTATTAAGCCAAACTCGCAAAGCAATAGATGAGTATTCAATGATTAAAGATGGAGACAAAATTGCCGTGGGCATATCCGGAGGCAAGGACAGCCTTACCTTGCTGTATGCACTTCAGGGTCTGAGACGATTCTATCCTGCCAGATTCGATATTGAAGCTATTACTGTCAGTGCCGGAATTGACGGCATGGACTTTACGCCTGTTCAGGAGTTATGTAATGAACTCAATGTAAATTATACTATTATAAATACTGACATATATGATATTGTGTACAACATCCGCAAGGAAACAAATCCATGCGCACTTTGTGCAAAGCTTAGAAAAGGTGCATTCAACGACAAGGCCAAAGAACTTGGATGTAATAAAATTGCCTATGCGCATCATAAGGATGACGTAATCGAAACACTCCTTATGTCACTCTTCCTTGAAGGGCGTGTTCATACCTTTTCACCGGTTACTTATCTGGACAGAACCGGTCTGACATTAATAAGACCTCTTATATATATTGATGAAGCTGACGTGATTGGTTTTAAAAACAAATATAATCTTCCGATTGTTAAAAACTTATGTCCTGCCGACGGTGAAACAAAACGTGAATATGCAAAACAGCTTCTTAAAAATCTTAATAAGGATATTCCCGGTGTACGTGAAAGAATATTCACCGCAATATTAAACGGAGGCTTTGACGGCTGGGACAAGCGCGTTGTCCGCAGACGGTGACAGGTGCAGGTGGTAAGATACCTATTTGTAATAATATACTATAAGATTCTGTCCCTGTGTTATGTTATCATCTGACAATCTGTTAATAGTCTTAATCTCCTTTACATAAGCATTAATATCAGCTTCTTCAGGTGCATATTGCTGTGCAAGTCCCCACAGTGTATCGTTCCGTTCAATGCTGATGCTTGTGTAGTACTTATCGGCAGTTAAATGCGATGATACCTTATCATTAGCCTTAACTATCACTCCGCTGAGTGCGGCTATTACAGAAACCATGCATATAAATGCAGTAATATTGATAAAACGGCGGCGTCTTGCACGGTGGTGGCGCTGCTCAATACAAATTAAAACGCTGCTCTTATTATAGTTATGTGCTCTGTTGTCTGCTTTCATCTTACCTGCTCTCATTTTACTTAACCTCCAAAAATAAATCGTATATAATAAACGCCAGTTCTGAACAGTTGTTCTATGTGATGTAATGATATTAACATGCGAACAATTGTTTGTCAATACAAAACAAACAAATTTTCCGAACAAAATTTCTGAATATGTGTTTGCATTTTCAATTTGAATGTGATATTATAATTACAAATAATACAACAGGAGGATTTACATATGGGATATGGAAGAATTACTGCCAAGCAGTCTGAGATTCTGGAATATATCAAGAACCAAATTCTTAATAAAGGATATCCGCCATCAGTAAGAGATATTTGTGAGGCCGTTAATCTCAAGTCAACTTCATCCGTTCACGCACATCTCGAGACTCTGGAAAAGAATGGTTATATAAGAAGGGATCCTACCAAGCCACGTGCAATTGAAATCATTGATGATAACTTCAACCTTACAAGACGCGAGGTTGTCAACGTGCCGCTTATAGGTCAGGTTGCTGCGGGACAGCCAATTCTTGCAGTTGAGAATGTAACCAACTACTTTCCTATTCCTGCCGAGTATCTTCCTAACGAAGATACATTTATGCTCAAGGTAAAAGGCGACAGCATGGTTAATATGGGAATTTATGAAGATGACATGATAATTGTCAAGAGACAGCAGACTGCACGCAATGGTGAGGTTATTGTAGCACTTGTTGATGACTCGGCTACGGTCAAGCGTTTTTATAAAGAAGACGGTCATTACAGACTGCAGCCTGAGAATGATTTCATGGAGCCGATTATAGTTGATAATGTTGAGATAATAGGTAAAGTAATCGGTCTTATACGCCTTAATATTGTATAACATACACATTGAACATATGCACACTGTATAATATAAGTAACTTCAAAATCCCCACAATCATTCCTGATTTGTGGGGATTTGTACATTTTATATTTACTTAATATTATCAGTTTTTCACTGACTTATTTCTTTTTGTACCAATCACTGTTAATCCGGCACCGCTTGCAATAAGAAGTGTAAACAGCCATACGATTGGCGCTCTGTCTCCGGTCTGAGGCGATTTTGGACCATCATCTTTTGTATTATCATTTTCTTCTGCCTGTTCGTTAGCTTCCGTCTGATCTTTATCTTCTGTTGGTGATTGTGTCTTATCCTGTGCCTGAGTCTTATCCTGCTCTGTTGTTTTTTCAGTAGATTTTTCTCCCATCTTAACCGTAACAACTGTTTCTGCCAGACCATCTGTAAAATTAACCTTGATTGCATGTATTCCGGTAGAAAGTGAGCTCATATATTCCTCTGTAAATATAATAATCGTAGAACCACTCATTGCGTTATAATTACTGCTGTCTACTGTATTTCCATCCATCTCGACACTTGCATATTTGCTGAAATCAGCGTCAATCCTAACGCCGTAGTCTTTATCTTTATTAATCGTATAAGTCCCATCTGCGCCATCAGTAAACTTATATCTCAGCAATCTTTCATCATCATCAGAAGTATCCGACGGTTCCCCTGCCGGTGCTGCATCTACAGTAATATTAACAATTATCTCAAGGCTTAAATTATCTGTATTAACAACATTCGGCCCGCAATTGACTGTTCCCTTAACCGTGAAGGTTTGTTCTATAGATACTAAAGGATCATAGCTTCCGCTTACAAGATTATCTAAATCCCATACTACTGCAGCATTTGTAATACCGGCGGACTCTGTCTGAATTGGGACTGTTGTAGGCAAACCGAGTCCTTCCACTGTCTTAGCTGCACCGTTTGTAACTCCGATAACAGGCTGTATCGGTGTAATTCCAAGCAGCTTTGCCTTATTGGAATTAATTGTGATTTTAACTACTAATAAGCCATCATCGTTCAGCGAAGCTGTTTTACTCACTACCCCCTCAGTATTGCATTCAACAGCAACATTATTTGAAAATGCATATCCTGCGTCCACGTCAAGAGTCACATAAACATTGTATACGGTCGAATAATCGGCATTGCCGCCAACAGGAGCATCAGCCTCTGTTGTCCAGTCTACGGAAACAACCTCTTTCACTCCGGTTGTACTGCATGTTGCCACTGTTGGGAAAGGCTGTCCCCCTTTTGGAGCTTCCACGCTGACCGAAACACTGTTGATTGTTGAAGCCGCCACAGCTTTAAAGGAAATAGATCTTATATAGCAACCGCTGTTAACCTGAACAGCCTTAATCTCCCAATGGGAAAATGTACTGGCACTGTCTGCTGCTGTTACATCATCATAGTGCTTAACAACATACGAACCTCTACTTTCTGCAGCTACATACAATATCGTAGTGCCATCATAATCATAATATTTTACATCTACATAATCAGCAGCAAACGTAATGGTGTCGCCCGGATTGATGCTAGACGGATATCCCCTATTTATCCATTCTTCCACTGTAGAATAATCACCGTCACCTGAAGGTATAATATTCTGTGCCAGTGCCTTTGACGGAACCATACTGAACACCGCAAATACAAGTGCCATCAAAAATGCCAAAAATCTCTTTTTCCTTACCCTGATTATTTGTGTCATATATAGACATCCTCCTTAATCATTTTTATTATTATAAAATATAATATATCTTAAATGGCGAAAGCCATCTCTGACCGTTCTGAGTTTAGATTTCCTCTTACATTCACATTTTTTAAGGCTGACAGGCACCTGCTTAACACGCATATGTTTTTCTGCTGCCTCTGCAATCATCTCAGTTGCAAATTCCATGCCGTCTGTATGAAATGTGATTGTTTCTGCAGCCTTTCTTGTCATTCCTCTCAGTCCACAGTGGAAATCGTATACATCTGTATGGAAACGAATTCTTCCGCAAAAAGACAAAAAACGTACTCCAAATCTGTGTGACAATGGCATAGCTCCTCTGTCGATGCCACCTGCATACCTGTTTCCGATTACCATATCACATATTTCATCTGCCAGCGGTTTATATATCTGCTCAAGATGCAGAAAGTCATAAGTAGTATCACAATCTCCTATAATCAGGACTTTCCCTCTGCTTGCAGCTAACCCCGCCCTGATTGCGTTTCCGTATCCCAACCGGCATTCCCTTATTACCCTCGCACCATGCTCTTTAGCAACCGTTGCAGACATATCGGCAGAGTCATTGTCTACAACAAGAACCTCTCCGTTAATTCCACATTTACCAATAAATTCCAATGCTTCATCTACGCAGCAGCCGACAGTACTCTCTTCATTCAGACAAGGCATAATAACTGACAGTTCAAGGTTTTCTTCTTCTGTTATCATCATGCACAAGCCACCTCCAATCTGACAATTCCTCCATTATCAGTACAATGGCAAGTACTGTTGCAAACTGTGCTCTGTATGTAAAAAAGCAATGCAGATAGGAATGGTTGTGAAGAATAATATATCTGATATACGGAACAATACCTATCAATGCATACAACAGGACATGTTCTTTACAAATGTGCTTTCTATGATAGACATATACCAAATACAAAGCAAAAATCATCAGTACTATTCCGGCAATCACACCGGCAGAACCATATCCAAACGGAAACAGACACTTAACATTCTTCCATACTGCGCCGAAAATATAACTCCATCGGCTTATTCCTATATCGCCACCAAGTCTTTCTCCGATATGTCCTGAAATATATGGCACCATATTCTCATGAAGTACAACAGATGCAATAATCCATTTCATTACCCACATTCCTATATATCCGGCGCCCCATGACAATGCTGCCATCCCCGGAAATTTCCATATGTGGCTTTCCGGTATATTCTTGTGACTGTCCGATGTATTCTTGTGACTGTCCGGTGTATTCTTACTTTCATGAAATCTTATCCGGCATATCAGCAGTAACGGTACAGTCAGTGTAAGTGTCTCCGTTGTAAGAAAATCCATATAATTAGTCACAATCCCGCCAATCAGAAAATAAATACCCATGCAGTTCCATTTTCCCGAAAGAGCAAGTTTCACCCCGATTACGGACATAAGCAGCATAATCAGATAAGTCCATGTATACTCTAAGGAATACGGCACAAACCAGAATGCCGTAATGATAAGCCCTGCCGCGACACCGATTGCAGGTACATACATCCTGTTTTTTATCATCACAGCCGCAAGATACAGCGTAAGAATTATCATAATTATTCCATTCAATATATAAATCTTTTGTATATTAAATATTACAAGCAACGGACGGACAACAGCGATTGAACCATGCCAGTAACGCATATACTGACAATTAGGTTCATACATATTCGTCACTGCATCAAACAGATTGTCATTCTCATTCTGATAGTCTGTATAATAATAAGATGACCACATTACGGAACGCAGCGGATGCTCACTGTCATACTGCCATGCAATTGCAAGAAGTATCGAATCCGCATACCTGTCAATCCTGCTTCCCTCTGCACCACTGACCACAGTGCCAAAAAGCTTTCCCTCGCACAAATACTCCGCTGATTCTTTTACATTTTCTCTGACAGACGACTGCGGAATTTTAGCCGAAGCCACCAAAAGACCTGTCAACAATACAACTGTAATAAAAAATATACTAATATATTTCAGAAAATGTTTTATCATCTGCATATATCTTTCCCTCTGCTAATTACCGGTGCTGCCGCATATATTAATGTCTGATGAAAGTAATAAAAAACTTCATCCCACTGTATAATTTAAGTCATTAAATAATCCTTGTCAATAAACATGGTGTGAATGGACATTTAAGCGGTGTAAAACGACTATGAGCCGACGTTGAAGCTGAATTGTAAGCAGTGATTCACTATAACACAAACGACAGTCGGAACTGTCTCCATCTGTCTTTGAATTGTAACTTAGCTGTGTAAAAATTTCCCCATATAGAGCATAAGCGCATTTTGTGACTCTGTACTGTTTTGGACATACTCAATTTCAGATATATTAAATAATATGCAGCCACAATGCCCCTTGAATGTAGGAAAACATATCACCTTCAGATATGTATCTATTTCAGGGCTGTAATCAATCATTTCAAGAATCTGACCGTAAAGCGTCGCACATTCATACGTACGCAGCCACTTTGAATCCATGTTGGCAAAAAGACTGCCAAATGAACTGCCAATCAGCCTGTCCAGCGGTATTTTCTCAAGCTTTGCAAGTGCATCATTGCCATACCTGAATATCCAGTCAATTGCATGTTTTTCTTCATTAAACACCATCTCTATATCTGTAAATGCAAAAGGAAGCTTATCAAAGCTGCTATAGTATTTGAAATATTGCGCTTCTGTAGAAGGCATTCCTTCTTCAGAAAAACTGTCAATAACGCTTTTTTTACATTGAACAACCTTCTCGATTATTGATTTTTTCTTTCGCAAAGTATATTCAAGCGACTCTCCATTACTAAGATTAATCTGATTTGTTATATTATGAATTGCCTTTGCTGACACAATACATCCCCTGTGTACTCTGACAAATCCATCACCAAGTTCTTCTTCAAGCTTTCCAAGAGATATTCTTGTATTATAAACAATACCACCTGAAACATGAATTTCCGTGTTCTTTCCAACAACAATAATATAAAGAATTGTACTGCTGTTAATAACACATTTTTTTCTGTCCGAAATAAATGTTATATATCCTGCCTCTTGCACATTCTTTTCCCTCCAAAAATTTACTCCCACTCACGGTATCTAAAAAAACGAATCAGTAACTGCACTACGCCTGCAGAATCGGTAGAGATACAGTTACTTTTATACACGCACATTATATCACAAATGTAGCAATAACGAAAACATTATATCCAGTAAAATCATCCAAGAATACTCTGCACGAATTTTTTTACACAACTGATATCCAGTGGCATGCTATAAGTTTCATATGTTACAATTAAATCCCGTCCCTGCAGAATATCATTATTTAAATACATGTTCATTTTTTTTACAAATTCAGACGCATATTTGGGCTCATCCATACGCCCCGCATGCTCATAATAATAGATTCTGCCCGTGTGCTTATTAATTATTGTAAAATCCGGATGTACAATAATGCTGTTTCCATCCTTCGTTTTCAATTCCAAGGGTCTTTCATACTTATATTCTATATCATTCCTATACTGATATAATACATTGGCTATTATAAGTTCCGACTTGGATCTGACCATTTCCCCTTGCTCGGTTTCGTATATCATATTATCAGGGAAAGCAAGGTAGGGCTCATATATTTCGCTGTTCCATGCATCCATCTTTTCCTTTAGTCCTACGCTGACAGGCTCAATCAGAATCTTCCTTTCTTCCGGTAATTCACTATATATCTGATCTATGCCTTTTTCATCATATTTCCCGATAAAATTATGCAACAAATGTAACTGTTCCTTTAACACCGACCTGACATCAAGAAAATATCCTTTCTGTGCTAACGACTTTGCAAGATTCATCTGGTTCTTTTTTATGTACGTTTTTTCCCACCGATTTGTCTTAATATTTTTATTTTGATGATAATAATATATTTTTCCGTTTTTCTGCTGAAACTTTAAACTTCCTTCAGGAGCCGCTAATATATATTTCTCGATTTTTCTTAATAATTGTTCCTTGTCTCTTACCTGTTTTCGCATTTCTTTTAAAAATTCTGTCGTAAATATTCCTCCTTCTTAATTAGTTGCCGGCATAGATTTTCTTATTTTCTGCCCACAATATATGTATTTTTTGTTTTGGGTAGAAAAATCTGAATGCACTATTGAATTTTTCTACACAGGGACATTATTCTACTTGTTTAGGCAGATATTTTGCCATTAACATTATGATTTTTACGTTTTTTGTCTGCCCAACTCCATGAAATTCGTCAGAATAGGCAGAATTTTCTATCTGAATTGCAGTTTTTTCTGCCCATCTGCCAGATATTTTTTCCTTTGGGCAGAAACAAAATATTTAATTATTGTTAATATTGGGATTTTAGTAGATATCAGCCCCACAGTCTGTGGGGCTGACAAATAGATAAATTGAATTACTTATTGGCAATAGCAGCCTGTGCTGCCGCAAGTCTTGCTATAGGAACTCTGAAAGGTGAGCATGACACATACGTAAGGCCTGCCTTGTGACAGAACTCGATTGAAGACGGGTCTCCGCCGTGCTCGCCACAGATACCAAGCTTGATATCAGGTCTTGTCTTTCTGCCCTTTTCAACAGCCATTTTTACAAGCTGGCCTACACCGCTCTGGTCAAGCCTTGCAAACGGATCAGACTCATAGATTTTCTTCTTGTAGTAATCGCCAAGGAATTTGCCTGCATCATCTCTTGAGAAGCCAAATGTCATCTGTGTAAGGTCGTTAGTTCCAAATGAGAAAAATTCTGCTTCTTCTGCGATTTCATCTGCAAGCAGGGCCGCTCTCGGTATCTCAATCATAGTACCGATATGATACTCGATATCTGAATTCTTTTCCTTCTTAACAGCCTCAGCAGTCTCAACAACCACATCCTTGACATATTTTAATTCCTTCTTTTCGCCTACAAGCGGAATCATAATTTCAGGAATTACATTGTAGCCCTTTTCTTCCTTAACCTCGATAGCAGCCTCCATAACAGCTCTTGTCTGCATTCTTGCAATTTCAGGATAAGTAACTGCAAGACGGCAGCCTCTGTGACCCATCATAGGGTTAAATTCATGGAGCGAATCACATATTTCCTTAACCTGCTCTGCTGTCATATTCATCTTGGCAGCCAGATCGTTTATATCATCAGGCTCTGTAGGAACAAACTCATGAAGAGGCGGATCTAAGAAACGGATAGTAACCGGTCTTCCTTCCATAACCTCATAAAGTCCCTTAAAATCACCCTTCTGATAAGGAATAAGCTCATTAAGCGCCTTCTCCCTTTCCTCAACTGTCCTTGAAAGAATCATCTGGCGAATCTTCGGTATTCTGTCAGGCTCGAAGAACATATGCTCAGTACGGCACAGTCCAATACCTTCCGCTCCATACTTAACTGCGTTGGCAGCGTCTGCCGGAGTATCCGCATTAGTACGCACGCTGAGTTTTCTGAATGAATCAGCCCAGTCCATAATTCTTCCGAAATTACCGCTTATTGCTGCTTCCTGAGTTTCAATATCTCCATCATAAATCTTACCTGTTGAACCGTCCAGCGAAATGTAATCGCCTTCATGATAAACGTGTCCGCCAAGCTCGAATACTTTTTCTTCCTCGTTGATTGAAATGTCACCGCATCCGGATACACAGCATGTTCCCATACCTCTTGCAACAACAGCTGCATGAGATGTCATACCGCCGCGTACAGTAAGGATTCCTTCTGCAGCATGCATTCCTTCGATATCCTCAGGTGATGTCTCAAGACGGACAAGAATAACTCTTTCACCCTTCTCATGTGCTTCCTTTGCTTCCTGTGCAGTAAAGTAAACTTTACCTGCCGCAGCACCCGGTGATGCAGGAAGTGCCTGACCTATCACATTGCCTGACTTAAGAGCTTCAGGAGCAAATGTAGGATGAAGAAGCTGGTCTAATGATTTGGCTTCAATACGAAGAACTGCTTCTTCAGGCGTAATCATGCCTTCATCTACCAAATCGCATGCAATCTGAAGTGCTGCCTGAGCAGTACGCTTGCCGTTTCTTGTCTGCAGGAAGAAAAGCTTTCCGTCCTCAATAGTAAATTCCATATCCTGCATATCGCGGTAATGATTTTCAAGCTTAGATGCTATCTCAATAAACTGCTTATAGCACTCCGGCATATCCTCTTCAAGTCTTGTTATAGGCTGAGGCGTTCTGATACCTGCAACAACGTCCTCACCCTGTGCATTAATCAGATATTCACCATAAATACCCTTTTCACCCGTTGAAGGATTACGTGTAAATGCAACGCCCGTACCTGATGTATTTCCCATATTACCAAATACCATTGCCTGAACATTAACCGCGGTTCCCCAGTCACCCGGAATATCGTTCATTCTTCTGTACACAATGGCTCTTTCATTGTCCCATGAACGGAATACAGCCTTAACAGCTTCCATAAGCTGAACCTTTGGGTCCTGAGGAAACTCTGTTCCCATTTTATCCTGATAAATTGCCTTAAAGCGTGCAATAATTTCCTTTAAATCTTCAGCCGTAAGGTCAGTGTCATATTTAACGCCCTTTGCTTCCTTGATTTCATCCAGAATTCTTTCAAAATGTGATTTTGGAATTTCCATAACTACATCTGAAAACATCTGTATAAATCTGCGGTAAGAATCATATGCAAACCTTGGATTTCCTGTCTTTGCAGCAAAATCTTCAACAGCTACATCATTTAATCCAAGATTCAGAATTGTATCCATCATACCCGGCATAGATGCCCTTGCACCGGAACGTACCGATACAAGCAGCGGATTTGCTGTGTCTCCGAACTTTTTGCCCTGCTTTTCCTCAAGCTTTGCCAGCGCAGCAAATATCTGCTCCCTGATTTCATCAGAAATCTGTTTTCCTTTTGCGTAGTAGTCCGTACATGCTTCTGTCGTTACCGTAAACCCCTGCGGAATCGGCAGACCAAGATTGGTCATCTCGGCAAGATTGGCGCCCTTTCCACCTAAAAGGTTTTTCATGTCAGCACTGCCCTCTTCAAAAGAATACACCCATTTTACCATACACATTTCTCCCTCTGTCTTTATTTGGCAGACACTATTATATGCACTGCCATTAGTATTTATTAATTATAACATATATTTAGCGGTTCATGCACTAGTATTTTTTAATAGTTTTGTTATAATTAAAGCTGTTTCTTTACAGACGAAATCAATGCACTGTTATAATTATTCTACTATATATCCTGTAATATTGATAATTCCATTATTTGTAAATTCTTTTACAGTAAAACTACTTATCCCCTGTGTGTCTCCAATAGTTGGTACGCCTTTGTAATTTCCATATCCCTGCTTGTCAAGGGTTATTTTATATGTACTTTTTTGCGTCAATTTATGCTTATATGTTCCATTGCGCTGTAACGTACCTGTTACTCCGTTTATCTTGCTGCTTGTACTTATTGTTTCTATATTAGCTGAAGCTGAGGCAAAGACTGTAACATTATAGAAAGATACATTTTTAAGCGGCTGAATCTCTGCTGTAAAACCAGTAATCTTTCCACTTGAGTCTTTTGTGTTTGTAAAAGTAAATTTAAAGTATGAAGAATAGTTAGACATATTCAACTTAAAACCAACCTGACTATTGCACACCTTACACTTTCCGGTTGAGTCAAGCTGGTGCTCTCCTAATTTACCATCCGTCTGACCGCATGTAATGCATGTTCTTGGCGTCTTGCAGGTTGCTTCTTCCCATATATGACCTACTGCTTCACCCTCTGTCTGACCACATACGCTGCATTTCTTAGGTGTTGTGCAGGTTGCCACTTCCCACTTATGTCCAGCTGCTTCGCCTTCTGTTTCACCACATACGCTACATGTTTTAGGTTTTGTACAGGTTGCCGCCATCCATACATGACCTGCCGGTGCTCCTTCGGTTTCTCCGCATTCACTACATGTCTTAGGCGTTGTGCAGGTTGCCTCTGTCCATGTATGCTCATGTCCGCAGCCCGAAAGCATACAAAATGTCATTAAAATTACAAATAAAGTAGTGGCCTTTTTCTTCATTTCTGTATTTCCCTCCTCATATTTTGTAACGTCTTTTCGCTATTTTCCTTTTACGTTATATATTAGCCATTATATAGCAAATATTAACATTTTTCAACAAAGCATTACGCATAAGCGTCATATTTTATTTCATTTTTATCGGCGTCAAATCACATCTAATAAATACGCCATATTTTTAGTAAAATAATTGTGCCGTTAAAGTGTAATTGATATCAATACCAATTTACACTTGCAGGCTTGTTTGCATCATTTGCATAAGCGTTTTGGAATGGAGAAGTTTATGAACAGAGTATTACAGAGAATTAAGTCACTTATGGATGAGCGACAATGGTCACTTTACAAATTAGCCAAAGAATCCGGAATTCCTTATTCCTCTCTCAATTCACTTTTTCAAAAAAATAATCAACCCACAATTTCAACATTGGAACGCATATGCAATGGTTTCCATATTACTATGTCTGAATTTTTTTCAGATTCCGCACCATACCGGATGACCGAAGAAACATACACTTAGGAAGAAAAAAATATTATTTCTTATTACCGCACTTTAAACCGGCACGACAAAAAATTATTTATGAATTTTCTTAAGATTTTCAATTCATGATTACACATATTAAAAGACACCTCATCATCTAATGGCATTAACCATATGACAATGAAGTGTCTTTATATTTTTCAGCATATATTACAGTTCGTCAGGCTCTATCTGCCTTCCGTCTCTCCAGATTCTCTCAAGGTCATAGAAAAGTCTGTCTTCCTTGGAAAACACATGAATAATTATATCGTTATAATCCATGAGAATCCATGATGCCCCCTGAAAGCCCTCAACCTTATCGGTTGTATAGCCTGCTTTGGCAAGCTTTTCTTCTGCATTATCCGCAAGTGCCTGTACCTGCATCGGATTATTACCTGTGACAATTATAAAGTAATCCGCAATTACACTTACCTCACTTATATCAATAACTCTGATATCCTCGCCCTTCTTATCCTTAAGGGCTTCGATTGCTATTTTTGCCATTTCCTTTGATTTACTGTTTTCCAATGCAAACCTCCATTATTTCATTACTATCGTTGATTTTCTGATGCGGACTGCTTCGACATGGCAGTAATACTCCTGTAATACTCATATGTCTTGGCAGTTGCTTCGTCTATCCGGTCGGATGTATTATCAAGATACTCAAGTGTTGCATGCGCCACGACACATACACCCTTATCAATATCCTCAAAGCATATATGACGTATACGCTCAAGGTCAGGTGCTTTATTGCGGTTAGGCTCAATATAATCCGCCACAAATATTATTTTTTCCAGAAGCGTCATATACGGCCGTCCCGTAGTATGGAAGCGTATTGCGCTGCATATTTCTTCGTCGCGCACGTCGTATTTGTGCCATGCGTACCATGCGCCAAGCTTTGCATGCAGAAGTGAAGGATTGTCACGTTCACTCTCCGTTATTTCAATGCCGTTTTCTTCGCATCTGCGGATTTTTTCCTCATCAGAAATGCATTTGGCACAGTCATGCAGAAGTCCTGCAATATACGCTTTCTCCATATTCTCGCCATATCGCATTGCCATACATGCGGCTGTATATGCGACGCCGAGCGTATGTGTGAATCTTCCCGGCGTAAGCTTTTTTTTGAGTTTTTCAGTAATATCTTCAATTCGTTCTGATTTCATAATATAATCCATTCTTATAAATGTAATCTTCAACCTTCGGATTAAGCATCCCTTTAACTGATTGTCCGTCTTTAATCCTCTGCCTGATTTCGCTTGAGCTTATCGGAATATCCGGTGTATGCAGAAATTTAATTCGCGCACCATACTTTTCTTCTAAATGTGCAGCCTGTGCCGTAAGCTCACTGGCAGCATGCCTGTCACGATTCGCCGCGACAATTGTGGCAAGCTTCATCACAGTCTTTGGACAGTGCCACTGCTCAATCTGAAACAGAGAATCCGCACCTATTATAAAATAGATATCAGAATATCTTTGTGAAAATTCAGTAAGCGTTTCTGAACTGAAAGAATATCCCTCTTTAACAATTTCATAATCCGAAAATTCAAGTTCAGGATAATCTTCTATCGCAAGGCGCACCATTTCGCACCGGTATTCATCCGCCGCTATCTCCATATTGCGCTTATGCGGGGGATTGCCGCTCGGCATTACAATTACCTTTTCAAGTTCAAATTCCTTCCATGCCTGCCTTGCAATTGCCACATGCCCAAGATGAATCGGGTTAAATGTACCGCCAAACAGGCCGATTGGCTTATTACTTACTCTTTTTTGGCAAAACAATCTTAGGATTCTCCTTAGCTTCCTTATACAGAACTATTTTCTTTCCGATAACCTGAACCACCTGTGAACGTGTTCTTTCTGCGACAATCTGCGCCAGCTCCTTCGGGTCGTCAGCACAGTTCTGAAGCACACTTATTTTAATAAGTTCACGCTTTTCCAAAGCTTCCGCAATGCCCTTTACAAACTCCGGGGTTATGCTTGATTTGCCAATCTGGAAAATCGGGTCCATTGTCATTGCAAGGCCTTTAAGATAGGCACGCTGCTTGCTTGTCATAGATTCAGCCATAATCTTCTCCATTCCGCAGACGCTTTTGCGTCATGTTATTTAATCATAATAATCAAAATCAAGATATCCGCCAACATTGACGGTATCGCCTTCCTTGATTCCCATATCCTTTAATTTTTCAATTATGCCGTTTTCATGCATAAATCTCTGGAAATAATTAAAGCCCTTTTCAGAATCAAGATTCGTATAACCGAGCATTCTGTCAATACGTGGTCCTTCAATAACAAATGACCCGTCATCCGCACGATGAATTGAAAACGGCTCATCAGGATTGTCGAGAATATCCTCCATGAAGAACTCTTTTTCAAATACAGTCGGCTGTTCATCAAGCCCGTCAAGCATTTCCCTGACAGCGTATAAAAGCTCCTTAACGCCCTGTCCGCTTACTGCGGATATAGGAAATACCCTGATTCCCTGCGGTTCAAATTCAGTCTTAAGCCTGTCCACCGGATTTTCGTCCTCAGAATAAATTACATCCGTCTTATTGGCTGCAATTACCTGCGGACGCTTTAAAAGGTCCGGATTATAAGCTTCAAGCTCGGCATTAATAGTTTTAATATCTTCAATAGGGTCACGTCCTTCAGTTGAAGCCACGTCTACCATATGAATAAGCACCTTTGTCCTCTCAATATGGCGCAAAAACTCATGTCCAAGTCCTGTGCCTTCGGAGGCACCTTCTATAAGTCCCGGAATGTCGGCAATAACAAAACCTTTTCCGTCAAGGTCTACAACGCCAAGATTAGGATTGAGCGTTGTGAAATGATAATTGGCAATCTTTGGTTTTGCATTGGTAACTCTCGAAAGAAATGTTGACTTACCTACATTTGGAAATCCGACAAGTCCCACATCGGCAATAACCTTAAGTTCAAGACGTACCCACAACTCCTGAGCCTCCTGCCCCGGCTGTGCATACTTCGGAGCCTGCATTGTTGCCGTGGCATAGTTCATATTGCCCTTGCCGCCTCTTCCTCCGCGAAGCACTACCTCACGCATATTATCGCCTGACATGTCAGTTATAACCTTTCCTGATGCGTCATCCTTTATAACAGTTCCTTCCGGAACCTTGATAATGAGGTCTTCTCCGTCTTTGCCATGGCAGCGGCGTTTGCCGCCTTCTTCTCCGTTTTCTGCCATGTATTTTTTATTATGACGGAAATCTCCCAGTGTATTCAAGCCTTTATCAACTACAAAAACAACGTCGCCGCCTCTGCCTCCGTCGCCGCCGTCCGGACCTCCGTCCGGCACAAACAGTTCTCGTCTGAAGGAAACATGACCGTCGCCGCCTTTACCTGATTTAATAAATATTCTAACGCTGTCTGCAAACATTTTCAATTCCATTCTGCCGCACAAATGCGGTCTTAACATTTACAATCAAAACATAAATCGAGAAAAAAAGCTACAAATCTCAAGAACACTCAAGACTTGTAGCTTCATTAAGAATCTGTGATTAATTATTCGTTTGATGCTACAGGATATACAGAAACTCTCTTCTTGTCTCTGCCTAATCTCTCAAACTTTACAGTACCATCAACTAATGCGAATAATGTATCATCACCACCACGGCCTACGTTAACGCCCGGATGAATCTTAGTACCACGCTGTCTGTAAAGAATGTTGCCAGCAAGTACAAACTGTCCGTCAGCTCTCTTAGCGCCTAATCTCTTAGACTCAGAATCACGACCGTTCTTTGTTGAACCAACACCCTTCTTATGAGCGAAAAATTGAAGGTTTAATTCTAACATGGTTACACCTCCTTAAATGTAATCGAAATATACTTTGGATTGCCTTTTGCCACCTGAGTCAAACCTAACTCAAGCGATTTCAGCAATACTGCTGCCTCACCTGATTGATGCCCGGTTACCTTTGCAGATATCCTTGCATTATCATTATCATTATTACTCTTAACTTCAATGTCGGTATCAGTAAATGCCTCAATCGAATTAACAGTATTAATGACAAGCATCGAGACTGCCGCACAAATGATGTCCTTACCGGAATCATCATACCCTGCATGTCCCTCTGTCTCAAATCCTACAATGTCATTATTATGATTTTTGTAGATTGTAACGTTAATCATAATCAGTCACCGCTAATTAAGCATTAATCTTTTCAATCTTTACCTTAGTGAAAAGCTGTCTGTGACCATTCTTCTTGTGATAGCCGGTCTTTCTCTTGTACTTGTAAACAATGACCTTCTTGCCCTTGCCTTCAGATACAACGCTTGCTGTTACTGTAGCACCCTTAACTGTTGGGTCGCCAACCTTAGCTGAACCGTCGTTTACGAAAAGCACCTGGTCAAATGTTACCGTATCTCCAGCATTAAGACCAAGCTTCTCAACTCTGATCTCATCACCTTCTGAAACCGTGTACTGCTTACCACCTGTTGCAATAATCGCGTACATATGGTACCTCCTATAATCTTTACTCGCCAGCTTCGGTGTTATGCAAAAATGCATAAACTTATAACCACGCTGAGCGGCACACTAGAATATAATATATCCTGAGATTGGAAATGTCAACATTTTTATACAAAAAAATTGTAAAATTAATTTTGCAGCAGCGGATTTTTAATTATCCGCACAATCAGCGGAATTACCATAAGAATCCACACAATCGGTTCTGCCATAATTATTGCCGTATAGTTAAAATGCGGAACAAGCAGAATTACAACAAGCACTTTTCCGACAAGCTCAATAGAACTTGAAATAATCGGAGTTATGTGGTCTCCTATTCCCTGCATTGAATTTCGTATAATTGCTATCATTGCAGGCACAAAATAAAACAGCGTGTCAATCCTTAAGTAAAGTGCGCCCGTCTGAAGAATTTCATCAATACTGCTGCCTGTAACAAGATGAATAAGCCACGGCCCTGTCGTCCATGCTGCCACAACCGTTCCCACGCACCATATCCACGCCATAAGAATACTGTGCTTTAATCCGGCCTTTACACGGCTTACTTTTCCCGCCCCGATATTCTGTCCGCAAAATGTCGCCATTGTCATTCCAAACACCGAAAATATCATCATAAACATTTCGGTTATTTTGCGTGCTGCCGAATGTGCAACTATAATGTCCTCACCAAATGTATTAATTGCACTCTGGAGCGAAACCGTTCCGAGCGAAACAATCGAATTCATAAAGCCCATCGATAAGCCCGACATAAGCATCTGTTTTGCCAAAGACATATCCACTCTGCACTGTGCAGGTACAAAACGGATGCACTCATATCTTTTTACCGAATAAATAATACACGCTGCCGCCGCAATAAACTGTGATGCAAGCGTGGCATAGGCCGCCCCTTCAACATCCATTTTCCATATATAAAGACACAGATAATCTCCCGCAATATTAATTACCGCAGACAGTGCCAGAAAAAGAAGCGGCGTAACCGTATCTCCGATGGCGCGCAGAATCCCCATGCACACATTGTAAAACACTGATATAATCATGCCTGCAAATATAATGATTATATAGTCATGCGCCCTTTCAAAGATATCCTGCGGCGTGTTAAGCACATTTAACAGAGGATACAGAAATACAACGCTTATAATTGAAAGCACTGCTGCCACCAGTGTTCCAAGCACATATGATGCAGCCGCTGCACGCTTTACTCCTTCTGCATCCTTTGCTCCGAAAAATCTTGCCGTTATAACCGAAAACCCATTGGTAATCCCAATCATAAGTCCTACAACAAGCGTATTCAGCGGATTTGTGACGCCAACGGCAGCCAGTGCATTTTCCCCTAAGAACTCACCGACCATTCGTGTATCAACAAAGCTGTATGTAAGCTGAAGCACATTTGCAAGAAAAATCGGAAATGCAAACTGCAATATGACTTTTATGTCATTTCCCTTAGTTAAATCTTTCATTTTGCGGTATTTACCACCTTAATAGTCCAGAATGAGCTTCCCGTATAATTTCCCGAAGCATCAAACTGTCCTGCTGCCGGGTCATAAATAAATGCAGTAAGTGTCACCTCGCCGTCAATTGCCTCCACTTTCTTTCCTGCGGTAAATTTAATTGATGTAAGAAGTGTATTTTCATTATAAGCCTGCTGCTCAACATGGCTGTACCAGACACCCGGTGTCTGATGATAGTCATCATAAAGGTAGAATTCCATATAATCCTTGTATTCAAGTGTATCCTTCGGTTCAAGAATCATCTTGTGAACCTTTTTGCTGCCGCCGTCAAGTGTAAAATCAACACAATATCCGATGCGGTAACGCGACGCCTCTTCTGTTGCAAACCAGACAGGCTCCCACAGATACTTAAATACCTGTCCCTGAATCGTCGGCTCATGTGTGTTAATCGCCTCAAAGCACATGATATCCTTACCCTTCACCCATGCGCTCTCGTATGTCTTTTCAACAAATTCCCTTCGTGATTTTGCCTCATTATAAATGTAAATGCCGCATACGCCCATTGTGCGGTTTTCTGCCTTTACAGCCTGTGTTGCCACGGTTGCGGCAGATGTTGCAGACTGTGTTGCCGCTGCCTGTGTCGTCGTTTCCTGACCGGACATCTCCTGATTTGCGGCTTCTTTACCTTCCGGGCCTGTAATATTCTGATTTCCTGACTGTGCCTTGCTGTCAACATTTGAGAAGCCGCATCCTGCTGCCCCTGATACAATGCACACTGCCATACAGCACAGTGCTGCCTTTTTTAACATTCTTAAGTTATACATAATTAATGCCTTTCTTTTTTCTAAATGCCTTATTTTACGCAATTACACGTACGTCATCCCGTACATTAACCCATTCGTCAACCCATACGTTAATCTGTACGTCGCTTATAGTTATACTTTTATGCTTTTAGGAAATCCTGTGGATAGTAATCCTTAAGACACTCCCATGTATTGTATGTCATCTCATCAAACAGCTTAAGTCCGTCATCGAGCGTTAGTGTCGAACACAGTGGCTGATTCATAAATGCATTAAAAATCATATCGTGATTTCTGTTCTTTATGCCGTTATACAGGTCGTCCACATTAATACAGCACCTTGATATCAGATTTACAACACCTGCCGGAAGCTCGCCTGCCGTTACCGGCACAACACTGTCATTGGTGAACACGGCATTTGTCTCAACGACAGAGCCAAGCGGAAGATATTTCACCTGTCCGCGGTTAGGAAGATTCACATTGGTAACTTTGCTCTTAAGCCCCAGTATCGCACGCATAATATCAACAGCCTCCTCCTGTGATTTTTCAACCTTCACAGGTATTTTGCCATCTGCCAGGTCAATTGACTCCTGAATCCTTTCATTCATCTGCTTAATCCTGAAATCAACAGTTGTCAGTGCGAACTTCCAGTAATCAACCTGCTCCTTTGATGCCAGATACCAGTTGTTATTCATAAACTCCGCAAGATGTCTGTCTCCTGCTGCCCCAAGCACTCCGTAACGTTTGTACATATCCATTTTGACACGGTTTGCATACGCAAATGTATCCGTCTTATACTGATTGGCAGTTCCGTGTTCGTAATGACCGCATTCATAGAACCTGCTGACGTAATCATCCATGTAATCCATAATTTCAACATCATGGTACTTTGCAGACTTAATCCATGTAAAATGATTTATTCCCGAAACATCAGTATAAATCTCGTTCCTCGTCGCTTCAATCCCCATTTCCTCCTTAAGGACATCGCAGAGGAAATCCTGTGTATGGAAAACCTCATGGCAGCAACCAAATGCTTTAATCTCAGGGAATACATCATAGAGTGTTTTTACACAGATACTCATAGGATTGGTAAAATTAATAACCCATGCATCAGGACAGACTTCACGTATTTTTCTTGCAAACATTTCGTAAACGGGAACCGTCCTCATTGCGCGAAGCACTCCGCCCGGGCCTGCCGTATCACCGACACTCTGATAAATGCCGTATTTTTCAGGGGCATGTACATCACTTCTCATTTGTTCAAATGTGCCGGGAAGTATCGAAATAACTACAAAGTCAGCATTTTCAAGTGCATCCTCAATTCTGTCGTAAACAACATAATTCCACTTTGAGACAGTTTCAGCCGCATTATTAATACGCTCACCAATTTTCTGATTGCGCACCGCAGCCTCTCTGTCAATGTCATAAAGGCCTATTTCACCCGACATGTCGCCTGCAAGTGCAAGGTCAGTCATAAATACCCTTGCCCACTGCTTTGAACCGCCGCCTATATATGCAATTTTTATTTCATCAAGATTTTTAGCCCTGCTCTTCATATTAATCTCCATTCCGCAGACGCTTATGCGCCGGAGGAATCGCGAGCCAAATATAGGATTTGGCTCTGCGATAATGGCTTGTTTGTGGCGCCTGCGGCACAAACAGCCGTGTGAAAAATCAGCGCATCTGCGTAATTTCAAGTCACATCAGAAAAAATATTATCCCTCCTGCGATATAGCCAACAGAAAGCCCGGCAATCACATCCGACGGATAGTGAACTCCTGCAAGAACTCTTGTTACTGCCACAAGAAGCGACAGCACAAAAACAGCCACTCCGACATACAGGTTTATGTATATGCATGCTGCTGCAATAAGCGCTGCCGACAGTGCATGCCTGCTTGGAAACGACTGTCCTTTTTTATCCTTTGCTATCACCGGAATAACAGCATTTTCCCCCTCGTAGGGTCTTTCTCTGTCAAAAAGTTTTCGTATCAGCGACACAATAAAAAACACGGCACACGGTACTCCAATAAATACAGCAAGCCGTAAATCAGCATTTAACAAAAGCCATGCTGCAATTAATATATATATTGCCGCAATCACAAGCGGAACTGCCTTATAAAAGAACTTAAGTATTGTAACTCTTCGCCTGTCCTTTTCAAACCACAGGCGCACAGGCTCATACATAGCTTTATATCTGCTTTTTTTCATAATTTTTCTTATTCCTGAGCCTTCCTGTTTCCGTTTAATATTTCATGAAGCGGCTTTCTGATTTTCTTTCTCGTAATCTCAACAAGACCAAGCTTTGTCATATCAACAACGCTTGCAGGCACCATGTCCTTTGAAAGAATCTGTTCGAGGTAATCCATCAGTTCTTTGCGTTCTTCCTTCGTGTCAAGATTAATGAAATCAACTATAATAATTCCCGAAAGATTACGCAGTGCAAGCTGCCTCCCTATTTCTTCCGCCGCCTGCTTATTAATTTTTAAATATGTATTATCAGTAAGCTTTCTGTTGCCGGTAAACTTACCCGTATTTACATCAATAACAGTAAGCGCCTCAGTCGGTTCAATCACAAGATAACCGCCCGACGGCAGCCATACCCTTGTGCTTAATGCATTTTTAAGCTGTCCCGCTATATTATAAAGGCTTGCGAGTGAAAGCAGTTTATCATCATAAAGCTCAAGCTTTGACAGCTCCTCAGGTTCATTTTCAAGAAGATATCTTCGTATCGTCTCGTATATTTCGGGTATATCCGTGATTATCTTTTCCAGATTGGTAGCACGCAGATTCTGCACATCCTCAAGGCATGTATCTGTAGGCGAGTACATCTTTGTAAATGCTACTCTCGTAGGCGCATATTTCATAATCTCAATGAGCCTTTCAACAAGTTTTGCGGCTTCCGAAACTACCGCATCATCTGCTGCATTTTCTGCATTGGTTCTTATGATAATGTCAAATACGGGCTGCCCTGACACATGCTGCTCAGATGCAGTACTTCCGCAGTTTTTTTCTTCATTTTCATCGCCATAATGCTTTCGCATCACGCCTTTAACAGTCTCCTTCACAATGCGCTGCAGATGGCTCTTTCGTTCCTCGTCCGTAATTTTTCTGGAAGCAAATACAGACGGATGTTCAAGCTTATTGTTCAATGACAGCGCGCAGAATCTGCCCGTCAGGCTTATTTTTGAGGTTAGCGTCGGCTCCTTTGTCTTAACACTCTCGCGAGACACCTGTACTAAAATCAAATCTCCGGCACACAGCTTATCCGTATTCTTCCGGTTCAGAAAAATATGCTTATCATTCTCCGTAAGCGAATAATAACCCTTCTGACCCTTTGCATACTCAACAAAAGCTGCCTGTATATTATTAACAATATTTTCAACGCGCCCGACATAAATATTGCCCAGGATAGAATCCTCCTGCAACACACGTATTGTGCGCATTGTCATATCCTCACATACAGTCGAAACCGCTATGTCATTAACATTGGTTATAAGTAATTTCTGCATCATTTCCTCCGTAAAAACCCGCTTTGTATTATATCAATTTGCACCGGTTTTGTCCATAATATAATAGGTATACCCACACCTGCATACATGCGCGCCCAGCAGTGTCATTACACACATAAATAAAAAGCATGCCCAACATCCGGACATGCCATTACCTCATTATACCATTCTCTCATTATCTCATCATCACATTAAGCACAGTCTATTTGTAAGTAAGTCCAAATACAACTCCGCCAATTACTGTAAGCAGTATACCTGTAGGCACATGAATAAGCCATGTTATTGCGGCAACCACAAAAATCAATACGATAATCAGCGTGCTGAACTTTGAATGATGCCTTATGTTCTTATGCATCTCTGATGTTTCGTTAGTCTCCAAATTCCCCATATATTCCTCACTTTTATGATTCACTGCCACGCTGCAACCTTCAACAGTCTGAAAACACGCTGTCAAAACTACTGATATTATTATTATACACTAATTTCCTCCTTTTTGAAGTAAATTTTGTTACCATTTTGTAAACTTTCTGTAAACGAAACAGGCATAAAAAAGGCTGTCTGAAAAACAGACAGCCTTGAAATTCACTTATTAATTTAATGCCTGTAAAGCTTACTGAAGCTGTGACGCGACCACATCAGCTGCCTTTGAAAGCAGTTCCTCAACTCCGGCAGGATTCTTTCCGCCTGCCTGAGCCATATTAGGACGTCCGCCGCCACCGCCTCCGACAACCGGAGCAACCGCTTTGATAAGATTTCCTGCATGTGCGCCCTTTGCAACCGCATCGTCTGTTGCCATCGCAATTACATTAACCTTATCACCGCCCTGTGTTGAAACAAGAATAACAACACCTGAACCGATTTTTTCCTTCATGCTGTCACCAAGATTACGAAGGCCGTTCATGTCAACATCAGCAACATTTACAGGAAGGAATTTAAATCCGCCGATTTTCTTTACATTTGCCATTACATCGCCAACTGCCTCATTGGCAAGTTTAGCTTTCAGCTTCTCATTTTCTGAAGAAAGAGATTTAATCTCATCATTCATTGTCTCAAGCTTATGGATAAGCTGTGAGGGCTCTGTTTTAGCTGTCTTGCATGCCTCATGAAGCGTATTCTCAATGTTCTTATAGTATGAAAGGACACCATTGCCCGTAAGTGCCTCTATACGTCTGATTCCGGCTGCCACGCCTGCCTCTGAAACAATCTTGAAAAGCATGATGCTGCTTGTATTTGCAACATGTGTACCACCGCAAAGCTCTGTTGAGAAATCTCCCATTGATACAACGCGGACATTGTCACCGTACTTTTCTCCGAACAATGCCATGGCGCCTGTCTTCTTGGCATCCTCAAGGCTCATCACGTTAGTATTAACAGGAAGCGCTGCTGAAATTTTCTCATTAACCATTGCTTCAACTCTTGCGATTTCATCAGGTGTCATTGCCTGAAAATGTGCAAAGTCAAAACGGAGTCTGTCAGGGTCAACATACGAACCCTTCTGCTCAACATGTGTACCAAGCACTTCCCTTAACGCCTTCTGAAGAAGATGCGTTGCACTGTGATTTGCGCATGTCGCCTTGCGTCCGGCAGGATTTACACTGAGCTTAACAGTATCTCCTACTTTAATCATGCCCTTTGTCATCACACCCACATGACCAATCTTTCCACCCTTGAGGTGAATTGTAGTCTCAACCTTAAACTCACCTTCCTGTGAGGTAATCACACCGGTATCGCCTTCCTGTCCACCCATTGAGCCGTAAAATGCTGTCTTTTCAACAACAATTGTTCCTTTGTCGCCATCAGAAAGAGCCTCAACAATACTGTCTTCTGAAGTCATAACAGAAACCTTTGATTCGTTCTCAAGCTTGTCATAACCTACAAATTCACTTGTGATTGCAGGGTCAATTTCATCATAAACAGTGGCATCGGCGCCCATGTAATTGGTTGTCTTTCTCGCAGTACGAGCTTTAACTCTCTGCTCTTCCATAGCTGCCTTAAAGCCTTCTTCGTCAATTGCGATGCCTTTTTCCTCAAGAATCTCCTGTGTAAGGTCCATCGGGAATCCATATGTGTCATAAAGTTTAAATGCATCAGCGCCGGAAAGGACTTTGCTGCCGGTCTTTGCCAGCTCGTCTTCAATCTGTGCAAGAATTGAAAGCCCCTGATCAATTGTCTTGTTGAACTTGTCCTCTTCCTGATCTATTACCTTAAATATAAATGCTTTCTTCTCCTCTAATTCAGGATATCCGTCCTTAGAGCCCTCAATAACTGTCTCGCAGAGCTTTGAGAGGAATTTTCCTTCAATGCCCAGCAGACGTCCGTGTCTTGCAGCACGGCGCAGAAGTCTTCTGAGCACATATCCGCGTCCCTCGTTAGAAGGCATGATACCGTCTGATACCATAAATGTCACTGAGCGGATATGATCTGTAATTACGCGGATTGAAACATCCTGCTTCTCATCATCCTTGTATCTGACACCTGCCATCTCGCAGACCTTATTGCGCAGTGCCTGAAGTGTATCAACATCAAAAATTGAATCAACATCCTGAACAACAACAGCAAGACGCTCAAGTCCCATTCCCGTATCAATATTCTTCTGGATAAGGTCTGTATAATTGCCGTGTCCGTCATTGTTAAACTGTGAAAATACGTTATTCCATACTTCCATATAACGGTCACAGTCACATCCTACCGTACATCCCGGCTTACCGCAGCCATATTTTTCACCTCTGTCATAATAAATCTCAGAACACGGGCCGCAAGGACCTGAACCGTGCTCCCAGAAATTATCTTCCTTGCCGAAACGGAAAATTCTTTCCGGTGCAATTCCTATTTCTTTATTCCATATTTCAAATGCCTCATCATCATCTACATAAACAGACGGATAAAGTCTGTCTGCATCAAGTCCCACAACCTCTGTAAGGAACTCCCATGACCAGTGTATTGCCTCTTTCTTGAAATAGTCACCAAATGAGAAATTACCGAGCATTTCAAAGAAAGTACCATGTCTTGCAGTCTTACCTACATTCTCAATATCACCTGTTCTGATACACTTCTGACATGTTGTAACCCTGCGTTTCGGCGGAATCTCCTGACCTGTAAAATATGGCTTAAGAGGTGCCATACCTGAATTGATAATAAGCAGACTGTTGTCATTGTGTGGAACCAGTGAAAAACTCTTCATTTTCAGATGGTCTTTGCTTTCAAAAAAATCCAAATACATTCTTCTTAATTCATTAACACCGTATTTCTGCACTTTAAAAGTCCTCCAAAATCATAAAATTAGCCATGCGCACTATTCAGCAGAATTCATGCACATGGCAAATGTTCAGAATAAGCTCCTGTCAATATTACTGTGTGACATCAGCACTTTTTGCCGTTGCCATATCATCCGTCATCTCATCTGTCATATTACCTGCTTCCTTCGCCGCCTTCTTTGCATCAACAGATTTGCGAAGCTTTGAACCCAACACAAACGCACATACAATAAGCGCAAGATAAATCACAAATTTAATTAGTTCGCCTATGAAGTCCCCCGCCAATACGGCCGGACCCATCTTGGCCGCCACTGCCATTATATTCATAATCAGCCTCATTTCTGCGCACACCTTCTGCGCATAACAATTTATCGAACAGATTTATTTTAGCACTCATTCAACGCATTTTCAAGCAATATATTAGTCTCGGATATTTTTTTATAAATATTTTTTTAATTGACACATATTTTTAATTATGCTATATACTATAAAATATAAAAGGGAGTAGTTAACAGTCCGGTGCAGGCAACAGATTAAAACCATAACACCGGTCTGCATGCCGTTCGTCATCACGCCTTATGGCCGGATTGCATGAATACATGTCTTCTGTGTATATAACGAGACTTTTATTGTACCACATGTACAGTAACAGTCTCTTTTTTTGTATAAAAGACTCATCTGCTGTACATCTAACTTATTTAACAGCGACACAAAAGTGTCTGCAGAATGGAGGATTTTATGGCATATTTACTGCTGCTCATCGGTTTTGTACTTCTCATTAAAGGCGCCGACTTTTTCGTTGACGGCTCATCTTCTCTGGCGCGCATTCTTAAAGTTCCATCGGTTGTAATCGGGCTTACTCTTGTTTCAATTGGTACCAGTGCGCCCGAGGCTGCCGTCAGCATCACTGCCGGCATTCAGGGTATCAGTGACATCGCGCTTGGCAATATTGTTGGCTCAAATATCTTCAATATCCTTGCGGTAATCGGATGTTGTGCTCTTATCCGTCCCGTGACTTCGCCAAACGACATTTTGAAAAGGGACCTGTGGTGCAACATAGGCGTCAGCGCACTTCTTCTTTTTATGATGACTGACTTAAAAATCAGCCGTCTTGAGGGTCTGATTCTTATTCTTGCCATGGCTTGTTATATCATCATAATTCTGATTAATGCGACAAAAAACATCAATGCTGATGAAGATTCAGGCAAAAAGTTTTCTGTCCCAAAAAGCCTCATTTTTATTGTTATCGGTCTTGCTGCAGTAATCTTCGGCGGACAGCTCGTTGTCAATAATGCAACAGTAATTGCAAAATCACTCGGAATGAGCGATACACTTGTAGGTCTTACAATCGTTGCCATCGGCACATCACTCCCGGAACTTGTAACATCAATAGTTGCCGCCAAAAAAGGAGATTCCGGCATCGCACTTGGCAACGCCATAGGAAGCTGTATATTTAATATTCTCTTTATTATCGGCATAGCTTCAATGCTCTCTCCTATTCATGTCGCTACAGAGCTTA
Organism: uncultured Bacteroides sp.; assembly: GCA_945913015.1. GTDB lineage: Bacteria > Bacillota > Clostridia > Lachnospirales > Lachnospiraceae > Bacteroides_F. The sequence continues at coordinate 129,426 of CAMECH010000003.1, forward strand.
TAATTGATACAGTTATTCTTATCGCCGTATGTGTTCTTATTACAATATTTGCAAGGACAAAGAAAGTGACCTCAAAGCCGGAGGGCGCAATAATGCTCCTCTGCTATATCGCATATACGGCATATATCATCATAAGATAACTTTAAAGACAGGTTTGGAATAGCTCTGAAGACAGTTTTTAAGGCAGTTCAGAAGATTGCTCTGAAGACAGTTTCTGCAAAATGAGCACCGGATTTTTGGCATATAATATATTCTGCCATATTCCGGTGCTCTTAAGTTCATTACCATAAATTTACCATAAGCTGCATTACTGTATTCCGCTGTCTGTCAGCAGGTTATCTCCGTCTGCCGCGGTTGTTGCAAGTTCATCGCAACGCTCATTCATATCATGTCCCGCATGCCCCTTTACCCATGTAAATGTAACATTATGCGGTTCTTTTGCTTTCAGAAGCCTCTGCCACAAATCAACATTTTTGACAGGCTCATTTTTACCGCGTTTCCAGCCTTTTTTAATCCAACCGTCAATCCATTTCTGGTTAAATGCATCAACCAGATATTTTGAATCCGATATCAGTTCAACGTCACACGGCTTTGTCAGCGCTTCAAGCCCCACAATGGCCGCCATCAGTTCCATTCTGTTATTGGTGGTTTTTTTATACCCCGCACTGAATTCCCTTACGTGCAGCTCCCCCTTACTGTCAACAAAATGTATTACCGTTCCGTAACCTCCCGGTCCGTCAGGATTCCCCCTTGCCGCACCATCGGTATATATTGTCACTTTCATATGCTTCTCCATTCCACAGACGCTTTAGCGTCGGAGGAATCGCGAGCCAAATATCAGATTTGGCTCTGCGATAATGGCTTGTTTGTGGCGTCTGCGGCACAAACAGCCGTGTGAAAAATCTTCATATCAATAAGATTTTTCACACTAATCTCCATTCCTATTATTTGGGCGAAACTTTCTCCCACATACCGTTCTGCGTAAATTCTTCCGCCATTTTTTCAGCATTATCAACGATTAGCTGTGGATACCCCATAACTGACAGAAGCCTGATTGCATTGCGCGAAGTTGCCTTTCCCTTATACAGTTTATAATTAAAATATACATCATTTCCAAGGACTTCCTCCTGAAAATGGTAATTTGCATAAGCATCTTCAAGAATTTCCGTGAGCTCAATATCATGCGTTGCAGCAAAGCACATCACATTTTTTCCCGCAATATCATAAAGAATCTGAGATGATGCCGCAATTCTCTCAACAGTATTGGTGCCTCGAAGCACCTCATCAATGAAACAAAGCACCGGCACATTTTTCATATTTTCCGCTTCAACAGCATCAATAATACGTTTCAGCGACTTTATTTCAGCCATATAGTAACTTTCACCGCGTCTTATGTCATCTTTTAACGCCATTGATGAATATATTCTGAAAAAGTTTGCCTTATACGAAGCTGCTGCACATGTAAATATCGTCTGTGCAAGAATTGCATTAATTGCCACCGTCTTTAAAAATGTTGATTTTCCCGAAGCATTTGCTCCGGTAAGAAGAACACTTGCATTTTCATCAATTGAATTGGAAACAGGCTTTGATTTTAACGGATGATATAAATCCTGTGCTTTTATATAATGTGTTCCGTCAGAATAAGAATTTAATTCCGGGCAGCAAAATCCGTTCCCGCCATTTAAGTATTCCCTGAACGACGCGACCGCAATCGAGGCTTCGAGCATACCGAGATTCTCAATAAGCAGCCTTATATCTTCTTTCCTGTCAGAAATACTTTTTACTATTTTGCCAAATTTAATCAGGTCAATATGCGTGATAATTTTTATATAGTCCATAATGACCGATGCCAGTGAGCCATCCATTCCCGATGCCGTCCCTATAAATACGGCATCCCTTACTATTCCTGAAAACTGCTTTGAAATATCAGAAAGCTTTTCGGCGTAAGGCTTTAAAACTTCATTATCCCTTCCTGCTTTTCCTATCTGCCCGGCACATACAGCAAGCTTTATAACATGGTTTACACATATGAAATACGGCTCAACCTTTGCTTTATACCTGTAATACGAAATAACTGCATATCCTATTGCCGCCGTAAAACAAAGGATACCTATCGGAGGGTTAAATGCAACCGCCACAACAGATGCCAAAATTGCAAGACTGCTCAGATAGTGTGGAATACTGCTTGTTATTTCAATTTCCGATACAGCATCCATATAGTCGGAAATTGAAATCCCCTTCGCATACCCAAGCCTTATATACTCCTTTTGCAGGCTTTTCCTAAGATTTTCGTCCGTTCCGAACATTCCGGCAAGAGCATCAAATTCACGAAGACTTTCGTTTTCATACTTTGGGACACGAAGCATTTTATAAAGATATTCCTGTCCCACCGACGAATATGTGTTATTTATCATATTAAAAACAGAATCCATATCAAGGTCATTCCATGTAATGTCATCAATAACCGTCTGTTCATTTGTCATATTTCTGAAATAATGAGAAATATTTTCAAAATCTTCCCGTGAAAACTTGCGAACAGGAAGCTGTCCCCATTCATTTTCCAGCTTTTTTTCAATCTTTCTTCCGTACTGTATTTTATTTCTGAAGTAAATATATAGCATTATTGCAACAACTGCTATTAAAAAGACAATCCACTGCTCTTTACTCATTTTGCCAGTCACCTCATTCCCGTTATTTTACAACCGACTAAATCAGTATACAGTATTTCACTGCTCTTGGCAAACTATTCCATGCATTTACATTCAAAATGTGCCTAATTTATTGACTTCACCGCTATTATATAATACAATATAGATTACTAGTATGTATTGCATAATAGCGTATTGCCGTGCAATACATATTAGCGAATAGCAGGCATTTTCGAAACTCTTCAAACTCTTCATTTAACAGTGAGAGTTGTACAATACAAATAAATCCATGAGCAGGATGCTTTGTACCCGTCGGTGCTTATATGCTGTCTTTTAGCATATTAATCGCTGTTCCGAGAACGCTTTACGTTCGAGGAACGCACCGGAAATTTCAGATTTCCGGTTGCGATATACGAATTTGTGGCGTTCTCGTCACAAATTCGCGTGTGAAAAATCATAACATCAGTATGATTTTTCACACTATGCACCGCTACGAGGTACAAGCAGCAAAAGCGTGTCCTGCGATGGATTTGTTTGTATTGTACGACCTGCTTAACGAAGAGTTTCGAAAATGCCTGAATCATATAGATAGATATTAAGGAGCTTAAGACAATGATTCCATCACAAATGCTGAAAGGTATTCTTGAAGGCTGCATTCTTGCCGTTATAAGCAATAAAGAAACATATGGTTATGAGATTTCAGAAAAGCTGAAAGGATATGGTTTTGATGATATATCAGAAGGAACTATTTATCCGCTGTTGCAGCGTCTTGAAAAAAACGGAATGGTTATATCTAAGATGCAGGCATCCGATTTAGGTCCGAAAAGAAAATACTACTCTCTTTCCGACAAAGGCCGTGATGAAGTGGCACATTTTTTTGACAATTATTCAGCAATGTCAGAAGCTGTTATGAAAGTATTTAACGATTTGATAAGGCAGCGGCTGTAAACTTTTTAGCATCAATTGATTGTCATACCCCTTATCGTTCTTACATTTTAAAATCCCCCATCTTCTATGTGACAATCTTCCGGTTTGTGGAGATTGGCAGATTGGGAGAGAGTTCTTCTTAAAGTACTAACCATTATCTGCCTAAGCCGGTGTTCTTGATTGATTTGGACAGAAAAAACTTGCAAAAAAAGGCAAATATGACGATGCTTTCTACCCAAGCAAGGGCTTTACATTGATTTAGGCAGAAGAATCTGGAATGAACGACGATATTTTTCTGCCTTAAATGGCGTTATCCATTGGTATGGGCAGAAATCCTGCAAGAAACAGGCATGAATATCCACATTTTCTCTGCCTAAAATCACCTTTTATATCAGGATAGGCAGATGCCAGAGCTTTCAGGTATCACTTAGGTTTCCTAATTGACCGAGCTTTCGCTTTGCTTCATGCTCATGACGCGCTGTCGCGTGAAATACGGCCTTTGGCAGCAACACACAATTTCCAGCTTGTAGGGTTGCCAATAGACAGAAAACATGAAGGTTAAAATAATGCAGCTACGCATAAGTAAGCGTAGCTGCATTATTTTTTTGACTTTGTCTACAGTCTGAACAGATTCGATTGAACCTGTTATTTTTTAATCTCATATAAACATCCCTATGGGTTACATCTGCTACAGGCATCATACCCCTTTGCTTGCGCACTGCTTTTTGAGATTGCAATTTTACTTTTACTTAAATAGCTGCACCCGCTTCTATGATATTTTTTGCCTGTTTTAGTTATATATACAGTAACATCATCAATATTCTTTTCCTGAGTATCTTCAGACGATACCGTTTTCGGTGAAGAATCCTTGCTTTCTGATTGTGATATTTCAGGTTCTAAAGTATTAATTTCAGAAGCTGCTGAACTTATTTCATTTTTCAGTGATTCACTTTCCGTCTTACTTTCATCTGCTTCTTTCGTCTGATACTGCTTTTCAGTTTCAGGCTGTTCATTATTTTTCTTTGTTGACGCACTATGTGTCTCATTTGCCTTTGATTGATACTGTACTGTCTGATTGTTATACTCAGACACTTTCTGAGTGTGACTTTCAACCGACAATGTTTCCTGTTGTTGTATAGTCGCATTAACACCAGTCGTAGTCAACTGGGCTGTCTGGCTGTCATCACACCCTGTTAAGGTAATTGCAAGTAAAAATAGCGCAAGTATTTTAGATAATTTGTTTTTCATAAATTAGCTCTCCTTTTGTAAATTAAATTCTATTTTATTAAGTATATAATATTACTTTCCGGCTGTTAAGAACTTTTCTTATTCGGCAATTTAATTTTGTCCAGTCCGAAAAATATGTAACCAAGTGCAATAAATCCCACCGACAGAATAGCTATCCATTTTGCCACTCCGTCTACCCCCTGTGTGTCAAGATTCAAAAAGAAGTATGGATAAAGGTATGGAACCTGCGTATCAAAATTCAAAATCCATGCACGTACATATACAAAAATCACATACGCAATCGGAGCAACTGCCGACATCAGCGGATGATACCATCTTATCTGTCCTCTTTCATAAAACAAAAACCAGTCAGCCACATACATAATCGGCAGAACAACATGAAAAAGCACGCTCGCTATTCTATAATTAAGATATGCCTCTCTCGCCGGAGCAAGCATTATATTGAAAACAAAAAATGTAAACAGTATCATCAGCATACCAATAAATTTTAATACAGGCTGCACCTTTACATAACTGTCTTCTCTCTTCTTAGCCGTCTGTATCAGTTCTGCAAACATAATTCCAATGCACAAGTAATTACTAAGGTTTGTAAAATGTACAAAAAAGTCTCCCCTGAATGTATATTCAAAAAATCCAAAACTTGCAATAATTCCTATAATACCAAGGTTGCAGAATGCAGACTGGAAAATAAGCTGTACAGTTCTGTTTTTAATCATACTTTTTCTCCTTAGTCATTATATTATTTTACATATTCCGAAATATCAAATACATTAGTGTCGTTTCCTACAACCTTAGGAAGCTCTCCGTTCCATTTTTCAATAATATTTTTCTGCAAAATTGTGTCATTAATAGAATCTGCCAGAATCTTATTAGCTTCCGCAGTACCATTGGCTGCAGTAATCTTTCGCTGTGCTTCCTGTTGCACCTCTAAATTAAGCTTTTCCTGTTCAGTTTTTGCTCTTTCCAGATTCTGCTCGGCGATAACCTTCTGTTCAATCGAATCGTTAAATTCATCCGAAAACGTAAGATTCTCAATTGCTGTGTCTACGACCTCAATATTATATTTATTTAACACATTTTCAAGTTCTTTTTCTATTGCCGATGCAACCTCTGAACGATTTGTCACAAGCTCTGTAGCAGCATATTTAGCCAATACTGCCTTTACTGTATTACGTGTCTGAGCTTCAATAACCTTGGCTTCATAATCAGTTCCTATTGTTCTGTATATAGTTGATGCATCTGCTTTGCTTATCTGATAGTTAAGTGTAAATGTTGTATACACATCCTGCATATCAGATGTAGTTCCCGACATATCTCCCGAAACCTTCTGAATTCGATTATCCATATTGATTACCTTTTTCCAAGGTGCAACAAAATGAATACCGGCATCGAGCGTCCCATTCTGAACTGTCCCAAACACAGTTACAACTCCTGTGTGTCCGGTCGGAACAGTCCTGATGCACGAAAGTACAATAAACGCAACACCTATTAACGAAAAAGCCTGTTTAAAATTAATTCGCCAGCCCGTTTCCTTATTCTTACGATTAAAACCTAATGCAACAAAACTTACAACTCCAATCAGTACCCCTAAAATAAATAAAAACATATGTACCTTCTCCTCCTTAAATATTTTTATGTAAATTATAACAAAATGCTTTGAACAGCAATTATTATCCATGTCCAAAGCATTCTAAAGCATTTTTTAATTTTTAAATAACAGGGGTGGAGAGAATCGAACTCCCACCAAAGGTTTTGGAGACCCCTATGATACCACTTCACCACACCCCTATGAAGTTTTAAATTAATTGTTCCTTCAAAACTGCACATTAAAATCTATCTTTCCATCCGTTCTTACCTTC